>JBHHXN010000063.1:0-26191 GCA_046757025.1 bacterium
TTTACATTTTTGAAAAATCAAAACAGTTAAAATTATTTGTCAGGTCTCCATAATCATAAAGACAACCTTTTTGCGAGAATTCTCTCAAAAAATATTTTGCAGTAAGTTTTTAACAAATGCCAGTAAAGGGGATGATTTTTGAAATACCTTGCTTTAATCAAATCACAAACGTTTGGGTTTGCGAGTGGTAGGGGCGGTCCCCAAAATCCGCGATGTCCGTCGCTTTCGAGAAACTGGCACCTGTCAGGTTAATTCGGAGAGCGAGAATCAATAATTCGTGGATTCATACAGCCGTCCCAATGAATTAGCAATTTTAAATCATTCGATTACATACTTAAATCCAATAAACGGCACTACCGGCAACTGACGATTGGTTCTTTGCCGACCACGGGCTCGACTCCACTGGTAGTTCAAGATGTTTTTGCGGTTATAAAGATTCCAAATACTTAAATAAACCGAAAGATGGGATTTCTTGAATTTAAAATGTCGGCTGATGCGAATATTCAAGGAATGGTAGGCGGGCAGGCGGACTTGATTGAATCGGGTTTGATCGAATACCGTAGTGTTTAATTTATTCGAAGTGGTGATATCGAGTGGGGCATAGGGGCGACCGCTCATGTAAATCCAGCGTGCCACGATTTCCCATTTTTTGCTGAGCTTAAAGCCGCCTTCAAAACCGAGTTTCACCCGGCTGTCAAAAGCGCGATTTTGCCACTCGCGATGGTAATCTTTGTATTTTGACACCAGATAAGAGATGCTTGCCATGCCGCAAATCTGGCGGGAACGGGAGGTCTGCACGCTCACATCCACACCGCGCGCTAATGCTTCACCGATATCGCTCAAACTGTTAAAATAACTGAAATGTAATTGATTCTTTTGCGCAATTTCATCCAGAATAAATAATTGCGGATGTTGTTCACTGAGCGGAAAATTTTTGTTGTGCTTGCTGAACAATTCAAGCGACATTTTGAGGTTTTCATGCAGCAATTGCGTCCATTTCAGGCTGTGTTGAATTGAGAACAGATTATTCAGATTTCTGTTTGATTCCTTTTGGTAGAGCAGCGCCGTGGGCAAACTCTGATAATAAAGCCCCGATGTAAAACGGAAGGCGGTTGTTTCCGACCATTTCGAAAACAGTGCGATTCTGGGTGCCAGATGAAATCGCCGGTTGTGGGAATAGTAGTCGCCGCGCAGTCCTATTTGCACGTTAAATTTGTCAGAAGGCTGCCAGTGGTAATTTACATAGCTGCCGAACCGAAAATCGCGCTGGTTAGTTCGTACTGAAGCGCTATCGATTTTATTGCCAAAATGGTCAATGTATTCACTGAATCGGTATTTATCCGAAATGCGAGTGAGTTTGAATTCCAAGCCCGTTTCCAGGGCTCTTTTTTTATTGATTTGAAAATAAAAATCTGTGCGAAATGAGAAGGTCTTTTCGACGGCCTGACCTGCAAAAATTTCGCTTTCGAGTGCGGAGTCGAATTTATACCCTTTATATTTTAAGAACGAGAATGTTATATGCGATTTAAAAAACCAATGTTCGTCAAAGTTGATCAAACTTATCCCTGTCAGGTTGTTTTTGATATCGCCTTTAAAATGGCTGTCTAAATCGTTGCGTTTCGCGTCCTTTTCACTTTGCATGGTGTTATCGACGCTGGAAATCATCAGCAGATTCAGCTTGAGATTGGTTTTGATGTCGTAAACGATCTTTACCAGATTGTCTTTGTAAATAAGAATGGTGGGAATTTTCAAGATTTTGGCAATCAGATCCAGATAGCTGCGCCGAACTGAAAAAAGGAAGGAGCCGCGGCCTTTAAAAATCGGGCCCTGGCTGCTGGCGTGAAATCCAAAGGAGTCCGAATCCAGCTTTTCCACCATCTTTTGGCGATTGCCTTCACGCACATAAAGATCCAACTGCGCTGACAACACATCGCCCGTCGTGACCGGCACCCCGCTGGTCATCAGCTCAGCTCGGCTAATGTTTTCCATGGACAGCACATGCACTAAACCAATGCCGGTGCGCGCAATGGGAAAATGGTTGGGATAGGGAAATTCCATCCCATCCACGCGATGAACCAGGCCAAAGGGAGTCGTGCCAGTAATACTAATGGAATTGGCCAGGTCGGTCTGCGGTGTCACACCAGGCTGTGCATTAAAACTTCGGCTGACGTCGCCAGCCGAACCAGGCTGGCTGCGCAGCTCTGCTTCTGAAATGCTGATGCGATCCTCATCAATCGAAATCTCTTTCGAACCATTGGAATAAATTGTATCAAGTGTCACCACCGTGTTTTTTAATTCCACCTCAACAAAAGTTTTTTCACCTGATTTGATGAGCACATCTGATTTTTTCGAAGCATCAAATCCAATGAAAGTCACGTGCAGCTCGTAGCGGCCTGCGGGAATGTGTTCAATATAAAAATGACCTCGGATATTCGAAGCCGTCCCCAAGTGCGTATTTTCCAGATAAATGTTCGCTCCGGATAGCGGAAGTTTGGTTTCTTTGTCTCGTACCCGCCCTATCAGGGTGCCGGGCATTTTTTGAGTCAGCTCCACCAGGCTGTCTGCACAAATCTTAAAATCTATCTGGGTGTTCTCGAAAAGCGCCTGCAAAACGTCCGTCAACGGCTTTTTGTCAACCACTAAATTGACGCTGTTTTCTTCGTCTATCAGAGCGTCGCTAAAGCTGAAACTAAAACCGGATTGTTGTTCAATTTCATTCAGCACGCTTCTAATGCGGGCGTTTTGAAAATGCAAACTCAGCAATCGTCCTGGAGAAGGCTGGCCGTGGCTGGCGGCTGCACTGCTGCGGTTAGGAAAGCTGAACGCCGCCAGGAATCCATAAAACGAAAGTAAAAAAATGACTGAGTTGTCAGCCCATCTTATTTTCATTGCACGCCTCCATCTTCATCAATTTGAAATGCCCCGTTAATTTTTTTTGACTTCAAATTAAAATTCGCGCAGATATGTCTGAGAATTTGATCCACAGGCAGGCCTTTGTTGTATTTGGCGGTCAGAGTTAAGTTGGTCATATTTGCCACGGCGATTTTAAATTTGACGTCGAATTGTCGTGTCAGCTCCTCGAACACGACGTGCAGCGGGGTACGCTCAAAAATCAACTTGCCTTCCCGCCAGGCCGTCATTTTAGAAATATCCACTTTGACCGGCGGCGTTGGCAAGCTGGTATCCACCACCTGGCTCATTTCGCCGCTATGCAGAACCACTTTGCCGACGGATTCCAGATTTGCGATTGCGAGCTTACCCAATTGTACCACCACCGTGGTGGTGTTGCCACGCTGGCGCAGGTTGAATGCGGAACCCAGCACTTGCACCAGGGCATTCTGGGTTTCTACCGTGAACGGGACGCTGCCGGGGGCCACCTTGAAAAACGCTTCCCCCATCAAACGTACTTTCCGCAGCTTGTCTGAAAATTTTTTCGGGTATCTTAGTTTACTTGCGGCATTCAATTCGACGACGGTACCGTCCACCAGATGAACCGTCGCGTGTTTGCCATTTGGAGTCTTGACTTCTGCTTGTGTAAAATAATTTCCATAAACCCACCAAAGAGACGCAAGCGTGACCAGAACCACCGCCGCTATCCTCCACATCCTCTGAAAAGCGCTAAATGTGGAGCGTATATCGACCAGAGGATTTTTAATGTAACCATTTTGCTGCGATGGAGACTCTTCTTCCATTTTTTGCAGCAGTTCCGCCCAACGGTTTTCAGCCACCGGCGGCTGAATTTGATCTAACAATGCCTGCAGTTTTTTAAGTTTTTCAAATTCTTCGGGCTTAGTCCGGGCAAAGGCTTGAATTTCTTCCTCCGTGGCTTCTTGAGTAAAGATTCGAGCAAGCAATTCGTCATCCATTTTTCTTCCTTTTTTCTTCACGGTACACCCCCAGCTTAAATTACATGAATAGTCGATTTATCAGTAGAGACACCGATTTTCACTCGATCATATCATCTTTTATTTAAAATAAATAAAAACGCTTTCAGTTTTTCTCGGAGAATTCGATATGCTGAAGCCATGTCCCTGTTAACCGTGGCGATTGAGATATCTAGTATTTCCGCTATTTGGTGATAAGGCATATCAAAATAATATCTCAAAATAAACGCCAATCGCTTTCTTTCGGGCATGGATTTGATGATTTTTGTGATCGATCTTTTCAATTCTTCCTTCTCATTATCTACTTCTGGTCCAAAGTTAGTTGAAGAATTGGCAGCCGTTATTTCTACCGCAGCGAACAAAGGATTTGTTTTACCTTTTCTGATAAAATTTAGATATTCATTTTTACAACAGCGATAGAGGAATGAACGCAACGCTGTGTGTGGATTCCATTTTTCACCTTTAGTCCAGATATTTAAAAAGACATTCTGGGTAAGATTTTCAGCCTCTTCTTTTGAATTGGTTAAATACCAGAGGAAATTGAACAATTCCTGGTGGTACTGATCATAAAGCTGCTTAAAAGATTCCCGATCTCTTGCTTGAATTCGCTTGATCCATTCTCTTTCTTCCGAATTCATGTTTCCCCTCTCCCATTCAATTTCAACAAAAAACTATTATCTGTTTTATTGAATTGAGTATTAAAGGCTCATTTTCTACAAAAACAAATGAATTGTTGAATCTAAGCTGCGGATAAAAATCGACAGAAGCATTCAAACGATAATTAATTTAATGAGGGATGCGCGAAAGAGAGTAACAAGTATTTTGGTCGCTCCCATTGTGGCCGTACTGTAAATCGATCAACAGTTGAAAAAGACTCAGAAATCGAACGACAAGGTTTGCTTGCTTTTCGCGCTGTAATTAATAGACACATCAATTACACCGATTCCATCATAGTTTTTTTGGAAAATGGGTAATTCATTCTGAATGAAAGTACCCAAACTGTCGCTTATTCAGACGATGAAAAATCAGCAAACGCACACAACTTGAAACACGAAGATGAGGATGAATATATGACAAGAGCTTGAAGGGAGTCGGGACTGTCGTTCGCCGACTCTCGATGATAGCAGGGTTGGAAACCTTAGAGTCCTTTGGCTGTGCACTCTTATCATCTGTAGGAAGCTATGCACTCATGGAGTGAAAGAAAGATGCCGAAAATAAGGATGTTGATCTGCTTGGTCGTACAACCTAACAAAAAAATCAAAAAAATGCAAGTATTTTATCTTTCAGCGGTTGCATTCATAATTCAGAATAGCTTGAAACGGCATATAGACGGGTCGATATCAAAAGGGTATTTCAGTCGTTTATGAAAATTGTCTGGATTTGTCCCCCATTTCTCGTGGTAATTGAAGCGCCAATTTATTTACGCAATGATGAACTATTTTTGTGAACAATTTTGTTACAATTAGGGAGAAAGGATCCGCATGTCAGTTTAAAACGAGAAGGTGGCAGTCGAACATTTTACGACTTCTGAAAAATGTCACACCAGATGATTTAAGAAATCACAAATATAAAATCCGACTTTTAAGCGCTAATATTATGCCCAAATATCGATTGAGTTTAAGACGGCGAGCTATTTTTGGCATCGGATTTACCTACGTGGTCATCATCTTTGCTTTTGCTTTTTCAGCTTTTATCCAGGAGCAGAAGATCGTCAAAGAAGAAATGATGAACACCTCCATGGGCTGTTCCCGGTTGTTTGCTAAAATGGTGACAGAGCCGTTGCTCAAAAAAGATCTAACTTCCATCAAGATGCACATGCAGCAAGCCGGCCCCATGGCAAAATTCAGCCACGGCAGAAACGTCCGCTATGTCATCATCCAGGATGAAGAGGGCCGCGTGGTTGCCAGCAGTGACGACTTCAACATCGAGAAATTTCTGCGCGGCAAAATCAACGAGAATGCTTTCACCACCAATGCTGAAATCATTCAGGATGCTGGTTCTATTCTGGACGTGGCGATTCCCATTTTTGCAGAAGGCGTCAAACAAGGGGTGGTGCGGTTAGGCATCTCCACGAAAGACATGCAAATCAAAATCCTGAAAAGCCGGCGCTGGGCGCTGCAATTTATGCTGGGAGCCATCTTCATCGGGGCACTTTTGGGGATCGTCATCGACTATCAGGTTAAAAGAAATTTGCAGAATCTAACTGCCACTACCCGACAAATTGCCGACGGCGATTTTAATCAGCGCGTGTTCATCAACACGGGCGATGAATTGGAAGAGTTCGGTGTCGCCTTTAACAAGATGGCTGACAAGCTACAAAATGCCCATGTGGACCTGGAGCACAAAGTTATCGAAAGAACCCAGGAGCTGAGAGAATCGCAAAGGCAATTGGTACACAACGAAAAAATGGCCAGCTTGGGCGTTTTGGCCGCTGGCCTGGCGCATGAAATTGGTAATCCTTTGACCGCGATTTCTTCCATTGTTCAAATCCTGCAAAGAAAATCCACTGAAACCAAACACAAAGAGCAATTAAAACTGTTAAGCGAAAACATCAATCGAATCTCAAAAATCGTGCGTGAGCTGAGCGATTTTTCTAGACCGGTTAAAACCGACAGGCAGCCATGTCAAATCAACGAACTCATTCGCACTGCTCTGGGGATTTTAAAATATGATCCCCGAGCTAAAAAATACAAAATTACCACTAACCTGAGTAAAGATTTGCCTAGAGTGAACGTGGTAGCTGATCAGGTTTTACAAGTTTTCATTAATGTCATTCTCAACGCATTCGACGCCATGGAATCGCAGGGCGAGCTGAGGATTTCTTCCTCAAAAAGAAATCATGCTGTGACAATAACTGTTACAGACACCGGCAAAGGCATCGCCCCGGAGTGGCAAGAAAAAATTTTTGAACCCTTTTTTACTACCAAAACAGTGGGGCAGGGGAGTGGTTTGGGTTTGTCTGTGAGTTATGGTATTATCAAAAGTCTTGGTGGCGAAATACACGTCGAAAGTGAAGTGGGGAAAGGTACCACCTTTGTCATTGTTCTTCCTTGAATTAACTGGAAAACCCTATGAATGAAAGCATTTTAATTGTGGATGATGAAAAATCGATCCGGGAATCCCTCCAAGAGGTGTTAGTGGATGAAGGATATCGTTGTAAAACTGCCGCTGATGGCGAAGATGCCCTGACACAAGTTTCTGAAGAACAATTTGATCTGGTTATCACAGATTTGCAGTTACCCGGAATGGATGGAATCGAAGTGATCAAAAGAATCCGTAATGTGAGTTCCAAAACTATCATCGTCATGATTACCGCGTATGCCAGTGTGGATACGGCTGTGAAGGCACTGAAAATCGGCGCTTCGGATTACCTGGTTAAACCTTTGATTTTAGATGATCTCATTTTTCGAATTCGACAGCTTTTAAAATTTCAAGCACTGGAGATTGAAAATCAAAACCTGAGAGCGGAAGTGGAGCAAAAATACCACTTCGGCAACCTCATAGGAGAAAGCGCAGAAATGAAGCTGGTTTTTGGTCTCATAAAAAAGATTGCCCCCACCAACAGCAACGTCTTGCTGCAGGGGGAAAGCGGCACCGGCAAAGAACTGGTGGCGCGGGCCATTCATTACCACAGTTTGCGCAAGAGCGGGCGATTTCTACCAGTCTGTTGCAGCGCCATTTCCGAACAGCTTATGGAAAGCGAATTGTTCGGACATAAAAAAGGAGCCTTCACCGGCGCTTTGCAAAACAAAGATGGTTATTTTAAAGCCGCCAACAAAGGCACACTTTTTTTAGATGAAATCAGCGAGATACCACTGCACTTGCAATCGAAATTATTACGGGCTATTCAAGAAAAAGAAGTGTATGCGGTTGGCAGCAGCCAGGCAGAAAAAGTGGATATTCGCATTATTGCTGCTTCCAACCGTGATTTAGAGGAAGAAGTGAGCCGGGGAAATTTTCGCGAGGATTTGTTTTATCGTTTAAATGTTGCGGAAATAAATTTGCCACCGCTGCGAAAACGGCGAAACGATATTCCGCTGCTTGTGAAACATTTTATTAAAATTCACAACCAGGAGCTGGGCAAGAAAATCACCGGCGTGGATGAGGAGACCATGCGGTGGCTCATGAACAACGAATGGAAAGGCAACATCCGCGAGCTGGAAAACATGATAGAACGGGCGATGATTTTAACTGACGATGAGCTCATATCGCGCCAGGCTTTACCGGTTCTCCTCAAGTCCCAAAAACAACTCCGCGAGGTTGAAGATGAATTGAAATGCGCTATGAAAATTTACGAGCGTCAACACATTTTGAAAGTTATTCACAAAACCGGTAATCACAAACGACAAGCAGCAAAATTATTGGGCATCAGCGAATCGTCATTGTATAGAAAGTTGGAAGAGCTCCAAATTCCAACCGATGGCCAATCGATGTAACTATTCACCACGATAATTTCCGGCTGTTTGCCATAAATGTCTCCTGAAAATAGGAGACAGTCTCACACTTCTGGGAGACAGGAAAATCGCTTTCAGGCAATTGAACACGATCTCCTGTTTCCACTAATCCTTTAAAATTAATCGTTTAAGTAAATTTCTTACAATTGACTACTCCCTGGCACAATAGTTGACAGATTTCATTTCATCGATGCAACATTGGATTCAAACAAAAACCTAATTAATTACTTAAATCCAGGAGTCTGTCATGAAAAAGCTGTTTTATTTGATCGTCGTAATGAGTGGTTTCGCATTTTTACTGTCAAGCTGTTCCGGCAGCGACAATTCCATGCAATCGATAGCCAGCGATGACGTCATCGCTGCCAATCTCTGGAATCGGTTGATGTCGGAGGACTACAGCAATACGGCAAAAACGTGGAATCTCTGGCCTGGCAAAACCGGCTATTACGCCGGGGATACCAATCTGATGGGCCGCGATCCCCACATGGGACCGCAGGTGTTTCGTACGTTTGTGAATCCCACCGCCCTGAGTAACTTAAACAGTAAATCGTTTCCGCTGGCGGACAATGCTGTAATCGTTAAAGAAAATTACATGGTGAGCGGTTCCGATACCACTCTGGCAGCTCTGACCGTGATGTTAAAAGTGTCAGGTTACGATTCAGAACATGGCGATTGGTTCTGGGTGAGTTATCAACCAGACGGAACCGTGAAAACCATGGGTAAGGTTGATATGTGCTACGGTTGTCATGCGGGCGCCAACAATCATTATGGCTTTGATCGGGACTATGTCTGGACTGATTTGCCATAACGCTTTTCAATAACAGAAAACACCAGATTAAAACTCGCTGGCATAAAAAAAACCTGCTCGTCAGTACGAGCAGGTTTTTTTGAATTTAAAAGAAGAATTATTTCGACTCCGCAAACTCCATATTGACTGTTGCGGTAGCGCCAGCTTTGACCGTGACTTTCTGGGTCTGAGTTCCTAATTTTTCGTGCCAGAATTCCAGAGTATATGAGCCCGGCGGTACGTCGGCAAGACTGAACTTTCCGTTTTCATCGGTGATGGCGTAATAGGGATTATCCACTATTGCCACGTAGCTGTTCATCCAGTTGTGTACGTCACAAGCCACCCGGATAAATTCAGGTTTGTCAAAAGAGATTTTCAGAACTTTCAAGAATTTCGGCTGCGCTTTGTTAATGGGCGTGTTTTTTTCGCTGAAAGTGTGAATGTTGTGCAGGATGCCATCGCTGTTTTTGATTTGAATTTTGGCGCCAACCGGAGCCAGCAACACATGCGGCTGGAAGAGACAGCCATTTTGATCCAGCACAAATTCGTCTCCCCAGGTTTCAAAGGATTTGCCACCTTTGACGCCTGAAATCCCTACGACCACGTTGGCCAGACCTTTGTCTTTGGCCACGACCAGATCTTCATTGTAATGGTCAACTTTTCCGCAAACGCTCACGTCTTTATTCACCGTAATCTTCTTCTTTGCTGGAACAGCACCTGCAAAAGTTACTTTACCTTCGATGGCCGCTCCGGCTGCGGGTGACAGTGCGTGGTTGGAACCGGTTTTTGCAAAGGCGGTACCCTGGATGTTCGTCAAGCTCATTAACAGACCTGCTGTCACAACAATTGGAAGTATTCGATTCATAATGCGTTTCTCCTTTTAATGAATAATGATAGTTGTTAACAAAACCTGTTTCAAAAAGAATGTAAATACACTTTTTATCTCAAAAAGTCAAGTTTTTATTTTGAAATTACTGGGCCGTCAGCCGATCTTTTACGATTAAATAACCGACCATCCCTTTTTTCGCATGTCCATCTTTACTGCAATAAAATTTGAACTCGCCGGTTTTCGTAGGCGTCAGCGTGATGACGACGCCTTCGCCGCCGGGCACGTCTTGATTTTGAATTTCCAGACCGGCTGCCGGCGCCACAAGATTGAAATCGTGCGGCACCAGTCCCAAAAATCCCGATCGTTTTTTCAACGTCAACTGCAGCGGTCTGTTGACTTCGGTGACGATGCGGCTGGGCTCGAAGTAAAAATTTTTCAAGACCATCTCCGCTTTCAAGGTATCGTTCGCGAAGAACTTAGCGGTCTCCGTTGTCGGAGCAAGTTGCTTGCCGGGCGTGCCGCAGGCGATAAATACACAAACCCCCATGCAAATCAAGGTTACAAATGGTTTGTTAGACATGTTCCTTTTCTCTTTTTATAAAAAAACATGAAACTGCAAAGTTAACTGATCTTGATTCAGCGGTACGTTTTGAGGGATGAAGCGATTTATTCGGTAAAAGATACCGAATTGCATGAATTGCGTGATAAACGGCTCCACCCCGATGGTGATGCGTTCCTGCCCATCGCGGTCATTCGCCACATCCCGGTTGCGATCGAAAAACTCGTAGGTGGCTTTGAAATTGAATCCGCGTGTGATCAGGTAGTTTAACTCCACCAAACCGGCGAATTGTTCCCGGTCATCTTTTTTAATAAAATCCCCTTCCCCTAACAGCGTGAAGCGCCCAAAGTTGACGCCGGCAAAGGCGCCAGCCACATAGTCATCGCCCTCGCGGATGTTGCGCCCGAAGGAGCCGCCGATGCGAAACCGTCGGAACACCGTCGAAGCCACCAAAGACAACTGGTTTTCGGTGAGATTGGCCACCAGGGAATGGGGGCCGGGCTCCAGGCCGATCTCGATGGCGGTGTCATGGCGGTTGTAAGTGTAACCGGTGCGATTGCGAATGAACGCGTCGTTGTCCAGCAGGCGGTAGCCGAACGGCAGCAGCATGCGCCCGACTTTTAAATACGAATCCAGGGGCAAATTTTGGATGATTCCAAAAAATTCTCGATTGGCGCTGGGTTGCAAAGTCTGGTCGGCGTACACGGAAAACACATCGGGCACCACGTCAAATTGCAAATAGACATTGGCTTCTGAAATTCGGGTATTGTTGCTGTAATCGGCTTTTTCGCCGGTAAAGCTTTTGAATTCAAACAGCGACACGTCATCAGCGCGGAAGTTCGCACCCACGGAAATTCGGTCGCTCATCTTGCCATCGAAAAAGCTGGAGCTGCCTTTGGCTTTGATAAATTTCATGTACAGATTGGTTTGAGAATAGATGACACCGAAGTCGGTTCTTTTGCCGCCGCCGGTCCGATTGACATGACATTGACTGCACTTAAATCCTGTCCGTACTGCCAGGTAAGGTTCTGCTGGTAAAGTGGTTAGAAAGCCATCCAGTAGCAGAGCCCACACCAGGCCGGTGGCAAAAAGCAGGGTGATTTTATTTTTTAACATGGATTTCCTCCTAATTGTTTGGCGCGCCCTGTGCAATCCAATCTCTGATCAATTGTATTTCACTTTGCGAGAGAAACGGCGGGCCGTCGAAAGGCATGCGTCGGCCGGCTTTGGGAGAGGCCGATGAAATTTTTTGGATGAGGTAACTGCCATCCGGATCACCGGGAGCCACCCGCATCTTCGGGTCGACTGTCGGCGCCTGAAAAGTCGGTTGATTCACAAGGGACGCGTGCGAGTTGCCGCTGGTGAGATTCAGGCCGTTGTTCTGACTGCCCCCGGTTTGAATAAAACCAATGCCGCCGCTGGCATGACAACGAATGCAATTGGTATCAAAAATGGGTTGAATCTGCGCAGCAAAACCGGAGGCGCCTTCGGGGTCGCCGCTGGCGTTCAATCTCACCCCATCGCCACGGCAGGAAAACCAGGCCATCAAACTCACCAAAATCAAAATAGACAAAAATAATGACTGTATATTCTTTAATACCTGCATTTTGTCCTGACTCCTTTATTGGGTGACCTCGGTATCTTCTGCAAACAAGCGATAGAAAACACCGGCTTTTTTTGATAAAGATTTTACATAGTGCACCAGCGACCAACTGCGACGGTCGATGAGTTCTTTCATCTGCTCTTCGGTCATGTTGCCAATCTGTTCTTCGGTGGGTTGTTTTGTTAAATAGGCTTTCAGCTCATCCACTTCATTTTTTGAGTAAACTTCGAGATAGTTGTTAAAATCCTCAATACTGTCCCCGCCGAAAAGAAATGTTTCAGAATACGAAGGCATGGGGGTGCCGTTGAGTCCGGTGGTAAAAGTTTTGAAGACGCTGCGGTGGTCATTGCCGCCTTTGTAGTTTCCGATGGTAAAATTGAAAGGTTTGATTTTATGTCCCCATTCATCTTTCAACGTGTTGGCGGATTTGCCATCTCCTTTACCGCTCACACCATGGCATGCCCAGCATTCCATGAGCATGTACAGACTTTTACCTTCGCTAACGGTTTGAGCCGTCATTTGAGGTTCCGAGGAAATCTGGATGGGTTTTCCGGAAGCCATCTTTTGAAATTTATCTGAAAAGGTTTTTATGTAAGCCACCACGTCCCGGCGAACCTGTTCTGACAGCAAATCTTGCCAGGCCGGCATCATGGTTCGGGGAATGCCGTTGGTAATGGTGCGAAACAAGTCATCATCCGTGGGTAACTGTCCGCTGGGAGTTGAACGAAACTTGTAAATTCCTGTGGTGAAATCCCGCGGCAGGGGGTCGAGATAGCGGGCCGCTGGTCCGTTTCCATCTCCTGCTCGGCCATGACAAGCTGCGCAAGCCCCGTTGTAAACCTGTTGACCGCGCGTGGCCGCCAGCGCTTGTTGAGCTGCGTCCGGAGTTTCCGTTTCCTGACCGTACAAAACCGCCACAGAAAGCACGGTCAACAGCAGGAATGCCATGAACCAGGCAGCGGGAAGTTTTTTAGTTAGAATGGCCATTTTTCCTCCTGTCCTAATTGATTAATTTGACCTTTGCATTAAACCGGTCGTCACGATTGTTCAGAGATTATGTAAATGAAGTTTGACTGAAAATGAATTCCGGCAGCCAATCAGAATGAATACGTCGCAGAGTTGTACTTCGGAATATTGGCCTTTATTATAATCATACTCTGCAACAATGTCAAGTAATATATTCCGCTCAATGGTCGGTTATGGGATCGGAAATTTAACGGCAATTTCAATCACGAAGTCGTTTGGTTATTTATTACAACATGCCCGAAAAACAATTCAGACCACAAAAAGTTGCCTGAATTTTTCAATCGCCAGAACCGACCTTTATTGTTTTAAAATTCGCATCTACAATTTACTCAAATCCGTTCGTACGCGAATTCTTCCTTTTTGACCGTGATGTAAGGTGCATTCATAGTCGTAGTCCCCTTCGTTCGTAAAAGTTCGAGAAACTTCGGTGCCCGGTTCGGAATCCGGTATATCGCCTCCTGAAGGCGCTTCCTTTTCAAATGTCACATTGTGCGTCGTACCTGAAAACTGCCAGGTGACTGTGTCACCAGGTTGAATTTCCACTCTTTCCGGACTGAACGATTTACCGGGGGTGGTGACGACCACGGTGTTACCCGTGCTTGGCGGCGGGTTCGAACCGCCGCCGCTGCCCACGTTAATGGAGCCTGCCATGCCTTGTCCACCGCGATCGCCATGAAATATGCAAAAATAGGGAAAGCTCGTGCCATCCTGGGCATCTGCGGGGACTGTCCAACTGTAGGAGCCGCCGGTATTGACCGTGCCCGAATCCCAGAGACCGGTATCGCTGGTGGAAGTGTGTTTTTTTCTTCCTGAGTTATTCCAGGTGATTTTTGCGCCGGGATTCACAGTGACGTTTCTGGGAGAAAAAAAGTTATCTTTCATGGCAATGGTGACGTCCCCACCAGTCTGAGGCGGTGGCGGTTCCGAGACCGTGATGGTGGTGGAGGCGTTGGCATTCAACCCACCGCGCTCCGCCACCACTTTGGCGGTGTGGTCGCCGGCGCTGCTGTAAGAACACAACGCCGCCACCTGGTAGAAATCCTGATCCGTGGTGGTTTCATGCTCAAATGTGCCGTCGCCGGTGCAGTCAAAACGATAGGTGATGGGGCCGGTTACGGTGCCGCTCACCTGCGCGATGAGCGCGACATTTTCAAGCGGCGCCTCGCCGGAAGAAGGTTCTGCGCTGAGTGCGACGGACAACGTTGGGGATTGATTTCCAGTGCTTACGTGAATTACGCCGGCCATGCCCTGTCCGCCTTTATCGCCGTGAAAAACGCAAAAGTAGGGAAAGTCGGTGCCCGACTGCGTGGCCGTGGGCACGGTCCAACTGTAAGAGCCGCCGGTGTTGACGGTGCCCGAATCCCACAATCCGTCGTCGCTGGTGGAGGTGTGCGGTTTTTTGCCCACATTGTCCCAGATGATCTTCTCGCCGGGTTTCACCGTTACTTCGCGTGGTGAGAAGAAATTGTCTTTCATGAGTACGCGCACTTCTCTGCCGCTGGAAGGCGGTGGCGGTTCCGAGACCGTGATGGTGGTGGAGGCGTTGGCGTTCAACCCACCGCGCTCCGCCACCACTTTGGCGGTGTGGTCGCCGGCGCTGCTGTAAGAACACAACGCCGCCACCTGGTAGAAATCCTGATCCGTGGTGGTTTCATGCTCAAATGTGCCGTCGCCGGTGCAGTCAAAACGATAGGTGATGGGGCCGGTTACGGTGCCGCTCACCTGCGCGATGAGCGCGACATTTTCAAGCGGCGCCTCGCCGGAAGAAGGTTCTGCGCTGAGTGCGACGGACAACGTTGGGGATTGATTTCCAGTGCTTACGTGAATTACGCCGGCCATGCCCTGTCCGCCTTTATCGCCGTGAAAAACGCAAAAGTAGGGAAAGTCGGTGCCCGACTGCGTGGCCGTGGGCACGGTCCAACTGTAAGAGCCGCCGGTGTTGACGGTGCCCGAATCCCACAATCCGTCGTCGCTGGTGGCGGTGTGCGGTTTAATGCCCCCGTTTTCCCAGATGATTTTGGCGCCGGGCTTCACTGTCACGTCCCTTGGAGAGAAAAAATTATCTCTCATGGAAACGGTGACCACCTCGGCATTCGTAGGGGGCTGTGGCGATGAAACCTCGATGACAATCGAAGTCTCGGCTGTTAACCCTCCTCGTTCCACCACAACCTTTGCAACATAAGAACCGGGATCGTTGTAATCATATAAATCAACGGCCGTATAAATATTTGAATTGGTTGTCAATTCTTCTTCATAGACGCCATCGCTGTTGCAATCAAAGTGATAGGTAATCGCCCCTTCGACGGTGCCGCTGACCTGGGCCGTAAAATCTACGCCTTTCAAAGGCGCCATACCTGCCGGCGGGCTGGCAGTCAGGGTCACAGATAGAGTCGGCTGCTGCTGAGCGCTGGTACTGACATTGATGACGCCGGTCATACCCTGTCCGCCTTTGTCGCCGTGGTAAACGCAGAAGTAGGGAATGACGGTACCGGATTGGGTTTCATCGGGTACGGTCCAGCTCCAGGTGGCTCCGCTATCGACCTTTCCGGAGTCCCAGATGCCATCATCGCTGGTGGTCGTGTGCGGCATCAAACCGACGTTGCGCCAGCGAACCGTGGCGCCCGGTTTCACGGTCACGTCCCTGGGAGAGAAGAAATTATCTATCATGGAGACATTCACCGTATCTGAGGAAGAGGAAGGCGGGGGTTGCGTTCCGACATAGATGACGCCGGCCATGCCCTGTCCGCCTTTGTTGCCATGATACACACAGAAATAGGGAAGAGAAGTCCCGTCTGCCGTGGCCTCAGGCACTTGCCAGCTCCAGGACTGACCGCTGTCCACGTTGCCTGAATCCCATATTCCGTCATCGCTAGTGGAGGTGTGCGGACGATTACCCACGTTATCCCAGATGATGGTAGCGCCGGCTTTGACCGTCACGTCTTTCGGTGAAAAGAAATTGTCCTGCATGGCAATAACGACGGTGTCGCCGGTGGAAGAGGGAGGGGGTTCCAGCACGTTAATGGTCGTGGTGGCTTCGGCGGTTAAACCGTCTCGCTCAACCGCCACTTTTACCGTGTAAGCTCCCGGAGAATCATAACTGCATAAATCTGCTGATCTATAGGTATCCGAAGCTATGGTGTTTTCATCTTCAAAAGTGCCGTCACCGTTGCAATCAATTCGATAGGTGATGTCACCGGTGGCGGTGCCGCTTACCTGAACGGTTATGTCCACATCCTGAAGGGGCGCTTCCCCGGCATCAGGGTTGACGCTAACCGACACAAAAAGCGTTTTCTGACCAGGAGAGGCACTGCCGACATGCAATATGCCGGCCATGCCCTGTCCGCCTTTATCGCCGTGATAAACGCAGTAGTATGGAAAATCGGTTCCGGCGGTGGTTTCATCAGGCACTTTCCAGCTCCAGGACTGGCCGCTGTCCACGTTGCCGGAGTCCCAGAGGCCGTCGTCGCTGGTGGCGGTGTGCGGCCGGGCGCCGTCGTTTTTCCATATGACGGTGGCTCCCGGTTTTACGGTGGCATCGCGCGGTGAAAAAACATTGTCCAGCATGGAGATAATGACACTGTCACCGGTGGAAGGCGTTGATTCGGTTGCCGCGGCTACTGTCAGGGTTATGTCAGCGGTGGCCGTGACCTCGGCGCGCTCAACCATAACTTTAGCGGTATAGGTGCCGGGGTCTGTGTAGCCGCACACGTCCTCGGCGGTGTAGTGGTCACTGTCTTCCGTCACTTCTTTTTCGAAAATGCCGTCGTTATTGCAGTCGAAATGAAAGGTCACCGGCCCGCGCGCGGAACCACTCAAACTTGCTGTCAGATCCACGCCCTCTAAAGGGGCTTGACCTGTTACGGGCACTGCCGTCAGAGTCACTGAAAGCGTTGGTGGAGATAACACCATGGTATCTCGACAGGATAACATTGAAACAAATAGCAGAATCATCAGGGACCGTACTGAAAGAAAAATATTTACTGACTTCATGTCAAATCCTTTACGACTTGTACATCAAAAATGGTTACTTATTTTAGGGTAATATATTAGGATGAATGTTTTGATTTCATGCACTGTTTGAATTGAAAATTCAGTGACGCTATCAATCAAAGAATCATTTTCTGAAATCGTCCTGATATCACCGCGACTTTTCAGAGAAAATCCGAATAAATGTACGCGAGCAATTGAAAGGCAAAAGAAATAGCAGGCAGTTTATTGAAAGGTATTTTATATGAATGCTTGATTATGAATCTATCCGTGTGAATCAAAATTCCACTCTCCAGGGATTACTATTTAAAGCTCAATTCAGGTTGCAATTGTTTGGATTTTCATCATTCATGTCTGATTAATTAGTGTCCCTCGGTAATCGTCATTCCCGAGTGCTCCCTGCTTACAACATGCAGGGACAAGCTCATCGGGAATCTCGTGCCTAACTGAACAATGGATTCCCGCTTAAAAATTGCGGGAATGACAAAAAAGGGCTCTTTACGGCTGGACGCTAATTATAATGCAGAAGCAGAAGGAGGCATGGCTCCTCCTGCTTCCGATTGACTGTCCAATGGTGGAAATTGAGAAAATTCAACTTCCTCCGCAGCTCATTGCACAACGATGTGACCGTGCATGCCTGCTTCCTGGTGTCCGGCAATGGTGCAGATTACTTCAAATTCGCCCGTTTTAGTGGGCACCAAAAACAATTCCGTGTTGCCGCCAATCAACAATTCTATGGCATTAAAATACGGGACTTTGATTTCAGCATAAGAGTCTTCGGCTTTTCTGGTGACAACGGATTTATAAAAATCAGTACAGGTGTAATAGTGCTTGCTTTCATTGGAGCCGTCGTTGACCAGATTGATTTTGTAACCGGTGTCTTTCGTCAAAGTCAACGTTTCGGGATCAAACGCCAGTGAGCCGTCGGCGTTTTCAATCATCTGTACTGTTACTTCCTGAGCAGTTGACCAGACCGGATTGGAACCCGAGGTTCTGGCGTCCGTGGTCAATCCCATGTCAAAATTGGTATCTACTTCCAGATCAAGTTCATAACCTTCGCCACCTGTAACCGTAATTTTGCCGGTCATGCCGGCTTCTTTGTGGCCGGTGATGGTGCACAGAAAATCGTACGTACCAGCTAATACGGGAATGAAATAAAGCTCCACCTCGCCGCCGATCAACAGCTCCACTGCTTTAAAATAGGGTGCCTTGTATTCGGCGTCCGGTGTTTGCACCTTACGCGTGGCAATGGCTTGAAGAAAGTCCTTGGCGCCTTCAGTGGCAAAATAGTGCTTGCTTGAATTTCCCGCTGGATTCGTAAACTTCAGCACGTAAGGTTTGCCGGCTTCCAGTGTGATTTCCGAAGGTTCAAAATGAAAATCATTTGCGGATTCTTCGTGCATGGTGACCACGATGGTGGTCTTCGCATCCCAGTTGGCGTTGGCGACCCAATCAGACGCTTTCACCCAGGGGGATTCTTCCGGGCCGGTTGAGGAATCGCCCTTACAGCCGAGAAACAGCCCGATGAGCAGCAGGGCTGCGACGACACTGAATAATTTGATTAGTTTCATTATACAATCCTCCACGATTGATTAATTTGTTAAATAAGTTTGTTAAATGTTATGAAATAGACCGGAGTCGTCAAGTACCAAATCCTGCGGCTCCTCTTCTGAAAAAAAATCGACTGCTACGGTCACCTCCCCTCGTTTCCTTTTTTATCTTTGTGAATTCATTCAGTTTGATATGTGATTTCAATTAAAACAGCTTATTTCCATATCTCGCAGGCGGCAGGTGATCTGCGTGAAATTCAGGATAAATCTGATCTTGGTTTCATGGTCCGATTTGAGCTTGTCAATAATTTCAACCACGGCTCTTGCGATGGTAGGTTCCCCTGAAATCTCCTGGTCCAGCTCCGATGCAAATTCCTTGATTTTTTCTATTCTAATATGCGGTTTATCATTTTTGCTCTGCTCTACGAAAAAGCGGATTTGTTCCGCTAATTTACCGTTTTCAATCCAAAAGGTAGGAGACATTTTTGCTGAAAAAAAAGAGCCGTGGCTTCCATTATTGTGAAACATAACATCGAACAGGTAATTAATAAAACAGGTTAACTGGCAACGTACAATGCCCACTTGCTTAAATTCAAACGAACTAACTGGACGTGCCGGTGTTGTTTGGGCAAATGAAGTGCCAATTATTTATTCGCAACAAAATATCCGTGCTATCTTGTATAATTACAGGGAATTAAATCGATTATTACTTATGGAAGCGAGGGCAAGCGAATCGATGGGGATTTGTTAAATGTGTCATGAAACACGACAAATGTTGTGTTTCATGACACTTCATGGACGATTACGGGTGTGAGCGTATGGAAACATAACTTATTTTTTAATGAGTTAACGGAGTTTGTTCAATTTCTTGAAGTGGTCGCCGTGAGAGAATTGTAATGAAATAAGACAGATCGCTGAAAAGGCCGGGAGAGTTTTTCGGCTAAGGGGCTGTCAGGCAGGATATTTTATGTTGTACAATTCCAGTTTTTTATACAAGCGCGTTCTCGAAATGCCTAATAAAGCCGCGGCTTTGGATTTGTTGCCTTTTGCCGCGATCAAAGCTTGTTCAACGGCGTTTCGTTCTGTGCGGCTCAGCGTGCTGACGGTATCCCCGCTGACCACGAGCTGTGCCGAAGGTTTCACTTCTCGCTTCAAAATGGCGCGCACATCTTCGAGCCGGATTATTTTTTCGATCCCCATCACGTAAAGCCCTTCTATGAAGTTCTCCAGCTCGCGGACGTTTCCCGGCCAGGCATACTCCATCAAAATGTTGACCGCCGGCCTTTCGATACCTTGAATTTTCCGATGAAAAACCCGATTGAATTTTTCGATAAAATGCCGCACTAAAAACGGAATATCGGTCTGGCGTTCTCTCAGTGGTGGAATCGTAATGACCACCACACTGATTCGGTAAAACAAGTCCTGGCGCAGCTGCCCTTGCTCCAGGGCCTGCTCAATCTGCCTGTTGGTGGCAGACACTACCCGCACATCGATGGGGATTTCTCGCGTGTCGCCCACGGGACGGATGACCATTTCCTGCAAAACCCGCAATAGAATGACCTGCACCTCTTTTGGCATTTCAGCGATTTCATCCAAAAAGATGGTGCCTTTGTGGGCGGAACGAAACAAGCCCGGAGTGCTTTTATCCGCCCCGGTGAAAGCCCCTTTTTTGTGACCGAACAGCTCACTTTCAATGAGCTCTTTTGGAAGGGCACCGCAATTGACCGGCACGAACGGTGCCGCCGACCGCCTGGAATTTTGGTGAATGGCCCGGGCAATCAGCTCTTTGCCGGTCCCGCTTTCGCCGATTATCAAAACCGAGCTGTCGCTGCGCGCGGCGTGCAAACCTTGAGTGAAAATATCCAACATCTGCTTGCTCTTGCCAATGATATTGTCAAAGCCGTACTTCTCTTTTAACTGTGTGCGCAACTGTGCTACTTCGCCCCTCAACTGCCGGCTTTCGATTATCTTTTTGATCACGTGCAATAGCTCGTCTTTATTAAACGGTTTGGTGATATAATCGGAAGCGCCGATTTTGATGGCTTGCACGGCATTCTGGATAGTGCCGTAACCGGTCATGACGATGACATCGGTTTCAGGGCTTTGCTGTTTAATGCGTTTCAGCAGTTCGATGCCGTCCATGACCGGCATTTTTAAATCAGTTAACACGATGCTAACCGGTCCATTGCGCGACAGGATGTCCAGAGCCTCCTGCGCGGAATACGCCACCAATGCGTCGAATTTATTGCGTTTGAATAGTTTAAAACAGTTATCCGCCATGTCACGGTCGTCTTCGACGATCAATATCTTGAAATCATTCATGCGGTTTTCCTGGAATTGTAAAAGGGCAGCGTGATGGTAAATGTGGTACCTTTGCCCGATTCACTTTCTACTTCGATGCGGCCTTTATGCTCTTTCACGATGCCGTAACAAACAGACAACCCGAGTCCCGTGCCCTTACCAACGTCTTTATTGGTGTAAAACGGATCAAAAATTTTGTTCAGGTTTTCTTTGGGAATACCCATGCCGGTATCGCTGACCTTCACTTGGACTTTATTTAAATTTCGACTCGTGCTGATTTTAATTTCGCCGCCATCTGTCATGGCATCTTGGGCGTTGTTCAGCAAATTAAAAAACAACTGTTCAATTTGGTTGGCGTTGCCATAAATGGCACTGCCGCGCTCATCGAATTCTGTGGAAACCGTGATGTGGCTATTCTTGAATTTTTTATGCATCAGGTCGATGATGAGGCGAATGATATCCTCTAATTTGACCGCCGATTTACTGGTGTCCGCCGGTCTGGAAAAACTCAATAATTCCTTAATAATTTTTTCACAATGATCCGCCTGACGTTCAATCCGGTCCAGATCATCGAGAATTTCTTTGTCGTCCACCACTTCTTTGGTCATTTGCGCCGACAAAATGATGGAAGCCAGCGGCGTGTTCAATTGGTGCGCGATGCCGGCAGCAAGTTGTCCGATTCCGGCCAATTTTTCAGCCTGTTGAATTTGCTTTCCCATCTTTATTTGTTCGGTCATATCCTTGCCAATGGTCAAGATACCGGTCACTTCCTCGTTTTCGTTTTTTATGGGGGAAGCAGAAATGTTGATCGGCAGGGTCTGCCCGTTTTTTTTCACAAAGTCGATTTGATAACTGTGCAGCTTTTTGTCCGTGTCTGCGACTTCTATCAACGGGCAGCGCTTTTCAACACAGCTCTTGCATAAGGTGCAAATTTGTTTGCCGATAACCTCACTGACCTGGTAACCGAATATTTTTTGTGCACCCCGGCTGAACAGGGTGATATTTCTTTCCGTATCCAGGGTAATGATGGCATCCACCGAGCTGTCGATCAGTTTTTGCAGATAGTTTAGCGTTTTGCTCAATTCACGCGTTCTCTCAGCCACTTTTTGCTCTAAAATTTCAGCATATTCTTTAAGTTGCTCCTGGTGATGTTTGATGACGTCGGCCATGTGATTAAAGTCCACGGCAAGCTGTTCGATTTCGTCGTTCGTGTCGAGATGAATCCGATAGTCCAGATGGCCTTTGGCCAGCATTTCAGAGCTTTTGCTTAAATCTTTTATGGGGCGCGTAAATTGATTGGCTGCTACAAAACCCAGCACCAGGGCAATGGCAAAAGAGGCCGATCCGAACAACAGCACCAGTTTCATGAACGACCGGCTGGGCTGGTGAATCAGATCTTTGGAGATACATCGTAAAAGAACTAAAAAATTGTCTTTCGAGCCGGTAAAATAGATGGGCGTGTAGGCCACGATTTTGTTCGTCTGCTCTTCGATCAGGCCCGGTTTGCCGGAAAGAATTTGCTCGTGGGCTGCCGCGGGAAAGTCCCGTTCGATGTTGCCTTCCTTTCGCAGAGCCAGTAGTTTATTCCACTCCGTTTTGTCGGAATTGTAAATGTAAAATCCTTCGCTGTCGGCCAGAATGGTTCGGCGGCCTGCCGACACTGGCGCTTCGGCCAGGATGTCAAATAAGGTTTGCGCATACACATTGGCGATGAGAATGCCTTGCAGCTCCTCACGGTTTTTGAGGCTGTAAACCGGCAAAAAGTAGCTGATGGCCGGAATGATGCGGTCAACAAACTTTTCATTCGTCAGCTCCACCGGCGTGAACTGCAGCTCGCTATTCTGGTTGTTTTCTACGCTGTAAAGATAAAATACGTCCTGTCGTCGGGTTAGCTCATCTTGGGGTGTCACCACGGTGATGATGCCGTCGTGTTCAATTTTCAGCATTTCGTTGGTAAACTGATCCAGAAAACGCAGCTGATAATAGACTTTTCGGTTGCTGGCGAAATCACGAAACTGCTCTTCCACCACATGCTGCCATTTTTTAATTTCATCCTTGTCTTCATTTTCCAATGCGTTGATCATCTCCCGAAAAACATAGGAATCTCTCAAATAGTAGATATCGCTTTTGATTTCGTTTAGAAATCTATCAACCTTGATTTGCATGTTTGAAATATCGCTCTGCAAATCCTGCAAAGAGATATCTTCCAAAATCCGGATGGTGTATTTCACTCCCCAGAAGCCGGTTAAAAGCAGTGGTACGGTTGCCAGTAGCGTAAACGCGATGGTCAGCTTGTTGCGAATTTTGAACTGTTTTAATAATTTATTCAGGTTCATTCGGGCTCAACAAGTTGCTTTATTTTAAGAGTTTCGAGAGATTAGCCGGATCGCCCAGGAACAAATTGAAATTGGCGGTGACGCTGCCCTTTTCAGGCACAAAAAGTTCCACGGTACTGGTAGCCAGATTTTTGTGCCAGGTGCTCAACCGATAAGTTCCCTCCGGCACATTTGATATGACATATTTACCATCGGCGTCGGTCAGGGCAAAATAAGGGTTTTTCAGCACGATGATGTAAGCGGACATTTCCGGATGAACGTTGCACAAGAGCACCACTTTGCCGGGCTTGTTGTATTTAACGGATTTAAAATCTCCGGGCGGATAAGAGCCCAGATTGAAACGGTTGACCCCGGATGGCGAAAAAACATTGTGCTGCACTTTGTCGCTATTCAAAAAATCCACCGTGGTGCCCACAACTATGGGCAAAATGTGCGGAATGAAAGTCAGATTCTTTTGATCCATTTTCGGGCGCACTTTCGGTGGTGGAAATTTATCTGGAGACGCCACGTCTTCGATGAATACAACAATATTTTTCGTACTGTCAACCCAATCGGATTGCACTTTTCCTTTGATTTCACCGCCTATGGCAGGGAATATGCCGGCGCTGAAAATTATCAAACTGAATGTGATGGTATAAAAGATTTTCATTTTCACTTTTCTTGCCCTCTCATTGTTGACACCAGTCCTGTTTGGATGAACCGAACGATGGCAAAAAGAGTTTACTATCCTTTCAGAATAATTAAACACCGATATCACATCTGCCGGCTAAGGCTCTGCCAACCATTTATTATTTATTAAAAGAAGCATGATAATGCGACAATCGAGCATTTGCAACTTATATGCCATGAAAAAGAAAACTGCGTTTTTGTTGCCCCTTTTTAATAATGCCTGGCCATCAAAACAAAAAATCCAATCGTATTCTAAAAAGACTGTCACCGCTGTTATCGAGATAAATTTCGCCTTCGTTCACCAGACGGACATTGGCGCGATACGCCAGAACCAGACCCGGCACGATGCGTTGGATTTCACGCCCATCCTGGTCCACTCGATCATACCGAATCAGAGCTATTATCCAGGGCAGCAGGAGATATTCCGCTTCCACAAAAAAAGCGTTGAAGCTGGATTCAGCCAGGTTGTTTTTAAATTCACGGCCGTGCATAAATACGCCGAACAAATTCAAACGTTGGTACCACCAATCCAGGTCGAAACCGAAGCGGTCAAAGGTATTGGATTTTTCGGAGAAGGTGCCTTCGCCAAAATATCCAAAAGCTCCGATTTTGAAGGAATCATCCTGCCAATTGCTGGTTTGCTGCAATTGCCGTGATTTTGGCAGACGGGTGGAACCGGCCACACCGAATCCGCCAAATTTATACGAAAGGCGATAGTAGGTATCTTTGGATGAATTCGTGTCACGGCGAGGACCGCTGCCGTTGACCACCCCGAGACCGTACTCCAGTCCGCCGGTATCCGTAATGGATTTTGCGCCCCAAAGCTCAATGCCTTGCTGCCGTTGTTTAAAATTAAACCCACCGGACACCGCTCGAAACTCGGAAGTGATAAAATCAGCAGCGGTCAGGCGCCGACTGAAGCGCGAAAAGGGCACGGAAGCCAATTCAAATCGTCCAATTTTGAGGTTGAACAAGGTGTTGCCGCCGATTCGATCAAACTGTGCAAACGCGCGTTCGAGCACAAATTCTTCATTTTCAAATGCCAGCTCAAAAAAATAAGAGAAACCGCTGCCGGCATTACCCCCTGCTAAAATTTCAATTTCCCTTGGAATGTCAAAATCACTGGTGATTTCGGCGCCCGGATTTATGAGGAAATCCCCATCCATCCTCAAAGCAATGGGGGGAAAGCCCGGCAAACGAGCGGGCCAGAAGCCTTTGGGCCAGACTTCTTTCCACTCCTCATCCCCCAATTTGACGTCGGGTATTTTTACAAACGCTTCATCTTTCGGTGGAATTCTGTAACCGTTATTTTTAAACGCTTTGCCGAATTTATTCAATTTCGGAATCAAAACATGACAGGTGGTACAGGCGGTTTTGTAACGTCGGGCAAACGCCGGAATGGCGAAACTTTCCTTTGCAGCGCCGACCATCGAAACAAAAAAGAGGATCCAAAACCACCACCAGTGGCCACAAATCATGCGCTTGTTTTTATTCATCATCGCTGACTACGATTTCAGGAAGTGAATCGTTCTTTATTATTTGAAGTATGAATGACTCTGTTGATAAAATCGAAGAAGCCTTCAAACTGAGTCCCGAAACAAGTCGGGAAAGGCGGATTTTTCAACGGGTCATTCCTATTTGAAATTCTGGTATTCATTACAACAGATAAACCCTAACGCAGCTTATGGCTGCAAACAAATTTTATTTTCCACGCAAAGCCGAGAAGTCCGCAAAGGTTGTCAAGATATTTGTTCTTTTCTTTGCGAGCTCGGCGGCTTTGGGTGAGATTGTTTATAACTTTGCAAAAAAAAGTTTTTAGCGGTAATAGAATACAGATTCGAATCGTCAGTGGTGATTACTTTACGTCATACCTACTCAATTTAAAAAAGTTATGGCAAATTGGCAACAGTTTTCTCCAACAAGCTGTGGCTTACACGCACAGAGGCGGGGAGTCTTCCCGTCAGCAAGTAATCAAATGGCAAGAAATGAGGCTTGATTTGTGCGGGTATGCGAATGACCTTTTCTGGTTTGTTTGCCTGCACCGCGCTATTTTACTTGATCCTTCCACGGTTTTTTATTAACTTTGTGAAGCCTGAATGACTCCTTTGGATGATTTTACAAGCTGCCCATGACAAAAAATATTCGTCTTTCTCACTAGTGTCCGGTTATTAGTCGAATAAATACAATTGTTTAGAGAAGCTGCCGT
>JBHHXN010000064.1:0-25740 GCA_046757025.1 bacterium
TGGTTCTTCTCCCAGGTCTGGTAAAGTGTACTACATGTAGTATGCTAAGGAACTATGGTAATTAGGTCTTGATTCTTCCTCCTTCTTCTGTGTTGGCGAACAGCATGCGAAGTGAGGAACAAAATCAAGGCCGAGCGTTTCTGAGCGAGCCGAAGGGTAGCCTTTATTTTGTCCGCAACGGAGCATATCTTATAGCAACACAAGAGAAGGAGTTTCATTATGTCAAACACTATATATTGGGGTTCCCGCCAGACTTGGGAGAAGAACCGTTTTTTTGTACTTACGTTGAGACTATCATTTCATCCGATGGGTTAGTCACAAAAACCATTTTGCTAATTGTGCGTTATTAGCTAACAGTCAACGGCTAAAAGCCAAACGCTCAATATGGATTTCAATGAATCCTACCGGTAAGCAGCGCCATTTTCAAAAAGTGCCAAGAATTCATTCCCAGCAAATCCGGGTGTTTCAATGTGATTCGAAATACAGAAATTCTTGCAATATTATAAATTTATACTATATTATAAGCGCAGAGAAAATGCGGACTAATCGGTTCAACACAACGATTTTTTTTAGCATTTTTGATCTAACCCAATTCACAATTTCAATTTTAATTCCAGAGAAATTCAACAGCAGGCAAATGGAGCCATTGAATAGGGAGGTTTAACCACAGATGAATTATTGAAAATTAAACCGAACAATCGGTTTTGGAGGAAGGAAATGCTTTTACACCATCGATTCGTTTACATCGCCAAAAAATTTAGCAAGAAACTCGCCATCATCGACCGCACCACCGAGAAACGGATCAGCTATTCCAAAGCGCTGATCGCGGCTTTGATCCTGGCTAAAAAATTCCGCAAATACAAGGCCGGCTTTATCGGCATCATGATCCCGACATCCGCGGGCGCCGTACTTTCTAGCCTGGCCGCGCTATTTAGCGGCCGCACACCGGTCATGATCAACTACTCCACCGGCGCTCGGGAAAACGCCGAGTTCGCGCAAAAAAAGTGCAACTTCAAAACCATCATCACGTCGAAGGCCTTTCTGGAAAAAATCCAGTGTGAACCGCTCCCCGGCATGGTTTTTCTGGAAGATTTGATGAACCGCGTGACCACTCTGGACAAGTTGTTAGCAGCCTTAAAATCGAAACTGCCAGCCCGCTTGCTGCTCAAACTGATTCACAGCGGCGAAGAAAACGAAGATTTGGTGATTCTGTTTACCAGCGGCAGCGAAAAAGAACCCAAAGCGGTTCAGCTTTCCCATCGCAATATCGTATCCAACATACAGGGATTCTCCGGGGCGTTCGGGCTATCCGACCGCGACTGCATGCTGGCCAACCTGCCGTATTTTCATGTTTTCGGGCTGACCACTAATTTGTGGACGCCGCTTTATCACGGCATGACTTTGGTGACGTACGCCAACCCTCTGGACTTCAAAATTATCTCTGCCATCGTGCGCGAAGAAAAACCGACCATGATGGTGGGCACGCCCACCTTTTTCTGGGGTTATCTTTTCAAGTCAAAACCCGGAGATTTCGAAAGCATTCGCCTGGCGGTGTGCGGCGCAGACAAATGCCCGGACGCCCTGCGGGAAGGATTCCTGAAAAAACACAAAGTCACGCTTCTGGAAGGATACGGCACCACCGAAACCTCGCCGGTTATTTCGACCAACGTGCCTGAATTCAACAAACCCGGCAGCGTGGGCAAAGTGTTGCCCAATGTCAAGGTCCGAATCGAAAATTATGAGTCCGGTAAGGAATGCAAGCCAGGCGAAGTGGGTAAAATTCTGGTGAAGGGCGACCTGGTCATGAAAGGGTATTTCGACGATCTGGAAGAAACCTCCCTGCGATTCCGTTCCGGGTGGTATGACACCGGCGACATGGGCTACCTGGACGAGGACGGTTTTCTATGGCATGCCGGCCGTTTAAAGCGGTTTGTGAAAATCGGCGGCGAAATGGTTTCGCTGGTAAAAGTGGAAGACGTCCTGGGCAGGCTTTTACCGGAAAACGCTTCGTGTTGCGTTGTGGAAATTCCAGAAGCTCTGAAAGGCGCCAAAATTGTGGCGGCGGTAACCAGGAAAATTCCTGAAAAAGAAATTCTCAATAAAATGTCCGAAAAATTGCCGAACATTGCGCTCCCCAAAAAATTTGTTGTGATGGAGGAACTGCCTAAAATGGGCAGCGGCAAAATAGATTTCCGAACCACTACGGAAATAGTGCGAAAAGTCACAGCCAACGGCAAATGAAGTGATACAATTGTTGATTTGCATAGCATTCCAAATGCGCAAGCGAAAATTACGCATTCGTCTGTTACTGCTTCTGTTTGCAGGGACATTGAATTGCCCTGATTCAACATGCCGTCGCTGAAAGTCGGAATTGTGGGCTGCGGCCGAATCTCTCATCTGCACTTTCTGGGATATCGCGACAACAGGAAAGCCGTGGTAACCGCCGTGTGCGACCGCAACCGAAATCGCGCCCGGCAAAGAGCGAAATCCTGGCACGTCGAAAAAGTCTTCACCGATTATCAGCGTTTTTTGGAGGATCCGGAGACCGAGCTAATCGAGTTGCTGGTACCGCACGATTTGCACGCTCCTATGACCATCGCGGCCTGCCAGGCTGGCAAACACGTTTCCGTACAAAAGCCCATGGCGCTGACAGTGGCGGAAGCGGAACAAATGATACAAGCCGCCGCTGAGAACCGGGTGATTTTAAGGATTTTTGAGAATTTTGTTTTTTACCCGCCGTTTGTCAAAGCCCGGCAAATGCTGCAAGCTGGAGAAATTGGCGAGCCCAGAATGTTACGCGTTCACATGAACACCGGCACGCAAAAGACTGGCTGGGATGTCCCACTCAGCGCCTGGTACTGGCGATTTAATGAAAAACGAGCCGGTGGCGGCCCCATTGTATTCGACCACGGCTACCACCTGTTCTCTTTGGCCTACCATCTCCTGGGCAAAGTCAAACGGGTTTCCGCCTGGATCGACCGCTCGCCCATCATCCCCACCAAAACGGTGGACGCCCCCGCCACAGTGATGATGCAATTCAAAAAAGCCCGCTGCTACGGGGTCATGGATTTTGTGCACACACCTCAAATGCAGATCGATTCCGATTACTACGCTGATGACAACCGCGTGGAAATTATCGGCGACAAAGGGGTTTTGATGATCAACCGCTTTACCGCCCGCGCGCTTGATCTGCCGCCGCTACTGATGTTTCGTAATGGCAAAACCACTCACATCGCGGTGGACAGGATGAGCTGGGAGCACAGTTTCATCGATGCGACTCGGCATCTGGTGCGGGTGATAAAAAACGGCGGCCAGCCTGAATTGGACGGCGAAACCGGCAAATACGTGCTGCAGTTCACCCTGGCAGCCTTGCAATCCGCGCAGACGGGTAAGGCCATCTGTCCTGAGGAGGTACTTTAGGCGTCATTTCATCCTATTGCTGACCATACTTTACATCGTTTCCTTCCACTACAAAAATCATTTATTAGAACATTCTTATGTTGACTGACACGGGAATTTTGTTATATTTCGAAATATACCTAATGCGGTGGAGCTGGAACCTAAAAGGCAAAATGATTAAGGGCAAAATAATTTTAACTTAAATTGAGCGATTCGCTATTAGCCGTTGGCTGTTAGCAAAAAAAACACCATTAGCTAAAATGGTTTTTGTAACGCACCTGTCTGCCGTGCCGGCACAGGCAGACGCAGACAAGCCTACCGGATAAAATGAAAGTTTCAACGTAAGATGCAAAAAGGAAGAAGATAGGAAAATCTACCAACTTTTAAATTTGCATTTCGAATTTTGATTTGATTGTCCCTACTTGAAAGGAACCGCATGCAGCAAATCAATTTCTTAAGAGGCACACCGGCCGACGAAGCCCTGATACCGGTATCGGAATTTTTCACGCATGAATTTCCAAAGGTGTTTCAAAAATACGGCGACCGCATTCTGCAATATCAATCGCCGGGTTTGACCGATTTTCTGGGCTTCCATCCCCTGAAAGAAATTCTGGCCGAACGATTTGGCCCTACCGGTGACCCGCAGAAGCGCATCCTGTGTACCAACGGCGGCATGGAGACCTTCTCTCTGCTGATGAAATCCCTGCCGTCCAAAAGCCAAATTGCCACCGACGCACTGACTTACGACCGCGTGCTGGCCGATATGAAGCATCTCGGACATCTGGCTGTGGGTGTGCCTTTCTGTGAAGAAGGAACGGATGTGCAGGCATTGCAGAAAACGCTGGCGCAAGGCGATATCCAATTATTTTATCAGGTGGCTTATCATCACAATCCGTTGGGCATCACCACATCGCTTGACAATTTATCCGCGGTTTCGGAGATATGTGCCCAAAACCACGTCCTGCATGTCATGGATATCGCGTATTATGAATTACGCTATGATGGTTCAGCCAATCAACTACTCGATCTGGCAAAATATCCTGAGACCACTGCCATTTTAGGTTCCTTCACAAAAACCCTTTCTCCGGGGGCAAAATGCGGTTTTGGAATTTTTCCGGAAAAAGTGATCAAGCGGCTGACACCGGTTGTGGCCAACTCCCGACTCAATCCCAATTATCCCACACAAGCCGCAATCCACAATTTGATCAAATCGGGATTGTACGATGAGCACTTGCGCTTTCTGATCGATTTGTATAAGCCGCGCATGGAAAGCATGAACGCCGCCCTTCAGCAGCACCTTCCAGAGATAAACGCACCCGAACTGACCGGCGGTTTCTTTGTGGGAATCTGGCTGCCGGAGATCAGCGATGCAGCTCAATTCATTCAAACGGTAAAATCCAAATGTGTTATCATTTCCCAGAACAACGTATTTGCACCGGGCTGGAAAGAATACTATCGGAACAAAGGTCGGGGAGCCTTTTTCAGACTGACATTTCCGGCAAACTCTCCGCAAGAAAACGAACTGGGAATCGCGATCATTGCCGAAACCTACCAGCAGCTAAAATAGTCCGAGGCAGAGGTTTTGGGTTGTCAAAACCCGCATAACTATGTGTGAGGAACCACAACTGATTAGAAATCAACCCCAAATTCAATGCATTTTACTTGAATTAATCGACCGCAAAAAGTAAATTTTTGCATTTAAAAAATCAACAGCGATGGTTGAGCAGGGCGCTCTGTCCATGAACCGTTCTTAAATTGTGTCTGAACGAAAACAACCCTATCTTCCCGAAGGCCTCCTGGCCGAGGGTGAATTCCTGCCTGGCTCGGCGGGGTCTGTCCTGAACTTAGTCGAAAGGCCTGTCCTGAGCTTAGTCGAAGGAACGCCTTCACGAAGAAGTTTAGAAATCGCGCAATTCTCGAGTTTTCGTTCAATCACTAAATAAATATTGAAGGAAGTCATGTTTAAAATCGGGATTGATTTGGGCGGCACTAAAATCGAAGGCGCGGTGCTGGATTCAAAAAATAAACAGCTCATTCGCAGGCGTATCCCCACTGAACAAGAAGGCGGTTACGAGCATATTGTGGACAACCTCATCAAACTGTACCACCATCTGTTACAGCAAATTAACGGCGCGGAGCATACCGTTGGCATCGGAACGCCGGGGGCCCTTTCTTCGCGAACCGGCCTGCTGAAAAACTCCAACACGTTGTGTTTGAACGAGCGGCCGCTCAAAGCCGACCTCGAGCAGCGATTGCAGCGCCCCATCGCCATGCAGAATGACGCCAACTGTTTCACTATGGCCGAAGCCATCGAAGGCGCGGGGAGGGGGCAGGCCCTGGTCTTCGGAGTCATCATGGGTACTGGCTGTGGCGGCGGAATCGTCCACAATGGTCAGTTGATCACCGGGCTGCAAGCCATCGCCGGTGAGTGGGGACACGCCTCCATCGACCCGCAGGGGCCGAAGTGCTGGTGCGGTGCACACGGCTGCATCGAAACTTTCATCAGCGGCGGCGGCCTGGAACGCCTTTATGAAAAGAAGTACGGCAAAAAGAAAACGCTCACAGATGTGGTGACTTCCTTTCGACAGAAAGAAGAACCGGCGGTGCAATTTATGCAAACTTTCTTTGCCAATTTCGGCCGAGCCATGGCCAATTTGATCAACATTTTGGACCCCGATATCGTGGTACTGGGGGGCGGGCTTTCCAATATCGATGAATTGTACACCGAAGGCGTCGAAGAAGTCCAAAAACGCATTTTCAGCGACGATTTCCAAACCCCCATTGTGAAGAACCAATTAGGCGACTCGGCCGGTGTAATCGGCGCAGCGTTGATCAGTCGTTGACGGATTTGAATTTCAACGCCGGCTTTAATGAAGCTGTGTACCTCAAAAAACGGCCGCATCCCGTAGAAAAGCGATGCTCAAGCTGTCCAACTTTTCGAATTGCTCACGAAATTAGACGAAATCTTCGCTGGGAAAAAAGCCCTCCGCCTTCAAACCACAGGATGAAAGGATTCGATTTTTGAGGCTGCCGACTTTTTCTCCAATCTCACACAAAAATCTCCCCTTTTCCATTGCATTTGAATGGAACTTTTCTAAATTCTAATCGAAAATATTTTAGATGTATGAATAACTAAACTGGAAATCATTGTAAAATCATTTACAAGCCTCCATCAATCACAAGCGCAATGAACAATATGAATAATTAGTTGAAAAAGAGCCCTTCCCGAATTGTTTCGGGACTCAGGCTGCAGCGTATTTTTTCATGGTGAGTCCCGAAATAAATTCGGGAAACCATGAATACTCTCTAATAATCCATCAAAACAGATTTTCAACTGGTCATTCGTACTAATGATAAAAAAGTAAGAGGCAACCTCTGAGAAATCCAGAACAAAGAATCTATGGGGGGGATCAAAATTGATTATTGATCAAGGCACGATATTCACGAATGGTTTATTTTTCAATATAAAGATGGAGAAATCACGGTGACCGCTTCGAATTCCAACGAAAACAACACTATTAAAAAAAGAGCCTGGCTTGTGGGTATTATCTTAATCCTCTGGATTGTTTTTATGTTTGGTCTCAGTATTTACTGGGGACTGGAGCCGGACATGTTTGATGTTCAACAAATTGCTCAGCAAAAAGCCAGTGAAAATCAGGATGAAATGGTGACAGGATACGTCACGACCAGTGCGCTGATTCAAGTAGCCAGCACCCTGCTCGACAAACCCGGTGGTTACCTGAGCAACGACGTCGTTCCGCCGAGCCTTTTTATGGACAATATTCCGAGCTGGGAATTTGGCGTGCTGGTGCAAGTCAGAGATTTTACCAAAGCCCTGAGAAACGACATCAGCCGGGCGCAAACCCAATCCCAGGAAAATATCGATTTAGCTAAAGCCGAGCCACAATTCAACGTCAACAGCAATTCCTGGATCTTCCCGTCGGCAGAAAGGGAATACCGTCGCGGTATTCAGGCACTGGAAAGATATCTCGACGGGCTGTCCGATCGCGATAACCCCTCCACGCAGTTTTATTCGCGCGCCGACAATTTGCGCGACTGGTTAAAGATCGTCGCCATCCGCCTGGGAAGTCTGTCACAACGTCTAAGCGCCAGCGTGGGGCAACGGCGCATCAACACCGACCTGGCGGGCGATGCCGAAGCGCAGCAATCCACGGCAAAATCCCGCGAAGAAAACATCAAAACGCCCTGGCTGCAAATCGACGATGTATTTTACGAAGCCCGTGGCACCTGCTGGGCTTTGATTCATCTCATGCGCGCCATTGAGATCGATTTCAAAAATGTGCTGGAAAAGAAAAACGCCGTGCGCAGTTTGCAGCAAATCGTCCGGGAACTGGAAGCCACCCAAAGAACCGTGTGGAGTCCGTACGTCTTGAACGGTTCCGATTTTGGTATTTTTGCGAACTATTCCCTGGTGATGTCATCCTATGTTGCCCGGGCCAATGCCGCCATCATCGACCTGCGCAATCTTTTGTCGGAAGGATAAAAATTGACTCATAAAGCGCGATTCAGCAACTTTTTTGCCGGGTATCCACTCCACCATTCTACAAAAGATCCCGCTAAAATATTTTTGACATTTTTGAAAATATTCTTGCTTTTCTCCGATTTAATTGTTAAACTTTGCTGTAAGTGAACACTTACTTATTTAACAAAAATATGGCACGTCCTCTCACAAAAAAAACCGATGTAATTGATGCGGCGCTGGCCTTGTTCATGCGCAAAGGCATCAAAGCCACCACCACCCGCGACATTGCCCTCCGTGCTGGCATTTCCGAAGGCACGATTTACCGCCATTTTGAAAGCAAGGAAGAGCTGGCAGAAATTCTCTTCGAAGAAAATTTAGATTATTTCTGGCAATTTCTGAAAGGTTACCTGAAGAACACCGCCACACCCGTGGACATGCTGCAGGGATTCACGGAAGGATTTTTTGAATTTTCACGTCGGGAACAAACACGCTACAGTTTTATCATAGCTGCCCATCAAACCGAGCTTAAAAAACACTCACGCGAAAGGATGAAACCCAAACAAATGCTTTCGAAAATCTTACGCCTGGGGCAGAGTCAGGGGTTGTTCAGAAAAATGGATATCAATTTAGCCGGCGCCATGGTGATGGGCACCATCATGCAAACCATCTTTTATTTAAAAAACGGCCGTATCGCAATCAATTATGACGAAGTCGTCCAAGAAGTCGTCAAAACCTGTTTGAAAATGGTCAGAAAATGAGAATTCGCTTTACCCCATTGATAAAAAAAAATATCGCGAAAGAAAGGAGGTGTTATCATGACTTACATCATCGCTGAACCCTGTGTGGACGTGATGGATAAAGCGTGTGTCGACGTCTGTCCGGTGGATTGCATCTACGAAATCGATGACACACAATTGTCTGAGGGCGATGAAGCGTATAAAGCCATGCTTTATATTCACCCCGAAGAATGTATCGACTGCGGGGCCTGTGAACCGGAATGTCCGGTGGAAGCCATTTTCCCCGAGGATGAAGTGCCGGAAAAATGGAGCGCCTATACGGCATACAATTATGAAGCATTTGGTCTTTCTGCTCCATAACCAAAAATCTGTAATAACAAGCCACTCTTGTTTTATTTTACGAGAAATGAGGGTGGCTTTTTTTGAGCCATTTCACAAAATTTGGTTTTGCGGAAACTAACGAATCGTGATAAATTTATTTTGTTTGAAACGGTTTTGCCTGTATTAAATCTATTCAGTGGGTCAGTGAAAAATTATGTCCCTTTATTTGGTACTGGCGGTCGGTTTGATTGCCATTTCCTTTGCTTCGATCCTGATAAAGTTATGCGACGCACCGGCTATGGTCATAGCCTTCTATCGACTGGGCGTGTCTGCGTTGTTTTTTGCAGCCGTTTCCGGCGTTAAAAAAGGCAATCCCTTTACAAAATTTTCGGGGCAACCAATTTTTCTGGCCCTGGTCTCCGGATTTTTTTTGAGTCTGCATTTTGCCACCTGGATCACTTCGTTAAAATACACTTCGGTGGCCAACTCGGTGGTGTTGGTCTCCACCTCGCCGGTTTTTGTTGCAGTCGGTTCCGTTTTTTTTTTAAAAGAAAAAATTACCCGTCTGCAAATCTTTGGAATCGTACTCACGTTGCTGGGGGCTGGCATTTTGAGTTTGAACGAGCTCGCCCTGGCGCACCGTTCCATTGTTGGAAACGCGCTGGCGCTCGTGGGGGCTGTGGGAGCCGCAGGCTACTTTTTGGTTGGTCGCAATCTTCGTTCGCAGTTCGACACCCGGACTTATGTGACCGCCGTCTATTCCACCGCTGCGGTTCTGCTGTTGATTGTTACTCTCTCGATGCAGTTGCCGCTCACAGGTTACGACCGGAAAATTTATGGGCTTTTCGTCTTGATCGCGGTGTTACCGCAAATCATCGGGCATACTAGCTTTAATTGGGCTTTGAAATTTGTTTCCGCCACTATGATCTCGATCATCACACTGGGAGAACCCGTGGGTGCGGTCATTTTAGCTTATTTTCTTTTACAAGAAAAAATTACGGCAAATCAAGCCATTGGCGGTATTTTAATTTTATCCGGAGTAGCGCTGGCCATTCGTGGTGAATCCCTCCAAAAAACAAAACCGATTCGGGAATCAGCATGGAAGTGATTCTACTAGGCACCAGCGCCGCTTTGCCAACCCGGCTGCGTTGGCCTTCCGCCACGGCGTTGATAAGAGAGGGAGAAGTGCTTCTTTTCGACTGCGGGGAAGGCGCCCAAATCCAATTTCAAAAAGCCCGATTGAAGCCCGGAAAATTAACCAGAATTTTCATTTCCCATTTCCACGGCGACCACTTTTATGGTCTGCCAGGTTTGTTAACCTCGCTACAATTAGGGGGACGGGAAAAAAAATTGTACCTTTATGGTCCCAAAGGGATTGCTGAATATATCCGATTTATGCAAAAATTATCCCATTTTACGCTCAATTATGAAATCGAGATAGCGGAGGTGCCTGCAGCCAGGCAACAGAATGTGTGGAAATTGGACGAATACAAAGTGGTTGCCATGCCTCTAAAACACCGCATCTTCACGCTTGGTTTTCGCTTTGAGGAAAAACCCAAACCCGGTAAATTCGATGCCATACAAGCAAAAAGGTTAAAAATTCCCTGGGGACCCGTTAGAAATTTATTGAAATCTGGTCAGCAGGTACAACTGCCGGATGGCCGCAAAATCACACCTTCTCAGGTGGTAGGCCCAAAACAGGCGGGAAAAATCGTGGTGTTTTGTACAGACACGCGGCCCTGTGCGAACGCCGTAAAACTCGCCAGGAATGCGGATCTGCTCATACACGAAGGAACGTTTGCCGGTGCACGGCAAAAATGGGCGGACAGCACCGGCCACTCCACTGTGCTCGAGGCAGCGGGAATCGCTCAAAAAGCCGGCGTCAAAGCTCTGGTTCTCACACACATCAGCGCCAGATATGAGGAACGAGATTTTAATCCTCTTCTTAATGAAGCACAAAAAGTGTTTCCCAACACTTCGTTAGGATACGATTTCATGAAAATACACGTTTGAGATGCCAGACACCTTATCTAACATCACCTGTGTTTTTTTTGATGCCGGCAACACATTGGTGTTTCCCGATTACGTCTATTTACAAAATCTCCTGGCAGAAAACGGTGTAAATTGCAACATGGCGGATTTAAAGCGGTATGAGTTTGACGCTATTTCCGCAGCTCACCTAGCAGGTGCTCACAAACCGTGGAAGATTTATTTCACCACCTGGTTCCAGCGCGTGGGTGTGAAAAGCAGCCTCATGCCCGGCCTTTTGCATAAAATCTGGCAGCGGCATCGAAAAAAAAATCTCTGGTGTAATCTGGCAGATGACGCTATGGAAACACTGGCGGTGTTAAAGGCACAACACTTCCGATTAGGCGTCATCTCTAATTCCGACGGAAAACTCGAGAAGCTGCTCAATGAATTAAACCTGGCCTCGTTTTTCGAAACCATTGTGGATTCGGAAGTGGTTGGTTCACGCAAACCGCACGCGGACATTTTCAATCTGGCCTTGTCTCGTTTGAACGCCCAACCGGAGTCCGCTTTGTTTGTAGGAGATTCTTACGAAACAGATGTGCTCGGCGCCCGGAATTGCGGCATGCCGGCCATATTATTAGACGCGGAAAAACGTTACCGTATAATAGACTGTGAAAAAATAACCCAGCTTAAACAGCTCTTAAAATTACTCTAAATAAATCACCAGAAACCGAAACAAATCAACTGAGAGGCAAACATCATGGATCGGTTTGTTGAATTTGAAGAAGAGGTAGCTATAGCGGATTTAAAAAATGTTCTGGAAAAACACAATCCAGGAATTATGATTCTCAGGTTTTCAAAGCTAACCGGCGCATTAAAAATTCGAACCAACGGTAACCTGAATAAACGAGAAATCAAACGGGCATTCTTGCCCTACAAAGTCCGAAAAATCTATGACGATTTTCCATTAAAGGAAATTAATAATTAACAGCACACAGATTTTTATTTAAATCACCAATTCAAAAGGCTTTTTACTTGACTTTCGAGAGATATTTTAATATTTTTTTGTCCTTATTAGCGCCTGAACGAAATCGACCCTTTCTTCCCCAAAGCCTCCAGGCCGAGGTGAATTCCTGCTTGGCACGGTGAGGCCGGCCCTGAGCTTGGTCGAAGGAACACCTTCGCGAAGAGAGTTTTAATTGCACATTTCTCGAATTTTCGTTCGAACACCAATTATTGAAATGGAGAGCCGTTCTAAAGCCTTGATTTTTGGAATTGCTGTTCAAAAGTACGACGCTTCGTTCGCCGAACGGATTGAAATTAGTGGATTGTTCTGATATTTTTCGCAAAAATAATATAGACAAAACGTTTCAGAATCAAGCAGATTGATTCTTAGTTTGGAGAAAGTAATGAAATCCTACTTTCTGGTGCAGCCTGGGTGTATTGAATTGCGGGAAGTGCCGACACCGAAACCAGAGCTTGGAGAACTGATCATCAAAGTGGAAGTCGCACTGACATGCGGCACAGATTTGAAAGCTTTTCGACGCGGCCATCCCAAAATGCCCATGCCAACACCATTTGGACACGAATTTTCGGGCACCATAGTGGATGCAGGTGCCAGCGCCAACGGCTACTCCGAGGGCGACGCGGTGATGGGCGTTCCCACCGCGCCCTGCGGAGACTGCTACTTCTGCCGAAGAAATCAACAAAATTTGTGTTCGGACACCATGAAAAATATGGTACTGGGCGCCTATTCTGAATTCATCAAAATACCTCGTCAAATCGTGGAAAACAATTTGTTTCACAAGCCGGATTTTCTTTCGTACGAATCCGCCGCCATCATCGAACCGCTGGCTTGTGTGGTGCACGGAATGGAACCGCACACCATCCGCGAAGATGACACGGTTCTGATAATCGGGGCTGGCGGCATCGGTATGATGCACATTCTTTTGGCCCGAGAAAAAGGCGCAGGTAACATCCTGATTGCCGGTAAACACGCCGGACGTCTGGCGCTTGCCAAGGAACTGGGCGCGAATTTTACCATCGACGCCTCCGAAGAAAACAACCGCGAATGGGTGCGGGAGTTAACCCGGGGGGTTGGCGCCAACTGGGTCTTCGAATGCACCGGCCGGCCAGCAGTTTGGGAACAGGCCGTGACCATGGCTGCCCGAGGCGGCACCGTGGTTTTGTTCGGTGGCTGCCCGACGGGTACGGAAGTCACATTTGACACCGCCCGCCTGCACTACGATGAAATCTCGCTGGTTGGGTCATTTCACTTCACACCCCAGGATGTGGCAAAAGCTTATCAATTGTTAGTGGAAAAACGTTTGGATGTTCAGAAACTCATCACAGACAATTATCCCCTATCAGACCTTGAGCGCGCGTTTGATCTGCTCATCCATGGAAAAGGAATAAAGTTTGCCATCCAGCCTTGAAATTAATTCTGTTTTTTTTAACGTGAATTCTGCTGAAATGAACAAATCGTCTCTTTATGAGAGGCAAAAATCCTCTGGCGCTGAGCTTGATTCGTTTTATGGATACCCTCTGCCCGGGAGCCACGGCAATGTCGCAGCAGAATACACAGCGGTTAAAAAGCAAATTGCAATCATGCACTGCCCTTACCTGAGCATGTTGAAAATCTCAGGTCCGGACCATCTGGACCTTTTGCACCGCATGACCACCAACGAAGTCCGTCATCTCAAAAGCGGTGAAGGTCAAATAAACTTGTTCACAAATGAAAAAGGGCGCCTGATCGACCGGGTGCTGCTGCACAAGGAACCGGATTTCGTGAGACTCTTTACCAGCCCGGCACACGCAGACCAAGTCAAAGCCTGGATTGAAAAATTCATTTTCATTGAAAATGTCAAAGTAGAGGATTTAACTCCCCAATTTGAATCAATAAAATTGCTCGGCCCGCAAGGCCCGCTTTTTTTAAGTCAGCTATTTGCAAGCGATTTTAACGCTTTGCCACAAGCTTGCTTTAAAACGGTAACGTTTTTTAATGAGGAATTGCTCTTTACACGCCTGGACAATCTGAGGATTCCGGCCTTCTCCGTGGTTGTGAAAAAAGAAATCATCCCGCGTTTGTGGGATTTTTTCCTGGAGCATGGCCAAAAAACGGAACTGAAACCGTTGGGCGAGACGGTTCATGAAATCCTAAGAATTGAAGCGGGTTGGCCAATTTTAAACAAAGATTTCGATGATCAAGTAAATCCCCATGAAGCGCGCATGCTAACTTACGTCGATTTTAACAAAGGATGCTACATCGGACAGGAAGTCATCGCCCGGCTGGACACCTATGAAAAGGTGAAAAAATATCTCATGGGCGTAATTTGGGACGGCGATTCCGTTCCGAAATCGCAAACCCCCATTTGCCACGGCGACGAAGAAATTGGTCACCTGACCAGCGCTGCCTTTTCACCGGCGCGGCAAAAAACCGTCGCCCTAGGCTACATAAGTTCAAAATTTCTCGAAACAGAGGGGGATGTGCAAATTAAAACCGACGACCAACTCATTACCGGCCGGCTGATTAAACCGCCTATCGTCTAAAATGTTGAATCTATGAAAGCGGCAAAACTATACCAATTAAGCGACATTCGAATAGAAGAAATCCCAGTACCTGAAATCGGGGAAAACGAAGCGCTGGTGCGCATGAAAGCGTGCGGAATCTGCGGCAGCGACACGATGGAGTGGTACGTTAGCAAAAAAGCGCCGTTTATTTTGGGGCATGAACCCACCGGCGTCATCGAAAAAGTTGGGGGAAACGTACACAATTTTAAAGCAGGTGATCGGGTGTTTGTGCACCACCACGCACCGTGCTTTGAATGCAAATTCTGCTTAAAAAAACAGTACTCGCTCTGCAAAACCTGGAAAGCTTCAAGAATCGATCCCGGCGGCATGGCCGAATATTTTTGCGTACCCATGACCAATTTGCAGGGCGACACGTTTAAATTGCCGGCATCCCTCTCTTTTGAGGACGGCGCCTTGATCGAACCCACCGCCTGTGTGGTGAAATCATTTCGGCGTGCCGGTTTACAACAGCAGGACCGCCTACTGATCATCGGCCTGGGTGTGATGGGGCAGACTCACATCCTACTGGCCAAACATTTTGGTGTAGAGCAAATAATCGCGGCCGACCGGGTTCCCTACCGATTAAAGCAAGCTCAGGAATTCGGGGCCGATGCCGTGGTGAACGTGGCAACAGAAAATCTCGCCGACCGAGTTAAGCAGCTCACCAAAGGCCAATTCGCCGATGTGGTGATCGTGGGACCCGACAACACCGCCGCCATGCAGACCGGCATAAGCTGTGTAGGTAAGGGGGGAACGGTGCTTTTTTTCACCCCCGCTCCGGAAAACGAAATGCTCAGCATTCATCCTTATCATCTCTATTTTAACGAGATAAATTTGATCAGCAGCTATTCCTGCGGACCCGACGATACCCGTGAAGCGTTTCAACTAATAAAGCAGGGCGTGATAACAGCTAAAAAGTTGGTGACCCATACCTTTCCTCTTAAAAAAATTGAACAAGCGGTGGCTGTCATGCTGCGGGCACAAGATTCCTTGAAAATATTGATTGTGAATGAACGATGAGTGCGATTCATAAATTTAAAAACCGGGACGGCGGATTTTGTTGGGACGGTGTAGAAATTCAACACTATTCCACCGAACAAGCTGCAAAGGTCACAAAACAGGTTTTAATTGGAGCTCGCGACGGCGCCGGCAATTTTGAAATGCGTTACTTTGAGTTAGTCCCACAAAGCCGCACTTCTCTGGACCAGCATGAACACGATCATGGGGTCATGGTGGTGCGCGGCCGTGGCAAAGTGCGGATAAACGAACAACAATCTGAAATTGAATACGGAGATGTGGTTTATATTTCTGCTAACGACCTGCATCAATTTGCAAACGATTCCGAAGAACCCTTTGGATTTATCTGTATTATTCCACCCAAAAGTTAACGAAAAAAGGAGAAAATGGCTTTAGACTACCCCAAAATTCGCTACGTTGACGTCATTCCGATTGAAACCCACAAAGGACAAATGATCGGACTGCGTGACCCTATTGGCGTCGCCCCTGAAATGTTGCTGATTTCGCCGGATATTTTTTATCTACTGCGGTTTTTTGATGGAAACCACTCCAAACTGGATTTGCGCTACAAATACATGCAAGCATTCGGCCAGTTTCTTTATGAAGAACAATTGTCGCACATTCTTACCAATTTAAACACAAACTTTTTTTTAGAAAACGAAAACTATCACAACCGGCTGGCAGCGATTGAGAATGAATTTAAAGAGCAGCCCATCCGGCCGGCATTCCACGCGGGTCAGTGTTATGAAGCCAACCCCACGAAGCTCAAACAACAGATCGATGCCTTTTTCAGCAGTCCAGAAGGCGCTGGCTATCCACGCCAGAATGTGAAAAAATGCCCTATCAAGGGGTTGATCGCACCGCACATCGATTTGCGAGCCGGCGGCGCCTGCTACTCATACGCGTACAAATCGCTGGCCGAATCCGACGGCGCCGAGTGTTTTGTCATTTTAGGCACGGGTCATTCGGGCTTGCACAATTTATATTCCACGTTGGCAAAAGACTTTGAAACGCCTTTTGGCCGTGCCAGGTGCGATTTTGAACTTATTGATTTATTGAAAACGAACTACAGCGGCGACGCCAACTCGGAGATACTCGCGCATAAATCCGAACACACCATTGAATTCCAGCTGGTTTTTCTGCAGCATCTTTATCAAGAAAAAAACGATTTTACATTTGTACCGATTTTGTGTTCGTTTTCCTACCACATGTTAAATCGGGAGCAATTTCCACAAGAGCGCAAAATCATCGATGATTTTATTTCGGCTTTAAAAAAGACCATCAAGCAAATCGGTAAAAAAGTCTGTTTGATTGCCAGTGTGGATTTGTCGCACGTGGGACCTCGCTATGGAGATCGCGAGAAACCGGATCAGGCCTTCATGCAGCGGGTCACCAAAGTCGATCAGGAAATACTCAAAACGATTGAAAGGCTCGACAGTGTGGGGTTTCACCAAACCATCGAAAAGCAAGAGGACCGTTTTCGAGTGTGCGGCTATTCTTCCATTTACACGTTGCTGAATGTTATCGACGCCGAAAAAGGGCGATTGCTGAATTACTCCAAAACCGAAGTCGATGCACAACATTCGACGGTTACTTTTGCCAGCATGGATTTCAAGTGATCATTTGATTTACACAAAGGCCAGTTTATGAAAAGCCAATCCCAACAAACCGCTGCCGAATTGAGCGAATTTTTCCCGGAGGCCTACCTCAAAAAAGCGGTGAAAGTGCTGAAATTGATCAGTGAGGAGAGTAAACTCCGCATCATGCTGCTTCTGGCAAAAGGCGGGCCCTGCCGGGTAACCGAAATTGCGGAGGTGCTGAATATCAATCAGACCACCATCAGTCACCATCTTTCGCTTTTACGCAATGCGGAGCTGGTCACCAGCAACCGCGAGGGTAAAAACATTTTCTACGATATCAACGATACCCTCTGGCGCGAGATGGGCAAACAGTTTTTTAATTATCTTCAAAAAGGCAACGACATTCATTTTCTGGGGAAATTCGTGTTGAAGCGGTTGGGTAAGTGAAACGCTGTGTTCAAATTTTTCTCACTCCTTTCGATAAAACTTCAGCAAAAAATCTGCGTCTTTGGGCGATAAATCAAACCGTGTAATCGCTTCATTTACAAATTTAAAGACATTTTCATCCGGCTGCTGTTGAATTTGCTCTGAAATCCATTTGACCGCTTTTCGAATGGATTCACCCGGGGGGAGGATCGTTGTCATGGCAACTCGCATTTAGAGGTTCAAATTCGCTTTAACCCAGTTTTCCAGGCCTCCCATCTTGATCAATTCCTGCGCGGCGGTACCTACCGCTGGGAAAGAATATTCTTTTCCCTCAGCCTCCACTGACGCCCTTGCAAAGTCAACCCGAGCGGTGATGCCCGTGCGCACCGTGAGTTGTTCTGACCCAAATTTCGATTTTAAATCCGCGATCAGCTCAGGCACTTCCAGGGTGAGAAAACCATTGTTTAAAGCATTTCGTTTGTAAGTTTCGCTAAAAGAGCCGGCGATGACCAGCGCGATGCCGCGATATTTTAGAGCCGTGGCAGCCTGTTCCCGAGAGCTGCCGCTGCCAAAATTGAATCCTCCTGCCAGGATGTCGCCTTCCTGCACCCGATTTTTAAAATTTTCATCGTAATTTTCCATCACCACCTGCGCTTGTTGTTCCGGTGTGAAATCGTCGATGTAGGTATATTTACCCGGATAAATGCCGTCGGTATTGAGATTATCCTGGTGACAGAAAAGCAGCGCACCCTGCAGGCTTTCCGGGAAACCAGCGATGATTTTGATGCAGCTGCCCGCCCTTTGCGGCCGTTCATGGAGGCGAATCTCACCCCAGGGCCGGGTTTGGCTCCAATCCCCTGGATAATCGATAAAGCCTGCCAGAGCAGAAGCCGCTACCACCGCTGGTGAGCTCAGGTAGGCTTCTGCGTTGCGGGAGCCCATGCGGCCTTTAAAATTGCGATTGGTGGCGGAAACGCCCACTTCACCGTCTTTTAGGGTGCCCGTTCCCAGGCCAATGCACGGTCCACATCCCGGCGGCAGCGGTATGGCGCCCGCTTCCACAAGTGCCTGCCAGTCACCGCGCTTTTCGCTATCAGCCTGTACTTCGCTGGAAGCTGCCGCCACGTAGAGCTCGACGCCTTCGGCGACTCTTTTGCCGCGCATAATGTGAGCCGCGGCAGTGAGATCTTCCACCCGGCTGTTGACACACGAAACCAAATACGCTTTGTGGATTTGAACCTTGCGCTTGCGGATCTCCGATATCGGAGTCATATCTTTCACGGTGTCCGGACCGGAAACGTGCGGTTCCACCGTACCCAGATCCATCGTGATTTCTTTGGCATAAAACGCATGGGCATCAGCGTTGAGTGTGGTTAGCTCGTTTTCCAGTTGCGCAATGCGCTGCTCATTGACACGTGGATGCTCACCACGGCCATCTGCGTCCGAGGGCACTCCAGCCAGCCCGCGTTTGCGGATGGTTTCGGCCCTTTGGCGCAGCCAGTTGATGGTGATAGCATCCACTCTGAAAACGCCGGCCAAGGCGCCCCATTCCGTTGTCATGTTGGCGATGGTCAGTCGTTCATCGATAGACAAATTCTGCACACCGTCCCCGGTAAACTCCACCACGTGATTCAAAACTTCGTCCTGATTGAACAACCCGCACAAAGTGATGATGACGTCTTTGCCCGTTACGCCGGCTTTCAACTCACTTCTGAGCGTCACTTTTGCCACCGGCGGCACCTGCCACCAGGTGCGTCCGGTGGCCCAGATGGCGGCGGCATCCGTGCGCACGATGGGCGTACCCAGACAACCGATTCCTCCGTACATGTTGGAATGGCTGTCCGAGGCCACCACCAGGGCGCCGGGCCAGGCATAGCCTTCTTCCACCATCACCTGATGACCGATGCCGCGACCAGCAGGATAAAAATCTACGCCCATTTCTGCGGCAAATTGCTCGATGGCGGCATACTTTTGCAGATTCTTTTCGCTGGTATTTTGAATGTCGTGATCGATAGTGAAAATCGGCTGCCGTGGAAAGGCGACATTCGACGCACCGATGCTGCGAAACTTCGGAATCACCGCGCCGGTGTTGTCATGGGTCATGACATGAGCGGGTTTAATGGAGATGTAATCGCCGGCGTGAATTTCAGTACCCGCTTCTACATCGACAGCAAACCGCTGGGCAATTTTTTCAATCATGGTTTGCGGCATGGTCACATCTTCCTATTTTTTAATTTTGTGAAGCGTTAATTTATAGTAACTCGTCACCCAGTTTTGTCATCCAGCCGGACGCTTGCTTTTCTATAAAATTCATGGCCATTTTTCGTTGACTATAAAAACTGTCTGGCAAAATAACGGGCCGTCAGTTTCTCACCGGTGGCTTTTTCAATCATATCATTCCAATAAAATTGCTTGCCCGGCTTAAACACCTCTTCAACGAGATATTCTCCCACCGACTTCTTACCCGCAAAACTTTGTGGCTGCGAGTCGTCAACCTCCAGCACATGGTTGATGATGTAATAATACAGTTGCGAGGCCAGCAATTCTCCCATCAGATAGTTGTGATAATAAGCCGGATAGAGCGCTACATGGATTTTGGCTGCCCAGTCCGGCGCATGGCGGTTTGCCGGGCGGGCGACCATCTGATATTTTTCAACCAGCTCCCACCAGAGATGATTCAAATCCTGCTGAGGATTTTCATACATACTCTTTTCAAAACGATACATCACCTGCGCCCAGCGGCTGAACACCAGTTGCTCGAGCCGCAGCGACTTGAGACTGGCGTCGGCGAGGCTCTGAATTTCCGATTCCGAGACTCCCAACACATCCCGTAACCAGGCCGGGTTGGAAGCAAAGCGTCCAAACAGCATGGCGATAGCTTCGGTGGTAAACGTGTGAGCCGGCTCCCGCAGTACCCAGGGTAAGTTGCGATGGTTGAATTTGTCATACACTGCATGCCCGAATTCATGTAGCATGGTGTTCATCCAATTGTAATTAGGTTTCACGTTGCAAACCACTCGCACGTCCCCCTGTTTGTCGATATCGATGCAGTAAGCATGCTGATATTTGCCCTCTTTTTCGAACAGGTCACTCTTCGCAATGAGATCATCGATGGGCAAACCGAGACTGGCGTAGTAGGATTTGGTGATTTCCACCACATCTTTATTTTGGAATAATTTATCCAAATCCACCGGATAAATCCGCGGCGCTTCCTGGAAAAATCGGTTTTGATAGTGCCAGGGTTTGAGCTGTTCTTTCGGGATTTGGTATCTGGCAGCGAGGTAGTTATCAACATCCGATTTCACCTCCGCGAAAGAGTCGCGAGTCAAGGTATCTAATTCATTAAAAAGAGATTCTATCTCTTCGGGATCCTGTTCGCTCAAAGAAAGCTGCATGGTGTGATAATTATCAAATCCCAATTCCTGTGCCGCTTCATTGCGCATTTTCACTAATTTCAACACATCGGCTGCAACCACTTCTCCGATTTTTTTACTCGCCAGCCAGGCTTTTTTTAATTGTGCTGAATCGGTTGAATTTTTGAGAAGGTCTTCGATTTCGTTGTCGGTCAATTTCTTACCATCGATTTCCGCTCTGAAGGTGTTGTATTTTTTTTCTAACTCGCTCTGGAAATCGATCATTTGTTTGAGCTTGTCTTCATCGATCTGTTTCGAGAGGTAGGCATTATAAAGCACCTCTAATTGTCTTTTTAACAAAGGATTGGAAATGGCGTTTGATTGTTTAAGTGTGGATAATTTAACAAAATCTTCTTTCGACGCATAAATTTTACTCAGTTGAAATTCCAGATCGGCCGACCTTTTGTAATCCTGTTCAGCGCCGGAAATGGTGGCCTCAAAATAAGCCAGCGCCTGCTCCTTGCTTAAATCGATGACTTTGGCTTCATACTCACTTAAAAATCGTTCAAAATCCCGGGTCATTTCTGTTTTCTCCTGATTTCCACAATTCGCGAACAATACGGCCATCAACAAAATCATCGTCGTAAAAATATTCGTAAATGGCGATTTAATGTTTTTCATAGGTTCCTCCAGTCATTTAGCGGCTTGCGCATTCAACTTTCTTAAATAAAAAAAAATCTCTTTAAGTGCAAGAGATTTCTGGACAAATCCAACCCAGCAGCTGGCAGAATGTCTGCGCCATCGAGAAATCGATTTTTCGGCTGCACAAAACATCGATTTTAGATGGTGTTTGAATCCGTAGTCATAATTGCAATTCACAAAACAAACTGGAGTCATCGACTTCGGTCATGTTTGGTTCCATATCCAGGACGGCGGCTAATTGGGCAAATTGCTCCGGGCGAAAAGTGCTGGCCCGGAAACCGTCCTTACAGACAATGACACCGTCGCCGGTGGCGTCATGGTCGATTTCACCGATGAGACCCCGTTCGGCCTGGATTTGAAACCACTGCAGACGGTGAGGCCAGAATGCCTCGGCGTAGCTCGAAAACAGCACTGTGCCGCCCGTACAAGTCACGCGTACCGCCTCACGCAGGAGCTTCAGTGGAGAAACTTTAAAAGCCGAGATGCCGTTCTGGATACAAACTACCGCCTCAAACTGTCCATCTTTAAATCCCGTATCCGCCGCAGTGGCTTGAATCAGTTTTACATTGGAAGCCGTTCTCAGCATCTGCTTCGCCAGAATCAGGCTGTCAAACGCGGTGTCGATTCCGATTACGAGTTTGGCTTTTGGGGCCAGGGAAGATAAAACACGTCCATAACCGCAGCCCAGCTCCAGCACCCGGTCGTTTGCTTGCATTTTGTGCAAAACGAAGTTTACTTCAGCCTCAAGGTAGCGTTTCACTCTGGAGGGGGCGATTTCATAACAGAGCCGCAGTCGCTCGGCGGCTAATTTTCGGGTATAATAATCTTGCATTAAATCAATCGACTGATTGATTAACCGTTCGTACAGACACGAGGAGATTGACCGCCGCGACAATTAAAAACGGCGAAGAGTACACACCAGGTAGCAGCCGGCCCAAAAAAACAGAACCAACCAGGTGACCCAAGCCATTCATGATCATGAAGCCGCTGAAAACAATCGAAAACAATTTCAGCCATTTTACTCCACGAAAAACCAAAGGAGTCAGGGAAAACAAGAACAAAATCGCACCAGTCAGCCCGGACAGCCAGACATCAAATGTAAAAGTCGGCAGCGGTAAATAAGGTAATTTTTCTTTAAATGAACGAATCAATGGATTGTAAAAATCTAAAAAATTCGACAGGGCTTCGTCGAGCACGTGTAAAGCCAGCGCTGTGCACAAAGCAAACCATGCCACGCTATGACGAAAAGTGTTTTGATCTTTTGGTTTGTGAAAATATCTTTTCAGGGACACGCTTTTTTATCTTAAAAAGTGAGTAGCCTCTTTCTCGTCAAAACCTGTCGCAACAAAAAGACTTCACTTGTGCAATTTTAACAGAACTTTCTGACCAAAATCCTGTTCAAATTCATCATTGGTTTGGTAAACAAAACCAAAGGTCGCCTGCCAGATCGCGGCTTTTTCCATGCAAAGATACATGAATACTTTTCCGTGCCAGGGGCGGAACGCCTGGTACATGGTTTTGAACAACGCAATTTTGATGTCGTCCGGGTAGGTCAACTTACCGTGCGGGTCCGGCACCATTTCCATCTGCAGAGTTTTGGTGGCGTTGCCCAGCTTTCGAATTTTATTGATAACGGGTTTGATCAAAGTGACGGAGCCGAACGAAAGGAACAGCACCTCTTCGGGGAGAAATTCCTGCAGCAGAGTCGTGGCGATTTGGGGGTAAGCTTGCTGCCATCCCTCGTAATAAACCATCGGATGAAAATGAAAAGCCACTTTGATCCCTTTCTCTCGAACCGAACGAGCTGCCGATATCCGCTCTGACAAATCCGCGGTAAAATGCTCTTCGTTTTGAATGATCGTAGGGGTGTTTAAAGACCAGCTGCACACCACATTTGAAGGAATGCGATATTGCATAAAATAGTCGATGTTTTTGGACTTGGTTTTAAATTCCAGTAGAATGTTGGGGTTGTCAGCGGCGAACCGACACAGAGCATCCAGATTGCCGTTGCGGTTGCCCCACGACAGAGAGTCGGATGCCTGGCCGGTGCCAAAATGATAAAATCGCTGGGGATCAAGTTGAATGGCTTTTAACTTTTTTTCAAAATCCGCATCGAAAACGAACTCATCGCTGTAAAACGTCTGAATGGTGCAATAGGAACAGCCAAACACACAATTTTCCACCGCATCGATAGTGCGCAAATTACAACAAACCGTGTCTTCGGAAGCCACCGGACACATGCCGTGAATCTTTTTGTCCATCTGCACAGTGGAGATTTTATATTTATCCCTTTGCTGCGGTTTTGGCAGTCCATTTTGGGGATAGGCTTTGGGTCGATGTTTCAATTCTCGCACATGGGCTCGCAACGCCTGCAACAGTTGCTTTTTAGCAGCCACGCCATTTGAGCTGAATTGCCTTTCTCGGCTCAGCCACCAGGACGGCAAACCGCTTTCTCTCCACATGAACAAATCCCGACAAATCTCCACGACCTCTCGAAACTCTTGAAACGTGAATCGGTGAGTAAATGCCAAACGCTTGATAAACTTCTGCTGGTCTGGATTTAACCGGGCAAACAACTCCTGCTTTTCGAATGATTGAAATTTCAAATCGTAATCAATTTTGGCAGCCATGCAATTCTTTTTACTTCGAATGTCCTCTACAGAGCTTTGAATTCGCCGGTTAGTTGTATTTCTACTGGTATGCCTTCGACGGTTTGCGGAATTTGTGCGCGAATTTGCGGTTTGTCTTCTTTCACCGAAACGATGATTCCCACGACTTCCCCGGACGTCATGCCGATACCCACCCCCACCACGCCCGGCATAGCCATCCATTTTTGTTCGTATTTGCGCTTGACATTTTTTATTTTAATAAACTGCTCAGACATTTTAGTACTTGAGTTGTAAAGTCTTGACGTTTTTTGTCAAGACTTAAAGTCACAAATCGCAAAAGCCAAATAACAAATAAAACTCAGTACCCAATTTACGAAATCTCAAACAAAAACAAAGTTTTTAAAGTGGTGTTAAAGCTGTTGATTTGTTCCTTGTGATTTGAAGTTTGAGATTTATTTGAAATTTAGGATTTCCGGCTTAGTTTACTCTATTGCTTATAAGTTTATACATTATTCCTGAAAGTTTGTTCGTGGATTTAATGCATTTTCACACTCACTTCACGGTAAATTTACCTGCAACGCTTGAAACACGTTTTCTATGCGATTGATGATGGTACTGTTGGTGCTGCCGGCAAACAACAATCCTACCAGTTTATTATCTTCGCTCAGTACGGCCGACCCACTGTCGCCGCCCTGGCTCACGGCGCCGGCCATTAGCTGATCCACAAAGGTCGCAACCTTGTTCGAACCATAACTGACCCGGGAAGTAACGTCGATCTGTAAAATCGAGCCGGTGGTAAACCCCGTGGTGCGGCCGCTCTTTTTGATGCTCATGCCCAGGGTGCCGGTTGCGGTACCACCCAGGGCGCCGATATTCAATATTTCATTTTTAACATCGCTTTCAGAAATGGGTTCCGCTATGGCACAATCTACCAGATTGTCTGCGGCGGCGGCACGCATGGGCTGCAAACGAGTTTGGCTTCCCAGCAATTTCGCCAGCCCGTTAAGGATGGCCGCCGTGGCGTTGCCGATGGAGCAGGGAGTGGACCCCTGATCAAATTCAATGGGGACAAACTCGCTCAGCCGGGCAATCAGATCCTGAGCGCTGCTGCCGCCGTCGGCGGGGCCGGGCTGCAAAATCGCATCTCCCACTGAAGCGTCGTTGCTGTTGGCCAGCACATGATTGTTGGAAAGGATAAACAGTTTGCCGTTTTTCTTCACCAAAAATCCCAGGGTGCCGGCGGTGATTTGAAAATGCCCGATGCTCACGCCGCCGGGCGCCGGCCGAAACTTGTCCGTGGGCTGCTGCAGAGCATGAATGATCCCGGTGGGGTACACATCGGTTGGAATGTTTTGCATTTGTGATGGAATGAGTTCGCGCTGGGATAACGCCTGTTTGGTTTTTTTGGATTCCACCGAGCAAATAATGGACAGCTCGGTAGTTGGTTTGCCTTCGGTTATTTTGTAACCGATGCCCGTTGCCACAACATTGGGCTTGGAAAACAATTCTCTTTTAATTTCAGGTAAAAGTTTTCGTGTATCTTCTAAATTTGTAGCCATGAAACTCTCCTCG
>JBHHXN010000065.1:0-25692 GCA_046757025.1 bacterium
TCCCGATGAGCTTGTCCCTGCATGTTTTAAGCAGGGAGCACTCGGGAATGACGATCCCGGATGGACTCTATTTAGTCTCGCTTTTTCTTCCGCACGGAATGCACTTTAACCAGGTACAGCGGCAGAAAAAAGAAAAGGAAATTCAGCATGGTGTTGACTGGCCTGCGCATATTGGGATTCTGAATCGAAGTGACTTCAACCGCCCCTTTATCATCACCGCATCCGCCTTTAACTTCAAATGTGAAATGGTTGTCGCGCGTTTCGTTGCCATCGCTGTCAGTTGCTTTGACAAAATAAGTAATGGTCGTACCCTTTGGCTGTCCTGGAATCTCAGCGCGGTAGTGGTCATCGCCGATAGAGACCATATCATTTGTCACCCCGGCTTGGCCAGAAACCTGGTATGTGAGTTGAGCCGATGCGATGCCCGTGTCGTCAACGATGTCCGCATCGACTACATAAGGGCCGGTTTCGTTTTTTGTGTTGTCCAGCCGCTTTGTGAAGATGATCGGATTGGTCGATAGGGCTTTGAATACGTTCAACCTGCCGCCGGTTGCGACTTTACCGGTGTAGTCGGACTTTCTATCAACCGAACCCAGCAGACGAATCTTGACCTGATTGCTGCTAATTCCTGGATATTGCGCCCAGACCAGCGCGGCAGCCCCACTGACGTGCGGTGTTGCCATTGAAGTACCAGAGAATCGAGAGTAGCGATTGTTTCTCACCGTGCTGAGAATATCTGTGCCGGGAGCAGTTAGGTCAACAGATTTTTTGCCGTAATTAGAACGACTCGAGAGCTTATCGTTCCTGGTGTTGTTTGCCACGGCAATAACATTCTCTACTTCATAACCAGCAGGATAAGTGGGAATGTTATCTGTGTTCCGACCTTCATTACCGGCCGCAGCTACGAACAGAACGCCCCGATCTCTGGCAAATTTGATAGCGTCTTCAAGGGCTTGTGAGCGCCCGCCGCCGCCCCAACTGTTACTCAGAACTTTTGCTCCCATGTTCGTCGCGTAGATAATCGCTGCAACCGCGTCATCTGTGGTCCCGCTGCCCTCGGAGCCCAAAAACTTGAGCGGCATGATCGATACTTCCCAGTTGACTCCAACAATGCCGATTCCGTTGTTACCCACAGCGCCAATTGTACCAGAGACGTGGGTACCATGATTATTGTCGTCATTGGGATCATTGTCGTCATTGATGAAATCCCATCCCTGGTAATCATCTATGAAACCGTTGCTGTCATCGTCAATGCCGTTGCTTTCCTTACCGTCGCCGCTTTCGCCCGGATTTCTCCACATATTGGCTTCGAGGTCCACGTGTTGCATTTCGACGCCGGTGTCGATGACCCCCACAATATTCGCTCTATTCCCTGTTTGCATGTCCCACGCTTGCGGAGCAGAAATCATGACCAGGTTCCATAGGTCAGGAAAGCTTGGATCGTTTGGGTCTCTGAATGTATGATAGATGTAATTCGGTTCCGCATATTCGACATTAGCCTGTGCTCTTAATTCAGCTACTGCTTTAGTCACGGTTTTGTCGCCAGCGATTGTGCATTTGTAGACAGAAATATCACTAAATTGCTGGGTAATCTGAATTCCTGCAGTTGAAAAGATACTGGTGATCGATGCCGAGGGAACCTCCGTTTTGAATTTCACGATCACTTCTCCGGGGCGATATTCAGCCTGCTTTGATTGGCCATTTATAGTGGTGTTGAATAAGAAAGATAGTGCGATGATAATCCCGAAACTCATGGATTTGCTTTTGAACTCCATGGCAGTCTCCTTTTTAAATGATTGGTATGTTTTTTAATGTTGCGGTTGAGCGAGGTGGCTTTAACATCTTTTTTAACATTTCTCACTTCAATAAGCTGATAAAACTATCATATAAACAAGGTCTTAATGTCATTCTGGAAGAATCTTTTTAGTTCTAAGAAATGAGTATTGAAGTAGCACCTGTGCTTAAAATCAAATGGATTCCTCCTACCAGTCCCGCAAGGCGGGGAATGACAGTTACGGTAAACTTTTTTTGACCGTAACTGAAGGGAGAAATGTTAGGTCTTTATATATAACAAGAGAGAATAATGAGTGTAAATCTCTCAAAACGAGAACACTTTTACTATCAAGTCCTTGCAGGATCTTTCCATCAAAAGTCGTTTGATTTTCTTGGAGTGGTTAACATGATAGTCGCTGAATGCAATTGCGTCTTCTGGACGCATTTCGTATTGAAATTCTTTCATAACAATAGGCCTGCAAGATAAGATTAGTTTTCCTAACATAATCGACAAATCCCCCTTACTAAAAATTTAATGATGCCGGTTCGATTTTACGTAACCTGATTAATTCAAAAATTCACGGTTTATGGTCAGCATAAATCCGGTTGTCACTCAGGAGGAGTCTTTTTATTAAAGTAAACTGCTGTTAATTAAAAGGATTCCTCCTGAATGACAACGAAGTTGTGAATTTTTCAGGGTAAATGAATTTTCATGATATTTCATCCCAACCCGTCGGTTTTTTTTGTTTTCGATATGGCCGATTGCTATACACAGCCACTCTTGTGGAGCGATTTATTGCAAAACGTCGCTTTGTTTTATTAGCGAACCCCGTAGGGGTGGTATATTTATAGAAATGTTCAATCCTAAATCCCCAAAACCCTGTAGGGGTGAAATCTTGCTGCAACGTAAAATCAAACCTGCACCCTGAGATTAAATTTAATAACTCTCTGCAAGGCTTCGAGTGAATGACCTTACAAACTCATTCAGGTTTTTTCAGTGAAGAATAGTGTATGATTGGTTATCAAACAGATCATCAACTCCACCCTCCGTTTAGAGTGGCTGAACATTCATCTTGTGAAGGATACGTATTGTTTTTAAAACGCTGGTACTAAGTGTGGCGTCGGTGTGGAGAAGAAGTGCCGGAATGCGTTCCAGCGTTAGAATTATAATAATAATCCCTTTTGGGAAATGCAAGCAAAAAAAGTAGCGCCGATCCATACCTTCCAGGTCTTAAAGACCTGGAAGGTATTCTGCATCAGAAATACAGTACAAATGTGTGGCCGTGCGCAGAAAGAGCTGCGAGCCGCTAGCGATCGGCGAAGACAGGGTGTAGCTGCCGTCGAGCTCATTGGTGGCCAGCAGCTTGAACTCCCCGCCTGCTGCCAGCACCGTACTCACCGCCTGTTCGTTGATGATGTAGAGCTTGCCATCGGCCAGCAGCGGCGAGGCACTGACAATACCCTGCACCGTGCGCTGCGGCCCCCAGACCACTTCGCCGGTTTTGGCGTCAAGACAGATGACTCTGCCGCGGTCATCCACCATGTAGAAATGCTTGCCGTCGCACACCGGCGTGGGCACGTCGGTGGCCGCTTCTCCGGCCCATTTCCAGGCCAGGTGACTCGTGCTAACATCGCCTTTGCCGCCGGCCCGCAAAGCCAACAAGGGCTTCCTGCGCGTGGGAGCATAGACTATACCGTCCACGACCATGGGCGAGGCCACGATACGGTAATTTCTACGCTTCTGAGGATTCAAGCCACCTGCCCGCCAGATTTCCGTACCGCTTTCCGGATCGTGACCGGTCACGTAGTCGCCGCCGGTGATCACGATTTGGGATTGGCTGTCATGCTGCAGCAAAGCCGGCGTGGTGTAGGCATCGGGGGATTCTGCCAAAGCGTCGGTGGGCCGTTCCTGTCGCCAGAGCTCCTTCCCCGACAGGGCATCAAATGCTACCACATAAGAAGGGTCGTCGGTGCGGTACCCCTGCAGCACCTGAATGAACAGCTTGCTGTTGTACAGCAGCGGCGAGGAAGCGTAACCCCAGTTCAAACCGAACCGCCCATAGTCCTCCTGCAGGTTGCGCTGCCAGAGCTGCTTGCCGTCCATATCGAAGGCCGTCACCGCACCGGTGCCCGTGACCACCCAGACGTGCCGGCCATCGGTGACCGGCGAAGGCGACGAATTATTTTGTTTGCGGTGCAGCCGGTTGCCTTTGTCCAGGTCGCGCTGCCAGAGGATGCGACCATCTTTTTTGGAGAGACAAATCAGCAGCAGCGTGTCGCCGCCGGGATTGCGTGCCTGTCCACGAGACCTGCGGCGGCCGCGCGTTTCCTGCTGCGATTCTTTAGGCGGCATCTTTGCAGCCGGTTCGGCTTTGCTGGGCGAAGTCACAAAGATCCGATCACCCCAGATGATGGGGGTGCCGCCGCTCCAGGCCGGCAGCGGCGTCTTCCAGACGATATTCTCGGTAGCGCTCCAGGTCGTGGGCAGATTTTTTGCCGAGCTGACGCCGTTTTGAGCCGGGCCGCGCCATTGCGGCCAGTTATCCTGTGCCCGGGTTTCACACACCTTGATGCTTATGAGCATCGTAAGCGTCAACACGAAAAATGAAATGCTTCTTGCCATCATTTTCCCTCCGGAATGACTTGGTACATTTTAGTTGTATTTACATAAACAAATGCGAACAAATTTTGAAAAGTTATTTTTGTCTGCCTGTAATTCTCAAATTATTTAGTGCCTGAACGAAAACTCACCTAACGCCCTGTCATTGCGAATTCCGCGGTGTGTGCGGGACGAAGCAATCACCTGCCGTAATTAAAACGGAGATTGCTTCTCTGAGAAGTCCAGAAAGCATTCAGGACAATGCAGCCGGCTTTGCATTTAAAAATCATCGCGATAGGTGATCTCACCCAGGGGGCTCACCAGGGCCATGCGCAACCAGTCCGGGCGGGTGGACTCCAGAAAATGGTCGTTGAGCTCGTCGCGGGTGGCTTTGTGCATGAGCTCGAAGGCTTCGCCGGCTTCTTTGGTTTTCCAGAATTCCGCGGTACCGATGCCCAGTGGCTGGTTGGGGCAAATGGCGAACACCGACACCAGCTCTTTCGTCGCCGGATCTTTTTGACGAGCTTTTTCATTGTACAACCGGGTCATTTTCATGGAATCGCGCTCCAGCACGCCCTGGCGCACATCCATGACCCGGAACACGCGTTTTGAAATCGATTTGTGATCCACTTCCGCAAAAAAGGAAGCATTCAATGGCAGCACAAACAAAAGATTGCACTGCTCAATGGCAGTGCCAAAGCGCAGCGGCAAGTTATCCACCACGCCGCCGTCTTCAAACCACTCATTGTCGATGAACATGTACGGAAACATGGGCGGTAGGTCCATGGAAGCAAACACCGCTATTTTCATGCGCTCCAGCACATCCACGCCGTCTTTGTGTTCGATGAGCTCGTAATCGGAAGTGGGTACGACGGCCTCGGCGCCTTCCACTCTACCTTGGTGCCATTTCGGCCGGGTCATTTGCGGCAGTTTGACATTGTTAGTGGCAAACTCCAGTCGCCCGGACCCGACATTGGAACGCGTCAGATAAAAATGCATGGCCTCTTCGGGATTTTCAAACAGCCGCTGCATCAGCGCTTCCTTGACCTCGGGGGTTTCCACAAACATGGCATCAAACGTGTTCTTCCAGGGACTGGTGTGTAGAAAATAATTTTTGGTCATGGGCAGGTAGGAGGAAAATTCGATCACTCGCTTGATATCAATGGCTTTCCACCAGTTTTCGTGGGCGCTCTGCTCATCTCTGGCGGGCGATTTCACCAGACCCGCCAGCCAGAACATGGCATTCCAGGAGCCGATGGAAGTGCCCGAAATCATTTTCACTTTATTGAGCATGTTGTTTTGCTCCAGAAAATCGTGAATGGCTTTCATGGCGCCGGCCTGATATGCTCCTTTGGCGCCGCCGCCCGCTAATATTATGCCGATCCGTAAATCGGTGAGGCCGCGGGCCTCCATGAACTGCTGGATCACGGCGCCGTCGCCGTTTTCGGGAGGAGCGGGTGCGTGTGTGAACACATCTGGAATTTTGCGGGTTTTCCGATCCACAAGAGCCGCCACGTTATAACTCAGCAACACACCGGCCAATAAAATGATCACCGCGATCAAGCCCTCCATGAAAACCGGTATGGGCGCGTAGAGGTAACCGATGAATCCGCTGCCACCGGCATCCACAATAAACGACGGTAGCAGATGCTTGAGCACGGCGTCGGCGATGGTACTCAGATCAAAGAATTTCAAGATGGACGAAACAATGAACAGCCAGATAAGCATCGTCAAAATAAAAGAGCCTGTGAACGCCAGGGTGAGCCGTTTGGTCCAGGTTATGATGAATTTGATCAAGTTCATTTTTATTCCCTCCTTGAAAGAGTTAACGAATTCAATTAAATTAATTGCAAAAGATCATTTTGAAAAGCGAAGACCAGGCCGGTGTTCACGCTTCAGTTTGCTATCACACCTTGCATCGGCAAGTTAACAGACTGTGTTTAAACAAAAAAACGTCGCATCTGTCATTCTTTAGGAATCATTAAAAACCTGGCGTAAAGGGCTGTTTATTAAAAAGATTCTTCCAGAATGACATTAGGGTAAGCAGAGTTTAGAATTGTCGCAATTGTGCTTTGCACTCATTCTGTAATGCTTGAACACCGTGTCGACTGTGGGTTGTTTGGAGCACACCTCGTCAATAAGTGCCTGGATCCGGTGCAAAATATCCTGCAGGTAATTGAGCTGTTTCACGAATATGGGTAAGAAATCGTATCTATGAGAAATGCTGATTTCAATTAGCGAACCCCTGTCGACCTCATCCGCAGCCAATGGGTGGTCCCCACTGTGCGCTTGCAAATATATGAAATTTAAAATCCGTTTTCAATCTTTACGCGATGATTCGACGATTTTTTTAAACTGAAGCAGGCTAATCCGCAACGTTAGAACCTGTGTTTGCAACGCATTTTCATTTATTAGAATTAGCGCGGGCTGAGCGAGCGGTCATTTTCGTAGATCGTGTGTGGTGTGTTTTTTTGAACAAAGACGATTCTTGCTCAGAAGATTCGGCAGGCCAGTTCGGGTGATCACGCTTCAGCGTGACCGTTCTCCCCTCTTCCCTCACAAGCTAAAGCTCGAACAGCCTTCCCTGCGGTCTATTTTAGCACCACCAGTCTTTTGACATTGTTGGAGGCTTTGAACGCCTGGGATTCCAATTTATAAAAATAAACCCCGTTGGGCAAATCGCTGGCGTCGAATTCCACTGCGTGCTCACCTGCGGATTTAAACTCATCCAGCACCACTGCCACCTCCTGCCCCAGTAAATCGTAAATTCTCAGCGTAACGTGTGAAGCCGCGGGTAAAGAAAATTCAATGCGGGTCACCGGGTTAAACGGATTGGGAAAATTTTGAGCCAGACGAAACGTTAACGGATGGTTTTCCTGCCGGCTCACGAAAGTGGTGTTGAGTCGCGGATAAAAAGACAGGTGCGCCGGAATGCCGGCCAGCTCTTCACTCACCGTGTAATATCCCATGCCATCCGCCTGCCAGCAAATACTCTCTCCCTGCGGTTCAATTGTGTAAGGTAACGAAATCGGCTGTCGCTCAAAAGCCTGCCACAATGTCTGCTCGGGCGTGCGGCTCCAGTAATAAACCGTGGAATAATTTTTTATGAGTATTTCCAGACCGGATGGGGAAATGTCCCCGGCCACTGCCAGTGTGAAGTTGAGAACCGCTACCTGCTGCAGAAGATTAGTCTCGCTGGTGGACTGCGGGTAGGCCCCCCGATACACGCGCACCCGACTCTCCCGCTTGCTCACGATGTAGAGATCGCGGGTGAGTGGGTCGAGCATGAGCGTCTCGGCGTCTCGTTTGCCGTCCGGAAACTGAAAGGCGATGCGTTCCACCCCTTGCAAAGTGACTTCCACCGGCGACTGACCCGCCCGCACCTCGGGCTCCGGCACGCGATAAACGACTTTCAATTCGTGCTGTGCGTTGTTATCTCCGATGTCTCCGAGATAGAGATAATCCTGCCCCGCCACGGGTCCGGGCCCAATGGCGATATCTTCCCAATCCCGGGCCGCGGCGCCAGCGAGGAGGTACACCCCCAGATGTTTTCCACGATCATTCATAGCGAACACGCGGGCTTCACCGCCCGAATCGTTGTGCGTCCACAGAACCTCGGGATTTTTACGGCTGGCCACCAGACCTGAAGCTTCGTCGATGGCGTCAAATTCAATTCGGCCGCGATCCTGGCGTTCTCCAAACTTCGGTTCGCCAGCAAAGAGGTCAACGAACAAAGCGGCCAGCAGTAATACCTGCGCTGTTTTGATGGGATTTGTGATTGACTTGAACCAAATCAGGCGTCGTAAAAAAATATTTCTCAAACTCATTAACACACTTTAAATAAAATAAATGTAATCTGGATTTTATAATCAGAAAAAAAAATAATAACAGCAACCCATTTCTTAACCTGAATTCTTCATACAAAAGAGAGCGAACCTGTTGGGTGTTCAGCCTTTAGGCTGCCAGGACACGCTGAAGCGTGAACACCGAACGTGCTTATCAATACTCAGTTTTTCGATTTTGAGCGTAAAATCCTGGTTTGTGAATAATCCAAATTGAATAACTTTTGAATGCGGTTATCGTTCATGCGGCGCTGGTCGCCTCTTCGATCAGGTAATAAACGCCGGTGGAAAGAAAATCCCTCAAAATGGGAATGCGGCTGAGAAACCGAAATTGCCGTCGCCCTTTGATGCCAAACTTTACTTCATAGATGGGATTAAACAGGAAGAACTCTCTTTTTTTTATCTGCCAGCACGTTTTCGAAAGCAGGCGTTCCAATTTCCGGGTGGACAAGCGCGTGTCATAAATCTCCATCAGCACGCCAATTTGAACATCCGTTTCCCCGAACAAGTTGAGAATCCCCCGATAAATGGGCTTGGGCAGAATGTGAAACCACGGTAAGAATTTCAAGAGGGAGCCGGCTAACTGCTGGTGTCCACCGAACGGGTTGTGCCAGGGCGGAAAGGCCAGAAACACCGCGCCGCCCTTTCGGAGGAATTGGTGCAGTACCGCTAAAATCCTTTCCTGGTCAGGAATGTGCTCGATGGCATCCTTTAAAACGATCAAATCCATCTGCCCTTTGAATTGGGCGAATTTTTCGGTGTCATGAATGTCGCCGGCCAGAAACGTGATGAGACCGCCGGCTTCATCATCCTTGAAAAGGTTTTTGGCATGTTCGATACGCGCTTGCGATAATTCGATGCCGACCCCTTTGAAGCCGTGCTCGGCAAACGCTTTTAACACCCCGCCTTCTCCACTGCCAATTTCTAAAACCGTCCCGTTCGCTGGCAGGCGGTGGTGCTTCAAAATAAAGGGTAGGATGTGATTCTTCGTGGTCAGATATTGCTGCTGCCATTTGGCGGCCGCATCAGAATGAAATGCGTAAGGCATGTTCAGCTTGATTTGGAATGGCGATTTTATTTCGAATGCGGGCGATCTGAGCACGCAATCGGCTTCGTTCCAACTCTGCAATGCGAGCGAGCAGGACATTCTGCATGGAAGCGACCTTCGCCGAATGCGATGCATACAAGTTTTTTGTCTCCATCGGATCTTCCAAAAAATTGTAAAGAGCAAACTGTTTCGTGGCGGTGTCGAAAGTTAATTTCCAGTGCCGATTGCGGCAGGCATACATTTTTGGCAGCAGTTCTGTGTTGAGTAAATTTTGATCGACCGGCGTGTGGTTTTGATGAACATAACTCGCTTCTGCAAAAACCCGCTGGCGAGGCTGGGCAGCCGCATGCCACGCGTGATGCAAAAATCCGTCATTTTCAAAGCGGTTTTCAAGCCCGAGTAGCTCCAGAACCGTGGGCGCCAATTGCGAAAGACTCACCAGATCATGACAGCGCTCGCCGGCTTGATTATGGGCCAGCTTCACGATCAAAGGTACGCGTAGCAGCTCATCGAACAGTTTTGACTTATGCTGCAAGTCGCCGTGCTCGAGAAATTCTTCTCCATGGTCTGCGGTGAATATCAGGTGCGTGGAATCAAAAATGTGCCCTTTCTTCAGAAAATCCAACAGCTCCCCAATTTTATTATCGAGTTGGCGCACGGCCGCATCGTAGAGATGAACCGTGGCCTGCAAAGCCTCCGGCGTCAGCGCCATGTTTTCGCGCACTTGCTGGTTGAGGCGGCGGTTTTCCGTTTTTGAAATGAAGACGCCGTCCATTTGTTCTTGCGCTTCCCTCTGCGGCAAGTAGGGATAGTGCGTGTCCATGTAGTGCACCCAGAGAAAAAACGGTTCCGATCGAATTGCATCGATGACATCGAAAATCCGGGCGTTGATTTCCGTTTCCAGGCAGGCTTTTTGATGAATGCTTTCTTCGGAGATCAAATAACGGTTGAGATCAAATTGCGGTTCGGAAATCACAGATGACGGCCATCTCTCTGATTGTTCCGAATCCCCGTCGGCATGAGAGGTTGGCGATGGCTTCGCGGCCGGGCTGAGATCATCCAGGAAATCGTAAAATTCATCAAATCCACGCTGGTAATGAAACCATCTCGAAACATAGGGATTGGCGGCGTTCAATGCGAGCGTCCGGTAGCCCGCCATTTTCAGCGCCTCTGCCAGCGTCAGCGGTGCATCAAACAACCCCAACCGGGCATACCGCAACGGACTGTGTGAAGCCAGGATACCCGGAAAAGCATGCGGTGTATTAGGCCCGCACGAAAACGCTTGCGTGTAAAGCCAGCCCGACCCGGCTAGAGCATCGAGATTGGGCGAAGTGGGCTGGCGGTACCCGTAACAGCTTAAATGGTCCGCGCGCAAGGAATCCACGGTGATCAAAATGAGGTTGGCGGGTTTGCTTTCCATTATAAATAGCCCAGATCTCGTAATCGCAGTTTGATGACTTCTTCCGCCTGCCGGGAGTCGTTCGATTCCACATCGCCGGACAGCATCTCCTGCAAAACAAAATTCACGTAATCGGCCACCGACTGGAATTGGGTGGATTGCGCCACGATTTTTTCGATTTCCTCGTAATGGAATTTTAAAATGGGCACCCGGCGATATTTTTCTTCAGTCATCCTGCTGCTCCATTTTGGTTTCACCAAATTCTTCAATGGCCTGGATCATGCATTGCCAGGAATACTTTTTCTTTTCCCGTTGCACGTTTTGCACGAATTCCTGTTCCCGAGCTTGTTTATAAAATTGCACAACCGCCTGCGCCAATTTAGTCGGGTTTTCTGGCTCCACCACCAAACCGGTTTTTTCATGCACCACCACTTCGGCCAGTCCGCCAACGTCGGTGACGATGCAGGGCTTGTTGAGATGATAAGCGATCTGCACGATGCCGCTCTGGGTGGCGGATTTGTAAGGCAGCACCACCACATCCGCGGCGGAAAAGTACACACTGACCTGTCGATTAGCCACAAATTCAGCGTGAATCCGCACATGATTTACCAGGCCGTATTCCGCAATCAGGCTCCGGTACTTTTCTTGGTCTTCATAAAACTCCCCTACCACCAGCAATTTCAGCTTCACCTTTTTCAATATCCCCGGCATGGCCCGCAGAAGTAAATCCAGTCCCTTGTAAGCCCTCACATATCCAAAAAATAAGATGACTTTTTCGTCCGGCAAATCGAGCTGTTTTTTAGCAGTGACTTTGTCCATCGCCTGACCAAAAATTTCATAAACCGGATGCGGAACGAGTCTGTACCTGGCATTAGGACACAGCGAAAGGAGCTGCGATTTCACCACTTCGGACTGTACTATGAAGCCGTCTGCCTCTCTAAAGGCGAATTTCGTCAGGACCACATCCCCGATCCTCCTCTCATGCGGGATGATGTTGTGGCACAGATACACGATTCGGGTGGGCGCCCGTCTTTTGACCAGCCAGGCGATGCTGCCAAAACACAGCGCAAAAAACGGCATCCAGTAATTGATGAGCAGCAAATGCGGTTGAGCTTTTCTGATCAGCTTAAATGCGCGGTACCAGCTCAGCGGTCCGATGGAATCCAGCAGTGGCCGGGTGTCGATTTTGACGGATGCGTCTCCGCTGCAGTCGAGCTGAGTTTTGCCCGGAAACAATAATTTGGGATACTGCCGTTTGAACGTGATCACTTCGACCTCATGTTTTCTTTGCAGCAGTTTTTGCGTCATAATGCCTGTATGTTGAGCGATGCCGCCGCGTAACGGATAGGCTGCTGAGATTACGGTAATCTTCATTTTATATCAAGTGCCCGGGGTAAATCCTGAAGCGAATTGATAATCAGATCGGCCTGGGTGTGGGTCGAGCTGTCATATTCTGTGGCAATCAAAACGTTGGTACCCACGCCGGCGTTGATTCCCGCCTCGATATCGCTTTCATTATCACCTACTAAAATACTTTCTTGCAGATTCAACTGAAATTCATCGCGCGCTTTCAATATCATGCCCGGATTGGGCTTTCGGTCAAAGGAGATTTTTTTGTAGTCTCCCACCCCGGCAGTGGGGTGAAAGGGACAAAAATAGGTTTTTGCAATTTTCACACTGCGCTTTTTAAATTCATCGTCCATCCAATGGGTGAGCCGCCAGAAATCCTCTTCGGTATAGTAGCCGCGGCCGATGCCGGCCTGATTGGTCACCACGATGAGCAAGAAGCCCCGATCCTGAAATAATCGGCAGGTTTCGAAAATGCCCGGCAAAAATTCCACATCTTCTGTTTTGAACAGATAATTGATTTCTTTGTTGATCACGCCGTCGCGATCTAACAGCAGAGCTTTATTCATATCTCCTCATTTCAATCTGCGCTTTTTCATAATCTTCTGGAATGCCAATATCGATAAAATAAGCGTTTGAAATGCAGGCGTGAATTTGCAGTTCACGGGTGTACTTTTTCAAGAAGTCTGCCTCGATGGAAAAATTTTGCGGCAAATTAAAACCGTCGAACAAATTCTTTTGCGCAAGGTAAACGCCGGTGTTGATGTAGCCAAACTCCACCGGCTTTTTTTCTTCAAAACTGATCACCCGCGACGACTCGGTGCGCACGATTCCGTAGCGCGCGATATTTTGCATCGGCTTGAGCGCGATGGTTAAATCCGCCTGCTGCAGTTTATGAACACGCCATATCGTCTGCAAATCAAAATCAAAAAACGAGTCGCCGTTTAAAATCAACACCTCGTCGGTGGTGGTTTGCGTCAGTGCTTTTCGGATGCCGCCGCCGGTCCCCAGGGGCTCGGATTCCATTGAATAGTCTATTTCAAGATCATGATAGCTTGTGCCGTAATAGTCCTCAATTTTGTGGTGTAAGTGGCCGGTGGCCAGAACCACTCTTTTGATTCCGGCTCGGCGCAGGTGATTTAAAAGGTAATTCAAAAACGGCTGGCCATTGACCGGTGCCAGGGGTTTCGGCAAGTCTGCCACCGCGGTTTGTAAGCGCGTGCCCAGCCCGCCGGCGAGGATGATGGTGTCAAGTTGTTGTTTTACCATTTACAATTTCGAGTGATTTAGTTAAACGATCTGAATCTTAATGATTAAAGATGAACCTTTTATTTTCAAACACTTTTATAATCATACGAACTTCCATCCCACACGGGCTTGTTTGGCAGTGTGAAAATTGTACACTACACTTGTTGCCCAGATACGGGGGAGAAATTTCATTCACGGCGATTGACAATTTGAAAATTTGGAACTTTTTGTTTATTTGGGATTTGATCGTTTGTGATTTGTGAATTACAGCCCGGCCGTACGCGGTTTATTCCAACACTTTCTTAATTGAATAATCGATCTGCCCTTTGCGGCTTTCGCTGATCATTTCGCCCAGCAAACCGATGGAAACAAACTGCACGCCGACGATGATTAGCAAAATTCCCAAAAACAGCAGTGGCCGGTTGGACAAATATTTGCCGAGAAATATGCGTTCGAATGCCAGATAGAGACTCACCAGCGCACCCAGCAAAAAAGACATCAGGCCAGCCAATCCGAACAGGTGCAGCGGCCGTCGGGTGTAGCGCGTGATGAAAAGTACCGTGATGAGATCGAAGAAACCCGCAGTAAATCGAGAAACGCCAAATTTGGTGTGGCCGTATTTTCGCGGATGATGCTCCACTACCACCTCGCCCACCTTGAACCCCTGCCACTGCGCCAGCGCCGGCAAAAATCGATGCAACTGCCCGTACACTTTGATATTTTCCGTGACTTCGCGCTTGTACGCTTTCAGCCCGCAGTTGATGTCGTGCAGTTTGAGTCCCGTTAAAATGCAAGTCACCCGGTTAAAAAATTTCGAGCTGACTCGTTTGATAAACGGATCCTTGCGGTGCTTTTTCCAGCCGGAAACCAGATCAAAGCCCTCTTCTAATTTCTGGATCAGATGGGGAATTTCCTTCGGATCGTCCTGTAGATCGGCGTCTAAAGTCACGATGACTTTTCCGCGCGCTTGGGCAAATCCCAACGCTAAGGCGGCTGACTTGCCGTAATTCTTACGGAATTGGAACACACGGATGGCGGCATTCTGCTGGTGAAGTTTATTCAATACAGCCATGGAGTCATCCGTGGAGCCGTCATCTACAAAAATGATTTCCAGCGGTTTTGTTAAGGTGCAGCTCACCTCCGACAATTGCTGGTGCAGTTCATCCAGGGATTCGGCTTCGTTGAATAAAGGCACCACGATGGAAACAGCGATTTCGTTTACCAACGATTTTTTCTTATCCAAAGCTCTTTTTCAATTTGGTTTGCGTTCGATCTGCGGCCGTTTTACATCGCCCCAATAAATTCGCCGGGCATTGTCAGCCACTTTCAATTTAAATTTTTTCGATGAGATGGAGTGATTGATTTTTTGCCGGGTGTAGTACACGGTAATTTGTTCTTTTGCCAGCGGGCGCGTGAGCCAGATGTTCTGCGGCAGCACCACTCCTTTGTTTTTGCGAAAACGCCGAAACTTTTTCGTCTGCACTACCTGGCCCTGCGCATTCAACAACTGACTCCGGGTCACCACGTATTTCCTGGCGTCGATCCAATACTTGATTTTTCCGTGGTATTTGCGCGTGGTTATTAAAAATTTACCATCGTTGATTTGTAGCGTTGACGAGCTGTCCACCACCACCTGAATCAAACCGGTTAAGACTTCCAATAGCTCGTCTGTTTCCAGTTCAATTTGTAGAAAATCACGCAAATCCAGCAGCTCGATTTCTCCGTAATACAACTCGTTTTCACGCGGGGCATAGGCGCCAAATTTTTTCTTATCCACAAACAACGCGCCGATGTCGATACCTAACATGGCTTCGGTTTTCACGAAAACGGAGTCTGGGAATTTGATGAATATTTGTGAATAGCCGTTATAGCCGTTGCCGGGCAATTCAATGATCACCCGCGCCTGGCCTTCAAAACTGTTTAGATTTTGAAAATTACGAGCAACCCTTTTTTGAATAGTCGAAGGCGAGATGCTGGATAAATCGGGAATTTTACTTTTAGAGGATGTTGCGCAACCGATGGGCGTGACGCACAACAAAATGAAACACACGAATTGAAATATATGAGACCGCTGCCACCAGAATTTTGTTTTCACCAATAGAATGATTTTATTTTTTGCCTAATTGCTTTTGAGTTTTAAAAGCACGCTTTCACGTTCCGGTTCCAATTCCACCGCTTTTTTCCAGTACTGAATGGCCTGCTGCAATTGTCCTAATTTTTCATAAACGTGCCCGAGATGTTCCAAGACCTCGGCGGAAGTATCCCGTATTTCAACGGATTTTTTGATGTAGTTCAGAGCTTTTTCGTACTCGCCCATTTTATAATATACCCAACCGATGGTATCTAAAAACGCGCCGTTTTCGGGATCCGCCTCCAGCGCTTTGTTTACCATTTCCAGAGCTTCCTCCAAGCGCTCCCCTCTCTCCGACAAACTGTAACTGTAATTGTTTAATATGGTGCTGTTGTCAGGATCGATTTCCAGTGCTTTTTCGTAATACTCGGTGCTCTTTTCGATCTCCCCCATTTCCTCAAAAACCGCCGCCAGCGTGCCTACTGTGATAGCGTTGTCCGGTGCGCTGCGCATGGAAATTTCTAAAAATTTCACCGCCTCTTTATAATTCTTGTTCTGAAAAAGCAGGTTGCCCAGATAAAAATTCGTACCGGGATGCGCCGGCGCTAATTTCTGAGCCTGCCGCAATTTGGCCTCGGCTTCCTGGAGATCGCCGTGCTGCTGCAAGGACAGGCCGAGTCGAAACCAGACATCCGGAATGGTATTGTTTAAATCCAGGGTCTTTCGCAAATAATGGATGCTCTTTTCGTAGTTTCGCGCCATGAAATAAATCTGACCCAATTTATAAAAAATGCGCCAGTCATGGGAATGGGTATGAGTTAATTCGGTAAAAATCTCCAGTGCGCGAGCGGTATCGCCTTTGTCATAATATAACTCCGCCATTCGAATGGTGGACAAAATTTCCGCGCTGTCGCCCTGGGCATCCTGTTGATAAATTTCAATGGCTTCATCCCATCGGTGTAAATCCACCAAAAGTTGCGTAAGCTCTTCCCGAACGTTGACAAAATCAGTATGTTCGTCGTAGATTTCTCTGTACCATTTCAGCGCCGCCGAGGTGTCTTTTTGTGCCAAGTAGATCATGCCAACTGCCAGAAAACCCTGCTCATCCTGGGGATAATCGCGAATGTACTGTCTGAACACTCTCAAAGCATCTCCGTAGGATTTTTCTTTGTAATACAAATTCCCGAGCTGAAACTGAATCTCTTCATTGGCCAGATTCAGGTTGATGAGATTTTCGTATAATTTAGCTGCTTCGGCGGTTTTATCCTGCGAGAGATAGATGGCGGCCAGATTGAGATGGGCGTCGATGTTGGTAGAATCCAGTCGGATGATGGTAGCATACTGTTTTTCCGCCAGCTCGATATCGCCTTTACGGTGATAAATCGTGGCCAGCAGTTGATGGCTTTCGAGATAGTCCGCATCCAGCGCGATGCTGCGTTTAAGCATTTCAATGGCGCTGTCTATTTTTCGAAGATAAATATATTCCTTTGCGATGGATTGACAAATGGATGCCGAGTTTGGTTCGTAAAGAAGCGCTTCGTTAAAGGATGCAAGCGCTTTCGCGTACTCCCCGTTCAAATCATAGATAGTCCCTTGAATGACCAGGTCCATGGCTTTGGGATGGTATTTGGTTTTTGATTCTGAACGGTTTTTTTTCGTTTGCTCTTTTATGCTAAAAGGTGCGGCTGAGGCCGGTTCTACCATGCCCGCCAGCACCCAAACAGTGATAAACAATAGATGAATCAATCTGAATTGCATCAACATACTCCAATATTTTGAACGTGCTAATATACCATAATTTTTGGATAAATCCAATAAAAATTTACTCTAACCCTTGACTCCATTCGCATTTATTGTTATTTTATGGCAACGGTTCATCCTGTTTTGTCATCCCGCAGGGATCTTGTTTGTTTTTTAGCGTTTATTTGTTTGGATGAATAATTCTCAGATTCAATAAATATCTGTCAATTGTGGGATGACAGGCTGAACCGTTACATTTCATGTTTAACAATTCGGTCGTTTCATTGATGACTCTGTTGATTAAGTCCATTTTTCCAGCGATCTTCTCATGAGTCCCCATGTCAATTCGGGAAAACATGCTTTCGCCAGAATTCCGGACTTTTCGTTCAATCACTGATCAGCATCAAATATAATTCACCGTATGGGTTCCACTTACCCAATTTAATTAAATCCATACATGAGGTGCAAAAATGAAAAGAACAGATAAAAACAGCATCCGGGAAACATTGATCGGGGTCCTTCTGGTCTCGTTTCTCATGATTAATCCGCCGACCATATTTACTCAGCCGGCGTCGCAGCCAACATTCGGACTCGTCATTCACGGTGGCGCCGGCACCATCACCAAAGAAAATATGACGCCGGCGCTGGAAGAAGCTTATCGCGCCAAAATGAAGGAAGCGTTGCTGGTGGGCTACAAAATTCTCAGCAACGGCGGCAGCAGTCTGGATGCCGTGGAAAAAGTCATCAACATCATGGAAGACTCGCCGCTGTTCAACGCCGGCAAAGGCGCGGTTTTCACCAGCGACGGCAGCCACGAGCTGGACGCCTCCATCATGGACGGCAAAACGCTGCAGGCGGGAACGATTGCCGGGGTGAAACACATCAAAAATCCCATTAGCCTGGCGCGACTGGTCATGGAAAAATCGCCGCATGTCATGCTGGTGGGCCAGGGCGCGGAAGATTTCGCCGCCCTGCACAACATGCAGAAAGTATCTCAGTACTACTTTTACACCGAAAGAAGATGGCAGCAATTGCAGAAACAAAAAGAAGCGGAAACCCAGGAATCCGAAAGCACTAAACGCGAAATGCAGGAAAAAAAATACGAGAAGCACGCAGACAAATCCAAAGGTACCGTCGGCTGCGCGGCGCTGGACAAAAACGGCAATTTAGCAGCCGGTACTTCCACCGGCGGCATGTCCAACAAACATTACGGCCGGGTTGGCGACTCCCCCATCATCGGCGCCGGCACCTATGCCAACAACCAAACCTGCGCCATATCCGCTACCGGCAGCGGCGAGTATTTCATGCGCCTGCTGGTAACTCACGATATTCACGCGCTCATGGCTTACCAAAACCTGTCTTTGCAGGAAGCAGCCCGTAAAGTGATCAGGGAAAAACTCACCGAACTCGGCGGCACCGGCGGCATTATCTCCATCGACAAAAACGGCAACATCGCCATGCCGTTTAATACCAAAGGCATGTACCGCGGTTATGTGCGTAACAACGGGCAACCCGTGGTGAAGATTTATCAAGATTAAGGCCCGATCATTTCTAACACCCAAAACCCGCGATTGGCTTTTAGCTTTTGACCATGGGTATTAAATGTTTGGGAACGTACATTGAGACTATCCTTTCACCTGTTAGGCCCGTCTGGGTCTGCCGGTGCCGGCACGGCAGACAGGTGCACACACAGGCAGGTGAGTTACAAAACCATTTTAGCTGATTGTGTTTTATTAGCTAACAGCCAACGGCTAATAGCGAATCACTCAATTATTGGTAATGGTTTAACTTTTCAATTATTTTTTATAACGGAGGAGACGGATGTCAAAAACCATCAATCGCAGAAATTTCATAAAAAAAACTGCCAGTGTGGGCTTAGCCCTGCCCTTCATCGAAAAGCTACCTGAAATCATCATCCCTGCTAAAAAGCCCGCCGCTAAGCTACCCATCATTGTGTGCAGCCGTGGTGAAAAATGGGGGGAAAAAGTTCTAACTCCCGCATGGGACAACCTCAACCAAAGCGGAAATATTCTGGATGCGGTGGAAAAAGGCGCCAATGTGGTGGAGCTGGACCCAGAAGATTCCAGCGTAGGCTACGGCGGTTTACCCAACGAACAGGGCGTGGTGCAACTGGATGCTTCCGTGATGTACGGCCCCACTCACAATTGCGGTTCGGTGGCGGCTTTGGAAGGCATCAAAACACCCTGCTCCGTGGCGCGACTGGTGATGGAACGCACCGACCATATCCATCTGGTGGGCGCAGGTGCGCTAAAATTCGCCATAATGCATGGCTTTAAAAAAGAAAATTTACTCACCGACAAAGCCCGGCTGCGCTGGTTGAAATGGAAGGAAAATCTCAGTGACAAGGATGACTGGTTCCCGCCAGCTGACAACAATTATGAAAAGGAAGAAAGGCCTACCGGCACTATCAATGTTTTGGGTATCGACAAAGATGGCAATGTCGCCGGCATCACCACCACTAGCGGATTGGCCTGGAAGATACCGGGTCGGATGGGCGACTCCCCTATTATCGGCGCGGGCCTGTATGTAGACAACGAAGTGGGCGCCGCGGGAGCGACTGGCCGCGGCGAAGAAGTCATCCGCACCTGCGGCAGCTTTTTGCTGGTGGAAAAAATGCGCAGCGGTATGTCGCCGCAGGCAGCCTGCGAAGCCGTCTGCCAGCGCATTATCGACATCAACGGTGGACCCGAGAAAGTCAATTTCTCGGATAAGTTCGTGGCGGTCAACAAAAACGGTGAGGTCGGTTGCGCCTCCATCCTCGGACGAGAAGGGCGCGAACCCTCGGTGGCATTTATAACGGAAGACGGATTTAAAGCCATCAAAGGCACGTATTTGATCGAAGTGAAACCAAAAGAATAGCCGCCACTTCGCGGTAACCGAACAGGCTTGTGTCCCATACTCACACAACTTGCAGGTTCTGTTAAATAAACTAGAATAAAAATACGCCAGAGCTTGTTTATTTAGTATCCTTTAAAAATAGCGGACAAATATAAAGTAGATTTAGCAGGGCCGTTAATTTTCCACCAATTAATCGCTTTTTTCGGCAGCACCTTGTGGAAACAGGAAGACTGTTCCATTGAAGGAACGCTTTGAAATTTCATGCTTTTGCCGACCGATTATTTCCAATTAAGGCTCATAAAATAGCGAAAGCATTACCCCTGGCTCCCAAAGTGATAAAATTTATTTAAGTCAGGTTTTTTACGTGGCAGCAGGGATTGCAAGAAATCGGCTTGTGAACATGAGCTTTTGGAAATCCCACTTAACATTTACATCATTAATTGGGAAAAAGCTAAATAACAGGCCAGTCCAACATTCTTGACCAAATCAATCAACAATTCGGCGAAGTCCACCAGATATGGACTTGCCATTAAGATATATCGGAGGATCACAATGGATGATTTAACAGGAAAGAAAATCTCTATAGAATCATACAGAAGTTGGGTGAGGGCAGTATGTTTACCTTAATGCAAAAATATGATGAATTAATCCCGTGCAAGGCGGGACTTTCCTTAGTAAAAGAATGCAATAGTTTGCTCCCGCGAAGCGGTCTCCCCAAAAAAGAAACAGATGGGATTAACTCCGAGCATCGGGAAAGGTATCGTCGATGATTGGAACAACAATCTTACACTATCGAATTGTTGAAAAGCTCGGCGAAGGCGGCATGGGCGTGGTTTACAAAGCCGAAGATACCAGGCTCAAACGCGACGTCGCCATCAAATTCCTGCCGCGCCAGATTGCGGCCAGCCAGGAAGAACGCGCGCGTTTTAAAATCGAGGCGCAGGCCGCCGCGGCCCTGAACCACCCGAACATCGCCCACGTTTACGCCATCGAGGAAGTGGATGACGAGATGTTCATTGTGATGGAATACATCGAGGGCAAGGAATTGCGGGAGATCATTCAAATCCCTCCTGACCCCCCTTTACTAAAGGGGGGAAGTGGTGGGCCTCCCCCTTTGAAAAAAGGGGACCGAGGGGGATTTGCAATTGAACAAATCCTCAGCTACGCCACCCAAATCGCTGCAGGCCTGCAGGCTGCGCACAAAAAAGGTGTCGTACATCGTGACATCAAAAGCGCCAACATCATGATTACCGAAGAAGGCCAGGTGAAAATCATGGATTTCGGGCTGGCAAGAATCGTCGGCGGGGCGCAGGTAACCAAGAAGGGCACGACCCTGGGCACGGCCGCCTACATGTCGCCGGAACAAGCGCGCGGTGATATCGTAGATTATCGCACGGATATCTGGGCATTTGGCGTTGTGCTTTACGAAATGATAACCGGACGCTTGCCGTTTCAGGGGGATTACGAGGCGGCGGTCACTTACTCGATTCTGCACGAAAAACCGGAACCCTTGGAGCGATACAAAGCCAATGTTCCAAATGGCTTGCTAATCGTTATCGATAAATCACTGGCTAAAAATCCTGATGAACGTTACCAGCATGCCGACGAAATAATCGTAGATTTGCAATCCTTGAGAGCCGAACTCATATCAGGAAAAACAGACACAAGTTCAATTAGGGCAAAACCAGGAAGAAGGAATCGAATCTATCTCTATAGTGGTTTTGTCGCTTTCTTGATTTTACTCTTGTTCATTTTGGCCAGAATTTATTTCTTTCCTGATCAGAACGTTACCATCAATTCGATTGCCGTGATGCCGCTAGAGAATCTAATGGGCGACTCTCATGAAGACTACTTCGTAAACGGGATGACGGAGGAACTCATCAGCAAACTATGTCAACTTGAAAATCTACAAATTACATCTATGAAAGGAGCACAAAAAGATCTGCGCCAGGTTGGTGAGGAATTTGGGGTGACGTATATCCTCAGTGGTAGCGTTCGCAAGGCAGATGAGCGCGTCCGCATCACCGTTAAATTAACTGATGCTGCTACTGGCTTCCACCTCTGGTCGGAAGAATTTAACGGAGAGTTGAATGACTTGTTCGCGCTGCAGGAAGAAACTGCGCTGAAAATCGCAGAAGCACTCAACTTCCAATTAAGCCCAGAGGAAACAGAAGCCGTTCGCCAACGCTATACGGAAAACCTCGAGGCCTACGATGCCTTTTTGCGTGGCTGGGCTCTGATCGAATCCTTTCATGTCAGTTTGTCTGTTCCGGAGGAAAGGCTCGAAGCTGCTCAAAAGCACTTTGAAGATGCTCTTGCATCTGATCCAAATTACGCCCTCGCTCTGGCGGGTCTGTCCATCGTGCATTCCTCCTCTTACTTCTTCAAGGTGGATGCGACTGCCGAACGTTTGCAGCTTGCAGAGAACCTGGCAAAACAAGCACTGGCGCTCGATTCGCAGCTTGCCGAAGTCCATGTCGCCTTAGCTGAAGTTTATGCTCTTCGAGGCGATTTTGATGACGCTATCGAGAAGTATCGCATCGGGCTGGGTCAGGACCCCGAAGACCCAAAGAACGCTTATGCCTGGTGTCACCTAGCTTTTACCTATGATTCTCAAAATCCGCCTGACCCGCGTGCGGCTGAGGCAGCCGTGCGGGAGGCGATCCGCCTGCAACCCGGTTACTTCTGGTCGTATGTAATCCTCGCCGGTGCACTTGAACGTCAAGAGCGGTATAAGGAGGCAATCTCCGCACTTGAATACGCTTTACAGCAGAACCCGCATTTCCATCCGGCGCGGGGCAGTCTTGGGCGTTTGTACAATGAGCAGGGAAGGTTTGAAGAGGCCTTGTCAAAATATCAGAAGGCGGTCGACCTTGGAGTAGCAAATATATATGACCGGCTCTTTTATTTTCTCCTCCAATGTCGGTTGGGTAAGGTTGAGCAAGCACAAGTACAAATGCGCGATTTCTCCAAATCCCTTAGCGACGAATCATGGATAACACCTATTGTGCGCTTCTACTCCGGCGATATTCCGGAAAGCATGATCTGGGAGCTAACGAAAGACCAGGATCCACAAAAAGAAAAGGAAAAGCAGTGTGAGACATACTATTATCTTGGTATGGCTTATTTGCTAAATATGGATGTTGAATTAAATACATCAGCGCCCGATACAACGGTCGCGCGGGAATATTTTGAAAAATGCTTAGCCAGTCATATGACAGATTTTTTTGAGTATCATTTTGCGGAAATAGAGTTGAAGCGTCTTCAAACGACAAAGGGAATTGGCCTCAAAGATTAAAAACAAGCGTTTCTCATAATGTTAAACTTATCGATACCAAGTTAGCACTGAAATCCCTAAACGAGGTAGATAGAACTAACTGGTCACGTTTGTTATGCGAGCTCAGTTAGTTAAGCATTTAATGTAGGAGGAGTATTAATAATAAAGGAAGGCCCGATGTCATATATTAGCATTTCCGATGTAGTGAAAGTCCAGAAAGCTGATCTCTTTGTGTTTTTTATGTGCATCATCCTGCCATCAACTTTAATGAGTCAGCCTTGGCTATATCACCCAGATATTCCTCAGGCACGGGTGGAGACCTACAAACTGGTAGGTGACACGAAACTACAATTATGGATATTTACCCTAAAAGCCCATCGTGAGGGAGATCAACGCCCGGCAATCATTTTTTTCTTCGGCGGCAGCTGGAGGTACGGCAGTCCGATCCAATTTGCAAAACACTGTGAGTACCTGGCTACTCGTGGTATGGTAGCTATGACTGCTGACTACCGTGTAATTGATCGACACTGAGTAAAAGCTAAGGATTGCGTTGCCGATGCAAAATCGGCAATACGGTGGGTTCGCAAAAATGCGGCTCGCCTTGGAATAGATTCTAATCGAATTGTAGCGGGCGGTGGCTCTTCCGGCGGACATTTGGCCGCCGCAACAGCAATATTGCACGGGCATGACGATCCCAATGACGATATGTCAATAAACGCTAAGCCTAATGCGCTTATTCTATTTAATCCGGCTGTGGTGCGGGCGCCCGTGCCCGGCTTATGGCAGCCCACCGCGGAAGAACTATCCAAATTTGAAGCATGGTTTGGTGAGGACGCTCATTCATTTTCTCCATTTCATCATATCACCAAAGGCATCGGGCCTACCATTATAATAAATGGTACCGCTGATTCCACTGTTACTTATAAAAGTGTGAAGCTGTTTTGTGACAAGATGCGAGAACAAGGCAACCGTTGCGAGGTAGTTGGCTACAGTGGCGCGAAGCATGCCTTCTTCAATTTTGGCCGTGGAGAAAATGCTGCTTTTATTGATACCGTGAACAAAATGGATCAATTTCTGGTTTCCCTAGGATATCTAAGTGCACCACCTGAAGCGGAGTCATATTAAGAAGGTCGTTTTGATTAGCTTAGCGGCTCAAAATTCATAACACCACAAAAAACTAAGGAGGACTAAATGCTTGTTAAATATCGTTACTTGTTCCTGCTGGTAGCGCTTCTCCTCCTCATAATCGTCACGTCAGAATTCAGGCCAGTCAACAGTGAAGAAACCGCGCGACAAGGACGTGTCATTCAGCCCAACGAAGGCGATTCCTTTCAACTCAGTAACGGCATCGGGACTATCAAAGTTGACCCGAACATCGGCGCGGAGAATTTCGCAATGGGTACACAATATATTGAACCGGGTCGGGGTATTAGGGTTCATTTGCACGAGCATCTTGAAGAGGTTTTATACATAACAAGCGGCGAAGGTACGGGCATTGTGGGCGAAAAACGTGCACCGCTCGTTGCCGGTACGGCAATCTATATACCCAAGGGTGTTTGGCATGGTATCGAAAGCGATGGGAAGGAGATGGAGCTACTCTGAATTGTATCTCCGCCAGGATTGGATGCGATGTGGCGGGAAGTAGCAGTACCTGTCGGTGAACCTAGAAAGGCTATTACTCCTGAAGAACGCGAGAAAATCCTTCGCAAGCACGGTATGCGATTCAAGCCAGATTGAGACATTAAGGATTAATTTATGATTGGGAAGCAGATTTTACATTATCAAATATTAAAAAAGCTCGGCGAAGGCGGCATGGGCGTGGTCTACAAAGCCGAGGATGCCAGGCTCAAACGCGACGTCGCCATCAAATTCCTGCCGCGACAGATTGCGGCCAGCCAGGAAGAGCGTGCCCGGTTCAAAATAGAGGCGCAGGCCGCTGCGGCGCTGAACCACCCGAACATCGCCACGATTCATGCCATTGAAGAGCACGAGGACGAGCTTACGGCTATCCAGTTAACTCAGCTTGAACTTATAAAAGCTCTTTTCGATTGATATAAACCTTAATCGTCATGCCCGCGAAGGCGGGCATCCAGAGGTTTCGACCGCCTCAAATCTTTGTTTCTAAATGGATTCCCGCTTTCGCGGGAATGACTGACTATAGCATTCTTTTAAATACTGAATTCAGTAATAACCCCGTTTCTGAGCAAACTGGATAGCCGTAGGACGAGCTGTTTATCGTCATGGAATACATTGACGGCAAGGAGTTGGCCAACCTCCCGAAGGTTCAGAACCTTCGGGAGGTTGTGGATTACGCCACCCAAATCGCCGCCGGTCTGCAAGCCGCGCACGAAAAAGGCGTGGTGCACCGGGACATCAAATCCACCAACATCATGGTGACGGATAAGGGCGTCGTCAAGATCATGGACTTCGGGCTGGCCAAAGTGTGCGGCGGGGCGCAGGTGACCCGAGTAGGTACGACGCTGGGCACG
>JBHHXN010000066.1:0-25198 GCA_046757025.1 bacterium
CCTTCTGGCATTTCTTTTCCTTCACCCGCTTCTTCCCCTTCTTGCGTTTCACCTTTTTCTGGCATTGGCATTGCCGCCATGGTAAAATCCCAGGTGGTAACCTGATCGGTGATGGAATTCAAGGTTTCGGCGCCGCCGTAGGCTTCTACAACCATATTCACCACATCGTCCACTGTGGTCTGTTTTTTACAGGCGAATAAAAACAGCATGCAAAAACTCATGCACAAAATAACCAGCTTTTTCATCTCTAAACCCTCCAATAATTAATTTGAATAATTAATTAGAACGAAAAATATTACTAATAATGAGTTAAAATGTCAAGTAAAACTTTGCTTTTATTCCGGCGCTGTCAAAGTAGGGTGCTCTATTGGTATTTTGAAATAAAACAATGAAGTGAACACAATCCATTTAACTCCGCATTGCCCCTTGCTTAATTCACACAAATTTGTTATCTTTACTGGGTCTAAATGGGGCATGGATTCTCAGCCACAATTCGCTGCTTTCTGATCCGTGGGCTGAAGCACAGTATGTGCGGGGTGCAATCTTACTAAAATAACCAATGCAAAAATATCTGATCTGTTTACTGTTTTTCTTGATGATACTCATCGAATTAGCAGCTTGCCAGAGCCGGGTCGCCATCGAAGATATTTCCAGGCTGCCACAGGTCATCGAGTTGGATAAACGATTTGCGGACGTCTTTCGCATGCTGGACGGCACTTGGGAAGGGCGGTTTTTTATCTACACGGTCAATAATGGGCAAGCCGCTGCACCCGCGCAACCGGAATCGATTTCTCTCGAATCGTTTTCCAAATTAGATTTGCAATTGCAAAATGTGATTCAGGTGCAGCAAAAATACGCCTCCGAAAGCCCGTATTTTCAAAGAGTGTGGATTCGAGACATGATGGTGAACCAGGCCGGGGAAACGCAAGTCATCGAAAGCCAGGGTGTAAACAAAGTCCAGAACGGAGCCCTGTGGTGTGTAGTGATCAAGCCGGATGAAAAGGTGATTCATACGGGGAAGTTGGTGGATGAGCACACCATCATTTGGCGGCGGGAAGTGCGCACTCCGCAAAGAATCGAGTACTTTCGGGAAACGGTAATTGGCGACAAATACACTATCCTGGGCTGGGGCTATTACGGCGAGGATGATCCGAACCTGGCACCAAAATACTGGTTTCGAGGTGAATACTTAAAAAAAACGGAAGCGACTTCCGATAAAAAACTCTATCAGTGACTGCTCGAAAACGTATTCAATACCACCGCAGCAAGATGAGGAATCTGGCTAAAAGCAGGAGTCCCAAATGTTTGTCTGACCAGATTTTTCCTTCGCTTCGTCGAAATGATATTTTAGGCGCTTAGCGCAATCTTTTGTCGATAAAATGAAACATCGAAAATCGAATATCGAAACAATTTGAGGATTGCGGAACGTGTTTGCAAACTATTTATTTAGTGCCTGAACGGAAAGTGTCATTCTGAGGGAGCCCGCGCAACGGGAGATCGACAAATCTTTCCCCACGGAGTCCATTTGTTCAGAGAACGAACACGCTTTACTAATTCACCACTTTTGCATTTTGGTAAATTGGGTGCATGAGATTCATTGTCGTGAAACTTATCCCTTCGTCAGGCTGAGGGCAGGATTTGATCAACGTCGAAGAACTCCTCAGAATAACAAAAACTGCGTTTTCGTTCAATCACTATTTAATTAAAAATCCCCCACACTTTAGCTACCAGAAAACATAAAATCAGTCCCATGACCACCGGCAACAGCGCAGAAATAGCCGTCCATTTTTTGCTGCCGGTTTCTTTATAAATGGTGTAAATGGTGGTGGAACAGGGATTGTGCACCAGACTGAACAGCATTAAATTGACTGCGGTTAAAAGAGTCCACCCGCCGGCCTGGAAGACCTGAGAATAGGCGTCTAAATCATCCAGCTCAAACAGGACGCCAGCGCCTTCGCCAAGCCCCGCCATTTTCGTGGCGAGGACAGTCAGCATGAGTATGGTTGGAATGACGATTTCGTTGGCCGGGATGGCGATGATATACGCCAGTAGAATGACGCCGTTCAATCCAATGAAAAAGCCGAATGGGTTCAGGAAATTGAGTACATGTTCCGCCAGGCTGAGCTCGGCAATGTGAATGTTGGATAATATCCAGATGATGGCTCCGGCCGGAACGGCAAAAATCACCGCCCGCCAGAGTACAAAAATGGTGCGGTCGATTAAAGACGTATAAAGCGTCTGAAGAATTCTTGGCGGACGATAGGGGGGCAGCTCTAGGCTAAAGGTCGAAGCCTCGCCTTTCAGAATGGTTCGGGAAAGTAGCCACGAAGTAAAAAAGGTGAAAAATATGCCTAATAAAGCGATGGCCACCACGGCAGAGGCCGAAACCAAACCGGCCAATCCTGCCGGCACCAGCGTTCCGATGAACAGCGTGGCGATGAGAATCTGAGTGGGCCAGCGGCCGTTGCAAAGCGCAAAATTGTTGGTGATGATGGCGATCAAACGTTCGCGCGGACTGTCGATGACGCGCGTGGCTATGACGCCGGCCGCGTTGCATCCGTAACCCATAGCCATGGTCAGCGCTTGTTTGCCGTGGGCGCCGGCTTTGCGAAAAAGTTTGTCGAGGTTGAAGGCTACCCGCGGCAAATAGCCAAAATCTTCTAACAAAGTGAACATGGGAAAAAAGATCGCCATGGGCGGCAGCATCACACTCACAACCCAGGCCATGGCTAAATAGATGCCATCGATGAGCAAACCGTCCAACCACCACGGTAAGCCGAAACTTGCTGCAATGGTTTTTAGCGCAGGATGAATGGTATCTAAAAGAAATGTCGCCAGCATGGAAGAAGGCAAGTTAGCGCCGGCAATGGTTAGCCAGAACACCACAGTCAGCACCAGCAGCATGATAGGGAAGCCGGTCCAGCGGTTGGTTAAAATTTTGTCCAGTATAAGATCCCAACTAAAACTGGGTTTTTCTCCCACCTTTATAACTACGCGTTTTACAATCCTCGAGGCATCTTGATAAATGGATTCCATCAGAGAATCGTGATAATCGTCGCCAATTTCCCATCGTAAGCTATTGGCCATCTCCAGGATGTCGTCATTATTTCTATTTGATTTGCTCATGAATATACCTCCAGTACCTCAAGCGATCGCTGAAGTGGGCTCCAACTCCGGGTCGATTTCACCAAGCTGGCTTAACTCCCCGCTGCGTACGGCTTCGATGATTCGGGCGTCGCCGTCGAGCATGCGCAAAGCCACCCAGCGTGCATTGGTGAGGCCGGGAAATCGTGCCTGAATTTGACTCGTCAGTCGTTCCAACGCCGGTTTGAGTTTGCCCACCGTGCTTGAAATTCGGTGTGGTTTGCAAACAAATTGTCCATTGGCTACTTCGTGCACCGCTTTCAGTAGTCCCGGCATGCCTTCTCCCTGGCGGGCAACCGTTGGTACTACCGGCACGCCCAGATCTTTGGAAAGCAATCGGTGGTTGATTTCCAGTCGGTGACGTTTGGCTTCATCCATCAAATTCAAACACACCACCACACGATCGGTGATCTCCAGAATCTGCAATACCAGATTCAGATTGCGTTCCAGACGCGTGGCATCCACTACGATGATGGTGACGTCGGGTTTTCCGAACAAAATAAAATTGCGGGCGATTTCTTCATCGGTGCTGGTGGAAAGAAGCGAGTAAGTGCCTGGCAGATCCACAACCTTGTAGCGAAAATCTTCGTAGATGAACGCGCCCTCCGCCCGGGTGACGGTTTTGCCGGGCCAGTTGCCGGTGTGCTGCCTTAAACCCGTTAATCGGTTGAACACGGTACTTTTGCCGGTATTGGGGTTGCCGGCCAGCGCCAGGACGAAATCACTGAAATTTAAGTCAATGCCCAGTTTGGTCAGGTTGCCGGTGTGATGCGCCGGGCAGGTGACGCAGTTATTTATTTTTTGCAGGGTCATTTTCAACACCCTCCTTGATTCGTTTAATGTGGATCATATTTGCCTGTTCATCTCTTAATGCGATGACGGCGCCGCGAATATTGTAGGCCGTGGGGTCGCCGCTTGCGCTGCGCATCTCAGCAGATATGACGGTTCCGGGCACCACCCCCAGATCCATCAGACGCCGGCGCTGCTGCCCGCGGCAGGCTTTTGAGATGGCGAGGACTTCCCCTTTTTCGTGAATTTCCAGCGAAGATAGAGACTCAAACGGACCTTGCATTTTTTCATGCGCCGGCAACGGTTCCACAGTGACGTTGGACGCCACCACCGGCGCCAGGGTGTTTTCTTCACCGTCGGCCACAAAATGCAGACGTTGGGGCGTTTTTTTGAGCAATTGGATTTGCACCCCCGGGCGCAGTCCCTGAGCGATGAGCTGTTCATAAATGACAGCGGGTTCGTCTTCTACGTGGGATACGCGGGCGAGCTCTCCCACTTTTAAATCGGTCAAGGATTGCCCCTTTCGTGGCGGCAGGCCGCCTGCGGCTGTGGGGATGGGATCGCCGTGCGGGTCAAAACTCGGATTGCCCATGAAGTCAGCTAAGGCTTCGGCTTCGGCATCGGTCATGCGGTGTTCCAATCTTTCGGCTTGCGGATGCCATTCTTTTTCATTGAGGCCGGTTTCCTGCGCCAGATAACTCTCCCACAAACGATGAATTCGCACCATGCGCAAAGCGTAATTGCGGCCCTCAGCCGTTAATTGAAAAGCGTCATCTTTCGATTTGATCAATCCGAGCTTTTCCAGGCGGGAAAGCAGTTTGGCTGCTGCATCCCCTGAAATGGCTAAAATGCCGGAGATACTTTGCAGCGTGCACGGCAGGTTTTTGTATTCCAAGTCGTAAAGATGTTTCAAAGCATCTTCTATCATAATTCGGCTGGTACTGTGCCGGCTGCGTCGCCAGTTTGCCATCAATCCCCAGTGAGGCCAGAATAGCAGGGCCAGCGTTATCAGCGCCAGCGTAGCTGAAAAAATCGTTAATATCGTGCTCATGATTTATCGATCCCTCGAATTACATTTTGAAATGTTTAACCTGCTTCATTGAATGGACGCAAAAAGCGGAGTTGCTTATTGTGAAACGTGCCCCCAGTTCAGTTAAGGAAGATTCAAATTGAATTTTTGTATTAAACAAGTTTTACTCCTGAACGTTTGCTAAAGCCGGTTAATTGGTTTAATTTTTTTTCGCTTTTTTACAGAATACAACAACTGTCGCCAGAAAATTATGTTAGAGATGAGAAATTAAAATGTTGTTTGTCAAAGTTTGGCCCAGGTAGTGTTGCACTTTTCCGATTTGAATCAGCAAGGGTCCATCAAATGGCGCTTTTTCCAGCACCTCGATTTCCACGGTGGGAAAGATGCCGATTTCACCCAAATAGCGCAGCATTTCCGGATCGTTGTCGCTGACCTGTTCGATCTTCACCCGCTGCCCAACTTCAGTGACGGTTAACTGTACCAGCACCCGTTCTGTTATTTTGCCATCTTTGGTTGGAATGGGTGCGCCGTGTGGATCGGTGGTGGGATGACCAAGAAATTCGGCCATTTTATCCTCGAATTCTTCCGAAATGACGTGCTCCAGTTTTTCGGCTTCGTCGTGCACCCGATCCCAGCTAAACCCGAGGGCTTCGGCTAAATAAAGCTCCAGCAACCGGTGGTGCCGTATAATTTCTAAGGCGATCTTTTGTCCGGAGGTCGTGAGCTGTACACCATAGTACGGCGTATGCGTTACCAATTTAATATCGGCTAATTTTTTGATCATGCCGGTGACCGACGCCTGCGAAACATTCAGCTTTTCAGCGATGGCATTGGTGGTTACGGATTGATTTTTCGTTCCTAACTTGTAAATGATTTTTAAGTAATCTTCGATGGCTTGGGTAATCATCGGTTTCTCCGTGTTTGAAAAAGAGTTGAGCAAAATATAAAAATAAAATTAGTAAAAAGCAATAAAATATTTAGGTTTACCTAAAATAATTTGAAGTCCTTTGATTAAACCAGTTGAAAAATTCAAGGACTTTCACTACATTGAAAAATGTGCGCGCATGGTAGGAATCAGCCTGAAAATGTGCGCTGATTTTTCCAGTTTTGATAATTGAGCGATTCCGCTTTAATTATATTTGAACAAACCAAGTAAAGGAATATTTACCTTGCCGATTTGCCCGAAATGTAAAAAGCAGTATACCGAAGGCGTTCTTCAATGCGCAGAATGTCTAATCGACTTATTTGTGGAATTTGAAGAATCCCACGAGCTGGCAGACACCACCAACTGGGTGCCCTTACATCCTCTTCCCGGTCTCATTTACGCCGAAATGGTGAAGGAGGCTCTTGAAAAAAAAGGCATTCCCTGCATTCTTCGAAAAGATTTTTTGACCTCCGCCCTGGGCAGCAAAGGTACCAACGACGCCGGACAGCAAACCTATCTGTTTGTGCCGGAGGAAAAATTGCAGGAAAGCGCCAGCGTGCTGCATCAAATGCTCGATCATATCTAAAAATGTTCATCCTCAACCATTTCAATAACGCCGACAATGAAGATGGGCTTGATAGTCGTTCAGCGGTTGCGTAAGTCGCAGTTATGTTTTCATGCCTCTATCATCCAAACTCTACCATCTCGTTTCTCTATTCTTTTTGCAAACCTATTGCGGATGTTTTTGTTTTGCAACGCATTATCGCCGCATTCGACTGGCGTGCATGGAATTCCTGAAACTGGTGATGATTGCGAGTATGGCTGCCCGGCCCGTTGCCTAACTGGTGATGAACGACTGGCTCAGCAATTTTGCTTGCCGGTTTGCCGTGAGCTGGTGAAACTTGATTGTGGCAGCCATCAAAATTGCCACGCTCACGGTGAGCTCACAGACGCTAAAATCAGCCCTCATCAATCCCCCTGAAACCCTGCGCTATGTGTGAGATTTATGCAATGCAGATTAACTATAATCATGAGCTAACTGGTGGATCTTTTCGAGGATTTCTTCCACAGTCTGTTTTAGTTCGTTGCCCATTTTGCGGTATTCGTTGGGATCTTCCTTTTGCATGAAAAACATCAGAGCGTAATAAACCGGTTTGAGACGGTCCTTTAGGTGGTGCGGATTCTCATTGAAGATTTTTAAAGTGAGATGGTACTGTTTCTTGGCCATCAACAACATGAGAAATAAGCTGACATCCTCGGGAAATTTGTCTAAAGATTCTTGCTCAGTCAGAAATTCCTGAGCGATTTTGAAGGCTTGTTCGATTTCATTGTTCCAGAGTAAAATAATCGAATAAGTGTACATGTTGTAGATGTTTTCAGCTTTTTTGTAAGCCTGTTCTGCAATTTTTAAAGCCTGTTTTAGGTGTGATTTTTGTTCGAAGTAAAGCCCGGCTAAACTATTCATAGCGCCGATGTGCTCTTTCTCCACCGCCATCAGGTAGTATTTTTCAGCTTGCTTGAAATCTTTGAATTCCGTTTCATACAGCAAAGCCAAATTGAACATTGCGCCGGCGTGTTCTTTCGCCACAGCTTTTAGAAAAAAGTCTTTCGCTTTTTTAATATCCTTTTTGTTTATCCAGTACAGTAAACCCAATTGAGTTAGGTCTTCCGAATTATTAATTTTAATTTGTTCTAAATGCTGTATAGAAATATTTTGATCTTTTACTTTCATGGCAGATTCTTTTAATTCATAATCAGATCGGGAAAGATAGCCCTTCAGCTCAGATTGCGCATTATCTAAATAGCTTCTGGTCTCTACAATTAACTGATGTTGCAGCTCTCTCTGAATGGGGGTTCTGGCTAAAGCTTCGGTCATGTACAGAGCTTGCTTTTCATACAGTTTACCCAGTTTAATAGCCTCTAAATGCTTTCGGGCTCTGTTTTCCAATTCTCGTTCATCGCACCATACTTGCAAGAATTCCACAAAAAATCGCACTCTGCGCTTGTCCCATTTCCTGCCGAGTCGCATCAAATACCAGATATTAAAAAAACGTTCGTAAATTCTGTACAGGTAATTCTTGGTGTCGGTTTTTTCCTTTTCGATAATGTGAAAGCGCTCCAATTGTTTTAATTGAGCGGAAACGGCTTTACTCTCTATCCTGGTTTTATGCGCAATTTCTTTGGTACTGACTGCATCCCAGCTCAGGGCAATAAAATCCACAATCTCTTGCTGCTGTGCGGAAAGTTTGTCCATTCGGTGCTTGTACAGAGGCGTCACGGTGTCGAGAACTTTTTCCAGGTCCATGAAGGCGTTGCCATTTGTGTCATCTACAAAAATATCAAAGAGAATAACAATCGTACGAATCACACCGCCAGTAACTCGACGCAAGGCTTCCACACGCCCTGGCTGATTATTAACGATGTCTTTGACGCGTTCTCTTTTGTAATGTTCACCCAGTTTGAGAAGTAAAGTTTTCGTTTCCTCTGTACCCAGTCCCTTTAGCTGCGGCATTTTGAAAAATTGATAAAACGGTTTTGCATAATCATAATGAAATTCCAGGCTTACAGAAGATGCGCCGACAATTCGCAGCTCTGCAGATTCCATAAACACTTCCCGTAATCTGCGGTGCTCTTTCTCTGTGAATTTCGTCAGCATTTCATCGATGTTGTCGATGAACACGATCATTTTCTTTTTATGTTTTTTTAAGGCATTTTCCAGTATTTGAAAACATCGCCATTCATAATCAGCGTTGTTATCAAGCTTTTGCATTTCATCATACAAGCCCTTGATATCACCAGCATCTTCCATATACTCGGCGATGGTTTCCCAGAGTTTAAATAAGCGACTAATGTTATATTGTTCTTCGTTGAAAATTATCGGAATGATTCGCTGTCTTAGATCTGTATCACGGTTGATTGCATAAGCAATGCGCAGTAACAGGGTGGTTTTTCCCTGTCCACGCACGCCTTGAATAATGTAGTGTTGTTCCGGATATTTCATCTCTGAATATTTTATATCTTCGAATATTTCTTTAAATATTCTTGTTCTCACTACAAAATTTTCAATGAGTTCTTGTTGGGTCTGATTTGCAGGGTTGTAAATTTTTGGAAAATCAATTCGCGACATTTTGCCTCCACCACATTCTTAAAATCGGTGAGTTATATCTATAAACTTTAATGTCATCATGGTTGTTGATGTAGCCATCGTAAATCAAAGAACCTACCACATCTTTATAAGTTTCTTCCAATCCATGTTTCACTGCCAGATTGAATAGCTCATTAGAATCGATGGTTTCATTCTCAGATAGGATATTTAAAAGTTCTTTTGCAAAATTGTACTCGCTCTTCTTCATCGATGATCGAAGTCTGGTATGCCAGTGCTCAAAATGTTGCCTCTGTTCCAGCATCTCAGCGATTGCTTGATTCACTGTATCTTCTGAAATTTTATCCAAATGCGTATCACGATGCAGATTTCGTAATTCATCAATGAGCAATTGTATGTAAAATGGAATCAACCATTCGACTTTTTTCAGGATGTACTCCATAATTGAATCGGAAATATCGAATTCAACATTTTCTAAAAGGAGTATGATAAGCTGTTTAGCTTCGGTGAGTTTAAGCGGAGGAATTTTCAGTCTTGACAGGTCGATTATCGTTTTAACGATATTGAGTTTACTCACGATATTTTCCAAACCGATTGAACCCGTATAAATAAACTGGACATTTTTGCTAATCTCAAGATTCTGACGCAATTCACGATTACTCTGCAAAAAATGTTTGCCGGCACCTTCCCCTTCATCTTCAATTATGTTTTCCAATGTCTCAGGGAATTCATCCACCATAATAATTAATTTTTGGTATTCTGCTCCTGGTGATTTTAGAATTTTTATTAGCATCTCGCGGTAATCAAGTTTATCACCTACGCCAAATTCAATTCCGTCTAGTCCAACTTTTTTAATTTTGGGTTGGTGCTTTTCTAAAAAAGCGATTATCTTTTTTGAATTTTTCAGGAAATTGGTTTTTAATACTTTATTCACCATTCTTCTGTAAAACTCGTTTTCATTATTAACAGATTCTGTAATCATATAAAGAAAACAATAATGTTCTTGCGGATTGTCTTGGAGATAATACATCAACGATGTTTTGCCTACTCTTCTGGGTGCCGCTATCAGGATGTGACTGCCTGCCTCAAGTAAATCCCATGCCTGGTTTATCAAATTTTTCCTATTAAAATAATCATCTCCTCGAACTGCATTACCGGTTTGAATTTTCATCTATTCTCCTTTTGACAAAATATCTATTGTTAATTTATATGACAATATAATTATTGTCAAGTGAATTGTCAAGGCTTTTTTCAGTATTTTTTTTCTGGCCGGTAATTGTTATTTCAAACTGGCCTAATAATCCTTAAGTGCTTCTGAGACGCGTGATTGCCAATTAACCAACTGTTCAGAAGATTTGATATCCTTTTAACGTACACTTTATTAATTCTTGAAACGAATCCTCAGGCTAACCTCTTGACATTCATCCACAGTTTCAGTATTTTTGCATCGATCAGATTTCAACTTTACAACTAAACGAGAAACCATGGCTGCAACAAAAGTCGAAATTCGTCGCGGTACCTACTACGATTCCATCGTGCTGATGCAGCTACAAAGCGCTTTGACCGCTCTGCCTGGGGTGAGCAACGCGGCGGTGGTGATGGGGACCGCTGCCAACAAAGAGCTGCTTAAACAGAGCGATCTTCCGAATGAACAGGCGCAATCTGCTCAGGCCGATGATCTGGTTATTGTGGTAACCGGCCAGGATGCCGCGGCGGTGACAGGCGCTCTGCAACAGGTGGATAGTCTGCTTGCCCGCCGCCGTCAGGTGGTAGAGCAAGATTACCGTCCCAAAAGTCTGGCGGCTGCACGGAAATTTTTGCCGGAGGCAGAATGGGTACAGATATCCGTGCCCGGACGCTACGCAGCCGGCGTGGCGCGCGAGGCGCTGCATCTGCAGAAGAACGTTTTTTTGTACAGCGACAACGTTTCCCTGGAGGACGAAATCGCACTCAAAAAACAAGCGGCCGATCAGGGCTTGCTGGTGATGGGTCCGGATTGCGGCACCGCTATCATCAACGGTGTGGGTTTGGGTTTTGCCAATCGCGTGCGTCGCGGTGCCATCGGATTGATCGGCGCTTCGGGTACCGGCTTGCAGCAGGTAAGCGCACGCATTCATCAGTTAGGTGGAGGCGTCACGCATGCCCTCGGCACCGGCGGGCGCGATCTCTCCAAAGAAGTAAACGCCATTACATTCCGACAATGTCTGCAGCTTCTGCAACGCGATCCGGAAACGAAAGTCCTGGTGCTCGTCTCCAAACCGCCGGATAAACGGGTGGCGGCGCAGCTTCTGCAACTGGCCCGCAGGGGCGGTAAGCCGGTGGTGGTCAATTTTATCGGCATGGCCGCGGGTATGGAGCCTGCAAATGACAGCCTTCTCCATTTTACCAGTACCCTGGATGAAGCCGCTGAGCTGGCGGTGAAATTGGCCAAATCTGCTAAATCTCAAAAAACACAAAAATCCGCGCCGGAAGCGCCTTTTGCTGCTGGGCAACGATTTGTCCGTGGTCTTTTTTCCGGCGGTACTTTAGCGTATGAAACCTTGCTTATTTTACAGAATTATCTGCCGGAGATCTATTCAAACATCGCGTTGGACCCAAAATATCGACTCCAAAATCCACAGCAAAGTCAGGGGCACACCGTCCTCGATCTCGGAGAAGACGAGTTTACCATGGGCCGGCCGCATCCCATGCTCGATCATACGCTGCGATTGCAACGATTGCAGCAGGAAGCTGCGGATCCCGAAGTGGCCGTGATCATTTTGGACGTGGTTCTGGGATACGGTGCGCATCCGGATCCGGCAAGCCAGTTGGCACCGGCTATTGCCAAAGCGAAATCGCAAGCCAAAAAACAGGGGCGTCATCTGGAATGTGTGGCCGTAGTGGTGGGCACCGATGAAGATCCTCAGGACCTGGCCGCTCAGATGGCCCAGCTTACGCGAGCTGGGGCCCGGGTGGAAACCAACCATGCGGCTGCCGCTGCACACGTGGGTCAGCTTGTGCAGCCATTGCAAAAACTCCAATCGCTGCCGCCGGTGCTGCTTACCTGTTTAACCAAGCCGCTGCAAGTCATAAACGTCGGTGTGGAGTCGTTTGCTGCGAGCTTGAAAGATCAGGAAGCCGCAGTGGTGCACGTGGATTGGCGACCCCCGGCCGGCGGCAACGAAAAACTGATGTCCATTCTCGAACGCATGAAACAGAAATGAAAACCGAAAGGAATTATCATGGATATCGACAAAGCGAATTCTGAAGCTCTGAAAAAAATGATGGAAGCCCGGGCCGTGCTGATTGGTCTGGACAAAGCGGGTAAAGTCATTCCTGGCATGCGCGAGAATCTTCTGCTGCATGCGGGTCCGCCCATCACCTGGCAGCGGGCATCGGGTCCCATGCGCGGCGCCATCACCGGCGCGCTCATTTTTGAAGGCAAAGCAAAAAATGAAACCGAAGCGCAAGCTCTGGTGGAAAACGGCGAAATCGAGCTGGAACCGTGCCACCACCATCAGTCGGTGGGCCCCATGGCCGGCGTGACTTCGGCTTCCATGTCGGTGTATATCATTGAAAACCAAACCCACGGCAACCGCGCTTTTTCTAATTTAAACGAAGGCTACGGCAAAGTGCTGCGATACGGTGCCTACGACGAGGAAGTTCAAACGCGCTTACGCTGGATGGAGGACGTTCTGGCGCCGGTGTTAAAGGATGCCATCGCAGCCAGCGGCGGCATCGATATCAAAGCGCTGCTTTCGGAAGCCCTGCACATGGGCGACGAAGGGCACAACCGCAACAAAGCCGGATCCATATTGTATTTGAAAGCCCTGGCGCCGCACATCGCCCGGGTGTGTAAAGACAGCAGCACCGCAGCTGATGTGTTGCAGGCCATCGGCGATAACGCCCTGAGCGTGCTCAATCCGGTCATGGCCGCCTGCAAAGCCATGGCCGATGCCGCACACGCCATCGAAGGCAGCACCCTCGTCACCACCATGGCACGCAACGGGACGGATTTCGGCATCCGTGTCAGCGGGTTGGGCGAGCGGTGGTTTACGGCGCCAGCGCAAATTCCGCGCGGACTTTATTTCGCCGGCTACAGCGAAGAAGACGCCAACGCCGACATCGGCGACAGCACCATCACCGAAACCGCTGGCATCGGCGGATTTGCCATGGCCAGCGCGCCTGCTATCGTTACGTTTGTGAGCGGCACGCCCCAGGACGCCCTGAACGCCACACTGGAAATGTACGAAATCACTTACGGCGAGCACAAGTATTTCACCGTCCCGCCGCTGGATTTCCGTGGCACGCCCACGGGCATCGATATTCGTAAAATCGTGGAAACCGGCATCACTCCGCGCGTGAATACCGGCATTGCCCACAAAAAACCGGGCATCGGCCAGATCGGCGCCGGCCTGGTGCGGCCGCCCATGGCCATTTTCGAGGAAGCGCTGGTGGCGTTCGCTGAACAATATAATATTTAACTTAAATTCGATGTAATTAATGACTCTGTTGATTAAGTCCATTTTTCCATCAAACTTCATGCTGAGCGGAGTCGAAACATGAATAAAAAACAACAGGTTACGGCCTTTCCCAAATTCACTTCGGGACTCAGCCTGCAGGTTTCTTCGACTTAATCAACAGAGTCATTAATTCACTTACAAAAATTAAACAAAACGGTCAATGCAAAGCGTTTTTTGCTGAAGCAGTCTTACGTTTTGAGGCTGGGGATTGCTTCATACCGCTGAAAAACGCGGAATTCGCAATGACATCTCTCAAATTACTATCGATTTTTCGTTACATCGAATTCATGTTATTTAGATTTTTTTCTCTGCGGTTCTCTGCGAACTCAGCGGTCTCTGCGTTAATAGCATACTTAAATTAGAACGGGAAATCGTATAAATTGGTACCGTGTGTTGTATATAGCGGCTGTGGAATACATGTCATTTCGAGCTCTTGATGACCTATCGTTATTTTTCCAACGAAGAACAGGTCACCTGTCCATGAAAACAATCCTACTGCGCGGGAGAGCGAAGCCATCTCCTGATAATCAGGCTGGAGATTGCTTCGTCGTCCAGCAACTTTAATTCTACAATATTGGAATGAGAGTGGACTCCTCGCAATGACTTGTTCTAATTGGATTTTTACAAAAGTTTTGTTAGGACTAAAAAAGAATTGATGATCCCATGAAGATCCTGAGTGTTGGCGACAGGTTGCAACCTGGAAAATACGAAATTCATTCCCGATTTAACCGTGTAATCAATTTAACCGACGGCAAAAATCTGCTTACCTTTGTGCGACCAGAGGTCGGTGCCGGCCCCATCAACATCGTGGTTGAAGGCGGCAGCCTGGAGGACATCGACTGTGTGGAATTTGACAGCCGCTCGATCTATTTCGGGAGTAACTGGCACGAGTTCGATGCTTCCCAGATTTACGATTCGCGTATGAATTTCGAGGCATTTGATCACACCACGCTCAGCCACAATTTTTCGCTATTTAAAAACTTAATCACTGAACGAGCGCATCCCAAAAGTCTGGCCTTTTTACTGGATGCACGACGTCTGTCCGGATTTCGTTCTTCATTTGAAAAAGCGCTCGTTGAACGATTCTTGCAGGCTTGTCAAAAAATAGCCCGTGGTGAGGTGCTTGCCGCGGTGAAGCTGAGCAAAGGCTGTGGCTTCGGTTTAACTCCCGGCGGCGATGATTTTATCGCCGGCCTGCTGTTCGGCCTGCATTTCGAGCAAGGCATTTTCAAAAATAATCTCACATCTCTGATTGAAGAGGGGCATTCTGCTTCGGTGAGTTTGCATCTCCTGACAGCGACTTTTCTCAAGCTGGCAAAAGAGGGCCGGCCTTTTGCACGACTCAAGCATCTCTTCTCGGCGCTCATTCGCGGCACTCAAAACGATGTTCAGAATTTCACAAACCGACTTCTATCCTTTGGCGAAACCTCCGGAGCTGATTTAATTACCGGATTCGCTCTCACACTCCAGGCTGCGCTAGGTGAGAATTCGAACTGGTTGCAACAGGCTGAAAAAATGGAGTTTGAGAAAGTATCGATTTGAATTCCATAGTTTTCATTTTTCAGCTTTGAAACAAAAACTGCTTGACATTTTCTGCTTTTACAGTTATTATAAAGATGATTCCTCTCTTTGAAACTATTTTTCGCTTAATCATTTCAAATATATAAATTAGTCCAGTACCGTAATTATCTCACAGGATTTTCAGGTGATCGGAAAAACAATTTCCCATTACAAAATCCTCGAAAAACTCGGCCAGGGCGGGATGGGCGTGGTTTACAGAGCAGAGGACACCAAGCTCAAACGTCTGGTTGCCCTGAAATTCCTGCCGCAAGATCTCACACAAGATCAAGAAGCGACCAAACGCTTCATTTACGAAGCGCAAACTGCCTCAGCACTAGACCATCTAAATGTCTGCACAATCCACGAAATTGATGAAATCGATGACAGCCGTCTGTTTATCTCAATGGCTTATTACGAAGGGGAAACGTTGAAACAAAAGATTGCCCGGGGGCCACTACCGATTGAAGAGGCAGTCGATATTACCATTCAAATTGCGCAGGGATTAGCTAAAGCCCATGAAAAGGGAATTATTCATCGCGACATCAAGCCAGCCAACATTATTGTGCAGCGAGACGGCTCTGTGAAGATAATTGATTTTGGTCTGTCTAAACTTATGAGAGACCAGAGTATCACCAAAAGCGGTTCGACTCTGGGCACGGTGGCCTACATGTCTGAGGAACAAGCGTTGGGAAAAAAAGTCGATCATCGATCGGATATCTGGTCACTGGGCGTTGTGTTGTACGAAATGCTCACCGGGCAGCAGCCTTTTAAAGGGGAATATGAGCAGACAGTGATCTATAATATTATCAATAAAGATCCAAAGCCCATAAAAGAATTGCGACCCGAAATTCCACAGGAATTGCAGGAGATTGTCAAGCGCACTTTAAACAAAAAGCCGGATTCCCGTTTTTCATCTGTTGCCGAGATGTTAGAGAAATTGAGGGAATATCCATTGGCTTTGAAGCCTGTTGGTGCTGAACTTTTCGGGATTAAGCCACTTCTGAAAAGTTTCAAACAACCCAGAGTTGCCCTTCCGGCAATTCTCATACTTACAATATTTATGTTTTTTGCAATACAATTTTTCATCAAAAACTCCCATGCACGCTGGGCTCGTTACGAAGCGCTGCCGGAAGCCGCCCGCCTCTTGCTCAAGGAGCAAAACCTCGTTGACGCGTTTCTTTTGGCTCAACAAGCGCAACGTTATATTCCGGATGACCCCCAGGCTGAAAAGTTACTGAACTCTGCTTCTTACCCACGTGTGCTGCGAACGACTCCATCCAGAGCAGATGTCTATTTTAAAGATTACTTTGCTGTAGGCGCCGAGTGGCATTACATCGGCCGAACACCCATCGATAGCACTCGTCTGCCAGTCAGCTATCTCCGCATACGCGTCACCAGGAAAGGATTTGAAACAGCGATTTGTGCTGTAAATATTTGGATGACCGACACACTCCAATTCAAGTTAACACCAAAAGGAACCGCACCGCCCGGAATGGTTCTCGTGCCCGGCGGAAGGCAACAACTCGGCAGCGACGATCCGGTCGAATTACAGGAATACTGGTTAGACAAATACGAGGTCACCAACAAACAATACAAAAAATTTGTGGACGCAGGTGGCTACCAGATGCTTGATTACTGGAAACATCCTTTTGTCAGGAAGGGCCGCACACTTTCATGGGAACAAGCCATGACCGAGTTTCGAGATGTCACTGGCCGGCCAGGACCATCCACCTGGAAGCTGGGTACCTATCCTGACGGTCAGGCTGAATACCCGGTACGCGGCGTCAGTTGGTACGAAGCTGCTGCGTATGCTGAGTTCGCCGGCAAAAGTCTGCCGACGGTTTAACATTGGCGTAAAGCAGCCGGCTTAGTAGTTTTTACTAACATTCTTTCGCTTAGTAATTTTGATAATGAAGGCTCCGCGCCGGCCGGGACCTATCAAGGTCTAAGTCCCTGTGGCAGTTATGATATGGCCGGCAACGTCAAGGAATGGTGCTTAAATGAAACCACCGGCAAAAGATATATCCTGGGTGGCGCCTGGAACGAGCCGGAGTACATGTTCTCTGCCAGGGATGCGCAGCGACCGTTTGGACGTGCAGAGACCTACGGTTTCCGCTGCGCACGGTATCCCGATTCATTATCCGAAGAACTTACCAGACCAATAGCCGCTCTGTACCATGACTTCAGTCAGGAGAAGCCGGTTAAAGACGATATTTTCGAAATCTATGAAAACCTCTATTCATACGACCCGATTAATCTTGATGCTAGGATTGAAGGAGTAGACGAGAGCCCGGAGCACTGGCGCAAGGAAACCGTCAGCTTTAATGCTGCCTACGGTGAAGAACGGATGCTTGCCCATTTGTACCTCCCGAAGAATGCAGCTCCGCCCTATCAAGTTGTAATCTATTTTCCGGGCATCAATGCTCTTAATATCTCAGTTAGTGAGAATTTAGCCGATATGGCCTTTGTCGACTTCATCCCTCGATGTGGTCGGGCCTTCCTGTATCCTGTTTATAAGGGAACTTACGAACGCGGAGGAGGGAAACCCGCCCGGGGTCCACGCGCTTTCAGAAACCGAACGATCCAAAGAGGAAAAGATATTCAGCGTTCAATCGATTATCTTGAGTCGCGTGAGGACATCGATACGGAGAAGATTGCGTACTTTGGAATGAGTTGGGGCGCTTTTGAGGGACCCATTTTTACAGCAATTGAGAAGCGTTTCAAGGTCAGTATTCTTCTGGGAGGAGGATTTTATACAAACCTATTTCTATCTGGAGGTTTGTACTATGACTTTATGCGCAGGGAAGCTGAAGTCAATCCAATACATTTTGCACCGCGTTCGAGATTGCCGGTGTTGATGATCAATGGCCGATATGATTTTATGTTCCCGGTTGCAACCTCCATAGTACCGATGTTTCGCCTTCAGGGAGCGCCCGAAAAAGACAAACGTCTTGCTCTGTTCGACTATGGACACCTCCCGCCTTTGAATGAAGTTATCCGGGAGACGCTTGATTGGCTGGACCACCACTTAGGAGCGGTGCAATCTGAAATGCAAAATATTAAATAGTGATTAAACGTACACTATTAATAAAGTGGTCATTGCGAGTTCCGATTAATAATCGGGACGAAGCAATCTCATGCTGTGTCTAATAGTGAGATTGCTTCGCTGAGAAATCCCGAAAGCATTCGGGACAATGACGGAATAGTCGAGTTTTCAGTCAATTATTATATAAAAACCTCTCAACTTGGATCAATTAGTAAAAGGTATCGATTTGAGAACAGGTGTTTAAATCATGGACAATCATCAAAAAATAGAAAGTCTCTTTGAATTAGCAGTTATTCTTAGCCGGCAAATTGAATATAAAGAAATTCTACGTGTCGTTTCAACAAAGGCAACAATTCTTGTAGATGCTGATGTGGCATCGATTATGATGATAAATCCAAATACCCAGAATACCATTAAAACCATTTTTAAAGATGGCCATGACACTGATCACAAGCAATACAAGCTCATTCAATCAAATGTCATTGGCCTGATGCTGAATGATAAACAACCTTTTATTAGCACCAATTTACAAAAAGATACCCGTTTTAGAACAAACCTTTTTGAAGAGGAAGCGGTTAGATCGGTGATGTGTGTCCCTTTATTATGTGAAGATACGGTCATTGGCTGCCTGTTAGTGCTGAGCAAAAACAGGGAATTTGATAAGACCGCCCTTTCGTTTCTGGAAAAGCTGGCGGCCATTTCTGCCCCATTTTTAAGCAATATTCAAAAAGTTCGAGAGTATTTTAATGCCCCTTTACCACAAGCCTCTCTTCGTGCGAAATATGAACCGTTTGGCTTATTGGGTAAAAGCGAGAAATTTTTAGAACTTTTGCAAGCCGTTGAAGCCGCGACTCGCTGTGATGTGCGCGTGTTGCTGGAAGGACAAAGCGGAACCGGTAAAGAACTGATTGCCGCGGCGATCCATAAATTAAGTTCACGTTCCAGTCAGCCATTTGTAGCGATTGACTGTGGGGCACTGCCCGAGAATTTGATGGAGAGTGAACTTTTTGGGTATGTGAAAGGCGCTTTTACCGGCGCAACCCGGGATCGTATCGGGCTAATCGAAGAAGCAAACCAGGGAACGTTATTCATGGATGAAATATCCAATCTTCCTTTGGATATGCAGTCCAAATTATTGCGGGTACTGCAGGAAGGCGAGGTTCGGGCCATTGGCAGCAATAAACCACGAAAGGTGGATGTGCGCATCATTACCGCCGCCAGCGCGTCTCTTCGCGAGCAAGTAGAGAACCGGCAGTTTCGGGAAGATCTGTTTTATCGCTTACATGTCTTCCCCATTTATGTGCCGACATTAGACGAACGGCAGGAGGACGTTCTCCTGCTGGCAAACCGATTCCTGCAAAAATTTGTTCGTCAACAGCAAAAACAGGCCGGATCGTTTGATAGTTCGATTCTGCATTTCATGCGGCTGCGAAAATGGCAGGGGAATGTTCGCGAATTGGAAAATTTTGTGGAACGACTGGTAACCCTCGCCGGGCCGGAAATGACTGTTTTGGGCCGAGATATTCTGCCGAATGAATTCCGTAAAGAATTGAAAAAACTCACTGCAAAACAAGAAATGAACCCAATAAGCAAAACATTGCAGGAAAGTCTGACTGAATATGAAGAGCAAATTATTCGTCAGGCATTGAACGATAATGACTGGAATCAAAGAAAAGCAGCCCGCGCCTTGCAAATCTCCGAGGGTACCCTGCGCTACAAGATTGCAAAGCTGGGCATTGCGAAGCCGTAAGCGATATGTAGGGATATTCCCACCTGCTCATTTGTGCTGTTTTCATATAGCAAAACTGCATCACCTCCAAAAAATTTTGTAACCGTTAACGGGTTCAAAGTTCTGGGTTTAGACGATGTCATTAAGTATGGATTTTTTCTGTCATCCTGAAAGGATCTTTTTGGATTCCAGCACGGATATTTGAACTTAAATTAGCCTGAGTTTGCGAAAAGATTCCTGGCAGAATGACATTCAAGGTTCACCTGAACGGGGAATTCTGAACCTGTGATCGCTTCAAAAACTTCGCACATAACCCCATTAAAAACAATCTCCCCTTTTGCTGCGTAAAAACCTTCGCAATTTCACCCCCTGCAATAGCGATATTTCATCCTCTAAAGCCGCTTCCGTAAATTTATATTTATTAAGGAGTAAACTTTATTATCATTCCTCCCTGATTTTTTGGCACATCCTTTGAGTCATTACCCCTGAAACTCGAACAAAAACATTCTTAGTTAATTAGGAGGATAAAATCATGAAGCTTCAGTTTAAATTAAACTATTTTGCAATACTTGGTGCAGCCATAACCGTTGCAGTCATTTTTGCCGTTAGTGGCTGCAGTAAGGAGAGCGCCACGGAACCGCCCAATCCGGAAGATACGCTAACCCGGTTACTCCAACCAACTTTTGCCCTGGTTGTTTCGGACACGACTGGTGCGCGTGTCTTAAGTGTCGGCGCGCCGGGCGAGTGGGACCAGAATGGCGTCTGGTGGCCATCTGTGATACAAGATGGGGATACACTACGGATGTGGTTTACTGGTTTTGACAATAACGACGTCGCCAGGATCGGCTATGCCTGGTCGTTGGACGGGCAGAATTGGCATAAGTATGCCGGCAACCCGGTTTTGTCCGCCAGCCTTTCCTGGGAACGGGACGATGTTGGGGAATGTGAGGTCATAAAAGACGGCACCACTTTTAAGATGTGGTATGGTGCAGGTGCAATAGGCGACCCAACTCACAAAAAAATCGGCTACGCCACGTCTTCCGATGGCATTAATTGGACTAAGCATGCCGATGCGGTGATGGAAACTGGCCCTGCCGGAAGCTGGGAGGATCAGCGAATCAGCGTCTCTACGGTTCTCAAAGAGGATGGTGCTTACAAAATGTGGTACAATGGTGGAACAGGTCCCTGGTCGACAAATAACCAATCGGCAACAGGCTATGCGACTTCATCGGATGGGATTTCCTGGAGCAAACAAGGAAGAGCCATCAGGCGGGGAGCCGCCGGCCAGTGGGATTCGCAGAGAGCCTGGGGCGCTGTGGTTGTAAAGGTTTCCAGCGATTTGCTTGCTAACACGTATGACCGTTATGAGATGGTCTATTCCGGAGCAGACGCCCCGGTAACGACTCAATGGCTGGGGTACGCCAGCTCCCAAGATGGTGAGACCTGGGCAAAATCTGGCGACAATCCCATTGTCAATACCCACCCCGGATTCGGAAGCAATTATTATTCATCGGAATTGCTAAAATTTAACGGCGAATATCACTTGTGGTTTACAAGTTGGAACAGTTCATTCGGGCAGATTGGCTATGCCAAAGGAACGAGATAATAATAACGGGTGGAAGTGATTCAAATTCTTGCCTTTTGAGCTATATCGAACTCTGACAGGGTTTCAAACCCTGTCAGAGTTAGGTGCCAGCATGAACATCGGTAGATACCATCTTGCCACCTGTGTTGTAAATTGAAAGTCCGGCCGAGAGTCTGAGAGAAAACACTTATCATACTTCTCATATAATTTGGAGGAAAAAGCCATGAAGAAGAATATCAGGTTTTATTCAATGTACTCCACTTTTATGTCAATTATCATCATGCTATTTGCAACCGGTTTCGTGGGTACGGCATCCATCTGCCTGGCACAGGGTGGCACCTGGACACGGAAAGCAGACATCCCCTCGCCAAGATGGTTTTTATCATCATGCGCGGTCAATGGAAGGATATATGCGATCGGTGGAGTGGGCGGCTATATAAATGTGGAAGAATACAATCCGGGATCTAATACCTGGACGACAAAAGCGCCTATGCCAACGGGTAGAGGGTTTTTAGCTACCAGCGCTATAAATGGGAAGATTTATGCATTTGGAGGTACTAATCGTTGTTGTCCTAAGGGAACTGTATTTGCAACAACACAGGAGTATGATCCAGCGACCGGTACCTGGACAACGAAGGCAGATATGCCGACCGCAAGGTATGGTGTTTGTGCGGGCGTGATCGATGAAAAAATCTATGTAATTGCTGGGGATCCTCCAGTTAAAAAAGTGGAGATGTATGATCCAGTGACCGATACCTGGACGCCAAAACAAGATATGCCAACCGCCCGGTGGGCGCCAACCTGTGGCGTGGTAAACGGAAAGATATATGTCTTTGGTGGTTTATTACGCCAGGGTGGGCCTGCTACCAAGGTTGTGGAAATGTATGATCCGGCAACCGACACCTGGACTCCGAAAGCTGGCATGCCGGAAGCCAGAGTAGGTCAGGCCACGGCTGTTATTAATGGTCAGATATTTATTTTTGGCGGTACTAACTACGGCGGCCGACCGGCTCACAGCAATCAATGGAGGTATGATCCGACTACTGATACATGGGATACATCATTGCCAAACATGCCATTCAACTGGTTTGTCATGGGTTATAGTGTGGTGAATGAACGTGTTTACCTGATGGCTGGCTCATCGGCGCCTTATCCTCATGGGGACCAGCTTAGAAGAGTGTATGAATATGACCCGTTAGTGACTTCTGTCGAAGACAATCTTGCCGCTGGCCTTACGACTTTTGCGCTTCATCAAAACTACCCCAATCCGTTTAACCCGGAGACCACCATTCAATATCAGACGCCCGAAAGATCAGAAGTTAAATTAGTCATCTTCAGTCTGTTAGGTCAACGGGTGGCAACTTTAGTGGACGCGGTGCAATCCATGGGAATCTATTCCGTGCAATGGAATGGCAAAGATGATACCGGTAAAGCAGTGGCCAGCGGGGTTTATCTATATCGGTTGCAAACGAAACAATTTGTGCAAGTTAAAAAGCTGGCTTTATTGCGGTAGAAATCGATTAAGAATAGTTCGGTGTAATTCGCTAGTGTTGTGATACCAAATTATCATTCTTGTTATTGCGAGGAGCGAAGCGACGAAGCAATCTCCTGATTTTCAGCAAGTTAGGAGATTGCTTCGTCCCGCACAAAACGCGGGACTCGCAATGACTTATTGTTGCAATTTTAATTAAGAATGGTTCTACTATCTCGGCACTTTTTGCCTTACAAGCTGCTGCTACGCACCTGGCTAAGCTCGGCGGGAGAACAGCGGCGATAGGTGATGGGGTAACTGATTCGAAGGTGTTTTCTACTTTATTTTAATCGACCTTTAATTTCTTCGGGTATAATTCCCCGAAGCTTGCTTCGTTTTTTGAAAGGTGTCATGCCCATACCGACTTTCCTATTTTTAAAAATACTGAGTGTCGGGATAATCGGGCATCCAGAAGTCAGTGAAGGTATGGATTCCCGCTAAAAAGATTGCGGGAATGACAAGTAAGATACTTCGTCAGCTTGCTGCGGGGAGTATTCATTTCAATTCATGATTTTAAACTAATAAGGAGTAGGAATATTATGAGAAAGTTAGCTCTCGTGCTGTTGTGCCTGGTCCTGGCTTGTGCAAATCGCAACCCGACTCAGGATGCCAAGGACATGATGAAATCCCACGAGGAGTATGCAAAAGCTGGCGACCTCGATGGCGTCATGACCAACGTGGCCGACGATATTGTCGCATTGGTTCCTGGAATTCCGCTGGTGGAAGGAAAGGCCGCTTTTAAAGAATTCTATGCCGGGTTACTGGCGATGGCAAGCATCGATGATTTTGGCCATGATTACCATGGCATTGAAATAATCGGAGATACCGTCGTGCTGCATGGCGTTGCCAACGGCACCCAGACAGCAAAAGATGGCGCTGCCGGCGAGTTTGCGAATAATTTTCTTTTAGTGCTTAAATATCAACCCGATGGCAAAATCAAATTTTGGAGAATTGCCTTCGCACCGAGCTCTGAGGAAGGCTCGAGCTCTTAAACAAGTTAACCACGTAAGAGCGCCGGAACCAGCATGCCTGGTCTGTTTGGTGAATAAAAAATAAAACGGAAGGAACTATGGATTTTATATCAATGGGTATTGGAATAGCTGCATTCGCTTATGGCATTTATAGCTTTATCGCCAGAAAGAATAAACCAGAACAGTTTAAAAAACTTGAACCTATAAAATAATTTTGGGGAGAGAAGTTGGGTTTTGCTATTCATTTTATTGGGTACACAATTGTTCCAATAATAGTAGGAATAGTTTGTTTATTGCCGGTATCAATGGGCGCTCAATATTTTAATAAAAACATCTAACAAAAACACTGCTGCGGCGTGTAGCTGTACAGAATGGAGGTTGAGGATTTTGTTCAAATTTGAATAATGGTGTTAATCGAATAAAAAAATTATACTCAACATTTTAACAATCATCAAGCCCGTTTACGTTTTGTAATCGGGCTTTTTTTTATTTACCGGATTTGAAATGACTAAATCTCCATAGTGATTAAATTCTATAACTGTAAATTCTCAGTCTTTCTGGGGCCCCCAATCGTTCCCAAATAAAATTTGGGAACGAGAGACTCCCTCCTCGTTAGTGAGGTTTTACCTATAAATTAAGAATTTGCTTGATATTTTATACTTTTACCGCTATTTTGAAAATATTTCCTGTATTTATAATCTGCACACCCCATAATCAACATCTTATCTAACACCATAAGCTAGAGGAATTTGATTCTCGAGGGTTGTTCTTGTGATCGGTTCAATAATCTCTCACTATGAAATTGTCGAAAAAATTGGCGAAGGCGGCATGGGGGTGGTGTATAAAGCAGAGGACACCAAACTCAAGCGCCCGGTGGCGCTGAAATTCCTGCCACCCGACTTAACCCGCGACCTGGAAGCCAACGCACGTTTCATTTTCGAAGCGCAATCGGCTTCTGCCCTGGATCACCAGAATGTCTGCACAATTTATGAAATTGATAAAAACGCAGATAGCCTCACATTCATCAGTATGGCCTACTACGAAGGCCAGACTCTCAGAGCAAAAATAGCTCAGGGTGAACTGAAAGTCGCAGAAGGGATTGACATTGCCATTCAAATTGCGCAGGGATTGATCAAAGCACACGGGAAAGGCATCGTTCATCGAGACATCAAACCTACGAACATCATCGTGCAGGAGGACGGCACAGTGAAGATCATCGACTTTGGCCTGTCTAAACTATTGGGTGGGCAGGAAATCACACGTAGCGGCTCAACCCTCGGCAC
>JBHHXN010000067.1:0-25156 GCA_046757025.1 bacterium
AGCCATGAAGAATTGGCTAAGAAAAAATGGCTAATTTCTGGTTTAATTAATTCAGATAATCGTTTTCATTGACGATGACGATTTTTCAGAAAGTTCACGCCGAAAAAACATAGTACAGCGCAAATCCCACGCCGACCAGCGCTTCGCCGACGATCAAGCCTGCGGCCACGGGAATGCCGACGTCGTCGCTGAATTTGTGGCCGTATTTCCAGTCTGAAAAAAGTCGCAAACCCGTGCCGAGGCTGTAAGTCAGGACGATGTTGAACGGCAGATAAAATCCGAGCCCCACGAGGATACCTAGACCGCCGATGCCGCTGGCGCTGAGAATGGCGCCTAGACCCGCGCCGGCAAGGTATTTTTGCACGGGCACATCTCCGCCCAGAATACCGCTGATCATGCTGGCCAGCGCCTGACCCTGCGGTGCGGGCAAAATGTTGCTGCCCAGTTGGTAGGCTTCATGCAGAATAAAGATCAACGACATGATCAAAATGGGCCCCAACCAGGCACCGAGAAACTGACCAAATTGCTGCATTTTCGGAGTGGCGCCCACCAAGTAACCGGTCTTCAGATCGAGCATCAAATCCGTTGCTTGCGCCATGGCCACGCACGCGGCTGCGCCTACGATCACCGAGGAAATAATCGCCGCGCTGTCGCCGATGCCGCTGGCGATGAAAATGAGAATGGTGATGGCGATGAGGGTCATACCGCTCAAAGGCGACCAGTTTGTTCGGCCGATACATTCGGACAAAATCACGCCGGCCATCCAGATCCACACAGTGCCGAGCAGGGCCATCAAACCTCCCCGCACTAGTCCCACTTCTGCGGTGGAAAAGATGGCGATGACGAACAGCAAAATTGCTGCGCCCCCAATGCCCATGTAGAGCAAACGAATGGGCATCTCGTCGGCTGAGATGCGGCTTTTGGTTTTGGCCGCGCTCTGCATGCTTTTGACCGCGCTGATGATCAGCGGCAGGGCCAGCACAATGCCGGAAATCGCGCCCCCGATGAGCATGCCGATGCCCACGGGTCGAAACAGAGTTATACGCAAATAGTTAGGCATGGTATTGCCAGCGGCCTCGAGGACTTCTGCCGTCGGCAGCAGGCCCTGGGCTGAAAGGATGGGCGCCAAAATCCAGTAACAAACATAGCCGCCGATGATGAAGAAAAAGCCGCCTTTGCCGGCGATGAAGGCCACGCCGATGGTAAGCAAAGACACATACCAGACGCCGTTCATGTAGTCTGGCATACCGATTAAACTGCCGAGATCCCAGTTCGAATATCCGGAGATTTGACTGATGAGATGAATGACCCCACTTAGGGCCGCGCCTACCAGCAGCAGAATGGCTTTTCGAATGCCCGCTCCCGGAGATTTGAGAATCGCCGCTACGGCCACACCGCCCGGATAGGTTAGACGCTCGTAGTCGATCATTTGCTTGCGCAGGGGGATGATAAAACCGATTCCCAGAAAAGCGCCGGCGATGCAGGCAAACACCATCAAATACGGATTGAAATTGGTCTCTCCTAAAATAAACAAGGCCGGTACCGAAAACATCATGCCCGCAGAAGCGCCGTTCACCGCGCTGGCAACGGTCTGGTTGATGTTGTTTTCCACAATGCTGTTGCGACCTAAAATACCTCTCAAAATTCCAAAACCTAAAATCGCCGCCAGCTCCGAGCCTTCGATGGAAAAGCCGAGAATCAGGGCCGCATAGCCGATGCTCAGGGCGATGACCGAGCCCAAAAGATATCCCACCAGCACCGCGGGCATGGTCAGCTCAGGATACGCCCCCGTTCGAATGATATTTTCACCTTTTGATTTTGCCACGGTTTTCCCTCCTTTGGTTGATGAAATATTCTACGGTGAATTTAACTCTGACAGGGTTTTAAACCCTGTCAGAGTTAAAAAGTGGAAATATTATTTCAAATTTTCTGGATTGAGACCAGCCAATTCCGGCAGCACAAACCTCCCGTCTTTCCGCACCAGTTTTTCGTCAAAATAGATTTCACCGCCGTCGTATTCCGGTGTTTGAATGCAAACCAAATCCCAGTGAATGTTCGAGCGATTGCCGTTGTCCGCGTCTTCGTAGGCGTTTCCGGGTGTGAAATGAAACGACCCGGCAATTTTTTCATCGAAAAGAATGTCCAGCATGGGGGAGGTGATGTACGGGTTAAACCCGATGGCAAATTCTCCCACGTATCTGGCGCCTTCATCTGTATCGAGAATGTCCTGAAGTCGTTGATGGTTGTTGGCTGTGGCTTCTACAATTTTGCCATTTTCAAAGGTCAACTTCACGTTGCTAAAAGCGGTGCCCTGGTAAATTGACGCGGCGTTGAACTGAATCGTACCGTTTACCGAATCCCGTACAGGCGCGGTAAAGCATTCGCCATCGGGAATGTTGTGTGCGCCGGCGCTGGAAATCACCGGGATGTCTTTTATGCTGAAGGTTAAGTCGGTGCCCGCCCCGGTGATGTGAACCGCGTCGGTAGCCTGCATCAGCTTGGCCAGAGGTTGTGCGGCTTTTTCCATTTTTTCATAATCGAGGGTGCAGACGTCAAAAAAGAATTGCTCGAACGCTTCGGTGCTTTTCTGTGCTTGCTGCGCCATGGAAGGCGTGGGCCAGCGTAGCACTACCCATTTGGTTTTTGTCACGCGAATGTCGAGATGTACTGGCTTCATCCAATGTTTCTCGTAAAGCCGCATGGCTTCGGAGGGCACATCTGACATCTCGCTGATGTTCTCACTGCCGCGCAGGGCAATGTAAGCTTTGGCTTTGGCCATCCTGAACGCTTCGTACTCGCCGATCTGCTGCATGATTTCCGCTTTCTGACTACGCACCAGCTCCCGCAGGATGCGGTTTTGTTTGACCGTCACCATGGGAATGCCGCCGGCTGAGCGAATTCTGCGGATTAAGGCGATGACCATTTCCTGAGGTACATCGAAGGCTTCGATGAGAACGCTTTCCCCGGATTGAATTTTAGTGGAATGCTTGACCAGAACATCTGATAATTGGTCGAAACGTGGGTCGTGCATGAGTTTCTCCTAAATTAGACGCTTAAGAGTAAATAAATTTCTTGCTCAAAAAACAAAAACAGTATCAAGCAAAGACGCGGAGTAGGTGTTCACGCTTTAGAGGTTGTGTGAAAAGTACCTGTGTAACCCTTTTAAACTTCGTTTTCCCTGGATGTCATTCTGGAAGAATCTTTTTAATAAACAGCACTTTACGTTCAATCTAAAAAGATTCCTACAGAATGACAGACACGCTGTTTGATCGTTTTCACACAGGCTCTTTACGGTGTTTATCTCTCCTCACCTCCTCAAGCCAAGCTGGTCCACCAAAAATTCCTCCAATTAGTGCCAAATATGTAAAACAAATTTTATAATTTCAACAAAGAAATTAAACTCTGGCACATTTGATTGGATTTTTAGCCACCAAACTATTTGCATATTACTATTTTATAAGCTATATTTTTTGAAACCTTCAAATTTTAACCAAAATCGATTATTAAAAAATGCGAGCATATTTAGACCTGGTGGAGCGGGTATTAACCAACGGCAAGCTGAAGTCCAACCGTACGGGGGTGGACACCATTTCCACGTTTGCGGAGTTCTACCGCGTGGATCTCAGCGCAGGCTACCCGCTTTTAACCACAAAAAAAGTCAATTTCGATGCCATGCTGCGCGAGGTGTTCTGGTATCTTTCGGGGGAAGATCATATTCGCGACCTGCAAAAATACACCAAAATCTGGGATAGCTGGGCCGACGAAACGGGCAATCTCGAAACCGCTTACGGGCGATACTGGCGGCGCTACCCGGTGCCCGCAAAAAGCATCGCTTTGGGCGCCGAGGTGCTGGTGGATGCAAGCAATCCGCACGTCCGCAAAGAAGCGGATGGTTCGCTTTCGTTCGACCAGCTTGGCTGGGCTATCGATGAGCTAAAACGCAATCCCGACTCGCGTCGAATCGTGATCACGGCCTGGCATCCGGCCAACGCCGTGGTCAGCAAGCTGCCGCCTTGCCATATCACCTGGGTGTTGAATGTGCAGAACGGACGTTTGAACTGCCACCTGACTCAGCGCAGCGCTGACATCGCCCTCGGCATTCCGTTCAATTTAGCTTGCTACTCCCTGCTCACGCAGGCCATCGCGCAGGAAGTAGAATTACAAACCGGCGAATTTGCCCATACCCTCATCGATGCGCATATCTACGTAAACCACATCGACAGCCTCAAACAGCAGCTCCGACGACAGCCGCTGCCGCTGCCAAGCCTGGAAATTGCGCAGAAACCCTTTCACACGCTACAGTTTGAGGACTTCAAGCTCATAAACTACCAGTGCTACGAGGCCATCAAATTTGACGTGGCAGTTTAATGGCGCGGCCGGAAATAGTAATCATCGCTGCCGTGGCCGAAAAGAACCGCGTGATCGGCAGAGCGGGTAAACTGCCGTGGTATTTTTCCGAAGATTTGAAACGCTTCAAACGGCTGACATTGGGGCACACGGTTTTGATGGGACGGAAGACATTTGAGTCCATTGTGGAGCGTCTGGGCAAACCCCTGCCCGGACGTAAAAATATCGTACTCACAGCTCGTAAATCGTTTCCTGAATTTGCCCAGGTGGTTACGTTTCCTTCGTTGGAAGATGCGTTCAAAGCCGTGGCCAGTCAAGACCAGGTATTTATTATTGGCGGCGAAACGGTTTACCAAAAAACGCTGCATTTAGCCCATCAACTCGAACTCACCATTGTGGAAGGGGATTATGAGGGCGATGCGTTTTTCCCTGAATACCAGAATTTGTTGAAAGAGCAATTTACACTGGTTGAATCCCAACCGCAGGACGGCTACCGCTTTGAAACGTACAGGCGAATAAAATAAATTCCTGAAATTATGGCCGGGGGATTGAAAGCCTACTGCGCGTTTAACTTCTCCAACATCTTAACCGCATTTTCATTTTTGGGATTCAGCGCCCGCGATTTTTTGTAGGTGGCAATGGCCAGCTCTTTATTGCCGGCTCGACCATACCCCTCACCCAGACGGTCGTACGCGTTAAAAGATTCGGGAACCATTTCCACACTTAATTTAAACCGTTCGATAGCTTCTTCAAATTGATTGTTGCGCCGGTGGATTCAGCGGTGGTTTATCAACAAGTCGAGTGAAACAGACCACCTACCAATGCGGTCTGGCACAACTCATTGTAGAGGCGTACCGCTTCTTCGGTCTGATGGATATGCACTTGAACTTTACAGTCACGCAGGTAATTCAAGGTTTCTGGAGGCACCTGCAGTTGCTCGTCCATGCCTTTGGAAAGCACGATGACTTTGGCGCCGTGCTGCAGCAATTCATGAACATCTGCGGGTTGAATGCCCGGTATGTGCCGGGTGCCGGTTTCACGCCAATCCCATTCTCTGGCGCCACCGGGATAAAGCTTGGCGTCTTTGAATATTTCGTTCTGCCCCTCGATTTTCATGCGTCCCCAGGAAAGCTGGACGATGCGGGGCGAATTCGGTTTGGATTGCATGGTTTTGTCTCATCAAACCTTCCAGGTTTTTAAAACCTGGAAGGTTTGTTCAGTAAGATTGGATTGCACTGTTTTTTACAATGAATGTGTTATTCAAACTATCCAGGTCTTTCAGACCTGGATGGTTATCACGCTTGAACGCTTGATTAAACCAGAGTCTTAATCGCCTTCACCACGGTTTCGACTTCTTCGAGCGTGTTATAAATATGCGGCGACAGACGAATGCCCTTAAAATCTCCGCTTAAAACCGTGCAGCCGATATTGTGCTCATGATAAAGCGTTGCCAGGACTTTGCTTAGGTCAACATTTGGCAGAGTAAAAACCACGATGCCCGCGTTGAGCTCCGGCAACTGAGGGGAAATAAAGCGGGCGTCGGGTATTTGCTCGCGGATTTCAGCCTGCAAAGCGGTGGTCAACTGACCTACGCGAGCTGCTACTTTTTCTTTGCCGATCTGGTTGTGGAACAGAGCGGTTTTGCCCATGGCCGCAATGGCGGCATCATCCCGTTGGCCAAAGGTATTGAACTTACGCGCGCCTTTTTCGCGGGCTTTTTCCCAGCCAACGCCGACTACCATGGGCCATAAACCTTCAATGCGATCTTTACGGATGTACAAAATTCCAGTCTCTTTCGGACCCAGGAACCATTTATGCGCGCTGCCGGTGAAAAAGTCGCAGCCCAGATCGTGCAGATCAAGTGCGGTCACACCGAAAGTCTGAGCGCCATCGATCAGAGTCAGAATGCCTTTTTCGCGTGCTTTTTGGCAGAGCTCCTGGGCTGGCAGTGCCACACCTGAAATATTAGAAACGTGCGAAAAAGCCAGCACTTTCGTGTTTTTATTGAAAGCCTTGAGAAATGTCTGAGCGAGCTCTGCTTGCGTTTTGGGATACGCCGGCGTGCTGACTCTTTTTACAGTAAATCCAAACCGCTGCGCCCGCACGTCCCAGGCGACATTGTTGGTGGGATGATTCTGATCCCAGATCACGACTTCATCGCCAGCTTGCAAGTCCAGACCGTTGATCACCAGGTTGTTGCCTTCGGTGGTATTGCGGGTAACCACCAGCTCATCGGGTTCTGCGCCGAGGTAGGTTCCTAAGGCTTGCAGCGTTTGATCGAAGATATCCCTGAATTTGCTGCGGTTCTGAAAAGTGATGTCCGCATCCACATCCCGGCTCAAATCGAACAGCGTTTCAAAAACCGGGTAGGGCGAAGGGCAGAGATTGGCTGCGTTCATCATGATCAGCCCGGGTCGAATGGGAAATTGTTCTTTTACCAGGTGCCAGTAATTTTCATCATTTGCGGCAGCCGGTGGTAGAGAGGGGCTGGTGTTTTCTAACGATTTGCTAAGCGTTTCTGAATTGGCGAAAGTTAAAACTGGAAACAGAGTGGAAGCCGCCGCGGCGCCCATGAATCGCTTCAGAAACTGGCGTCGAGAGGGTTCTTCCACGCTTTGCGGTAAATGTTGATATTCTACTTTGAGCTTCATGGTGACCAATTGTCTCCTTTCGAGAGATGGTTAACGATTGATTTAATCAATGACTGGTGGCGCCTTTGTTTCGTTCGAATCGTGGCGCTTTGCCGATCAGAAACGATTGCGCGTTGATCGAACGCAATGTTCGCGCTTATTAAAATCAGGACAGAGTAAAAGCCACCACCTTTTGACTGCGGCCTTTCACCTGCACCGGCCCCAGTCTGGTTAACTTAAAAGCCTCCTTAACATGATTCGCAGTGCCGTCGCCCAGGACAAAATCGTAGCCGCGGGAGCCCGCCACGGTGTTGAGGCGAAAAGCCACGTTGACCACATCGCCTAAAATGGTAAAATCCCGCGCGCCGCGGTCGCCCACCTTGCCGATCATCACCTGACCGGTGTTCAGCGACACCCGGCAATCCCAGGAATAGAAATCTCGGTGCGGCCATTTTTCACTTTCAGACAGCAATTTCGTTTGCTTTTTGATTTCAACGGCGGCTTTGGTAGCCTCGATGGCAAACTGTTTGGCGTTCTCGTCCGTGCCTTTCCAGAATGCCATCACACAATCGCCGATGTACTTGTCGATGTTGCCGCTAAATTTTTTAATGATATTTGACGCCAGCTCAAACCAGCGCTGCAGCATGTGCGCGATGTCTTCGGAGGGGAGCTCTTCGCTGAGTTTGGTGTAACCACAGACATCTGCAACCAGCACGGTTACGTTGCCGGCGGTGGTGATGGGATCAAATTTGGTGCCGACTAAGGTGAGATTGGTGCGAGTTTGAAGGCTTGCGAGCAGCTCCACTTTCAATTGCGCCGGGCCCACATCCACAATATCGCCGGTATCCAGTTTAACTGGCGTAGAGACCGGATTGCCGTTCACGAAAGTGCCGTTAGTACTGGAGAGGTCGCTCAACCGCACCGATGAAGAAGTGGCGGTTAAGATGGCGTGAAAGCGCGAAACATTGGGAATATCGAGAACCAACTCGTTAGAGCTGTCCCGGCCCATTCGTAGGGTTTCGCCCGGTCGAATGACGATGTGTCCCGGAATGGTAACTGTCTTCATCTGTTTGTACTGGTCCAGCATCATCGGTTTGCCGTTCGGCAGAACGATTTTTCCGCTGCTTGTTTTCGCCTCCACCATGATAATGGCGATGGCTTGCTCGGGTGAAGTTTTGGCGTCATTTGGCATGTTTGAAACTCGGTTGTTTTATCGGATGGTAGGCAGGCTGAACACGGCTGATCAAATGAACATCTCAAAATTGAAAATAATGACTGTCTCAAAAAGGCCGCCCATCTTTCCATGAAATCAGGCCGGCTGTTGAGTTTATTTTCTCTTTGATTGAATAAGTTTAACATATTTATGAATTATGTCAAGGAAATTCTGCAGGAATTGTTATTTGTGACGGCAATTCACTATTATTTTGCCTACTTATTGTCTGAACGAAAACTCGATTCTTCATGTCATTGTCCCGAATGCTTTCGGGACTTCTCAGCGAAGCAATCTCACTATTAGGCAGGGTATGAGATTGCTTCGTCCCGCACACACCGCGGGACTTTCATGGACAGGCAACCTGTTCTGCTTTAGAAAAATGACGATAGGTCATCAAAAGCTCGCAATGACAACTTTATTAATAGTTTTCGTTCAATCACTACTTAAAGTGGTCCCGCATTTGCGGCTATGGATTTATTGCAGATTTGAGAAGTGTAAAATTTGTCAATCGGGGATAGGTTGGAATGGAAAGCGCGTTTAAACAATTAGTGCGATGTAAATTGTTTTACATCGCACTTTCATCATTTCATCTGGTTATTGCTCTATACTCACTACATCCTGTGCCTGTGGACCCTTATCGCTATTTTTGACCGAAAACTCGACTCGTTGTCCCTCTTCCAGAGAACGATAGCCATCGCCCCGGATCGAAGAGTAGTGGACAAAGATGTCGTCGCCGCTGTCTTTTTCGATGAAACCGTAACCTTTAGATGAATTGAACCATTTTACAACGCCCGTTTCACGCTCTTCCATATTAATAAAAACTCCTCTAAAAAAAATTAAAAACAAACGACACAGAAAGTTCCCCGCGAGACAAATTTACAGAAAATGACCTGCATAAGAACGGACTGTTCGTAACGATTAATCATTCTATTTTATGTAAATAATTTAAAAAAAGCAAGGAAAAATAAACTAAATGTTTATTTTAAGGATAATTAGTGTCCATCCGTAAAGAGCGTTTTTTTGTCATTCCCGTAATTTTTAAGCGGGAATCCATTGCTCCGTTAAGCACGGGATTCCCAATGAACTTGTCCTTGTATATTGTAAGCAGGGAGCACTCGGGAATGACGGTTACGGATGGACGCGAATTAGTCAGTTTTGTCTTGATGGCCGAAGCAGAGGGGGCATGGGGATAGGGTATAATTTACAGGGTATAAATGTAGAAAGAGTGGATCAATTAATCAAATATTAGGGGGGTTCGGGATCGAGAATTGATTTTACAGAATTGGATTTGCGGGATTTGTGGCTGCGAAATTTAAGAATACCGCACTCCCTGATGCCGGGGTAAATAAAAGTTCGGCAACAGCCGATCCACCCGCAGCAGTCCTTCAAGTGTGAGAATGAGTCGGTCGCCTTTTTGCTGCATGAAACCCTGTCGGCTAAAATTTCGAATGGTTTGCCGAAAGCGTTCAAAAACATCCACCTGAAATTTTTCCTGAAAATAACGTCCCTGCACAGAGCCCAGTTTGAGCTGCAGCACGAATTCGCGCACCATTCGTTCATTTTCACTGAGAGGGTAGGCGCGTTCCACAGGCAGTTGCTGTTCCTGGAGAATCTGCAGGTAAGCGTCCACCGGCGGCCGGTTCTGAAAATGCAGTCCTTGCAGGTAGGAGAAAGCCGATGCGCCGATTCCCAGCAAATCGGCGCCGTGGTACTGCTCGTCCTGGTAGATGAATCGCCGGGCGCGGGCACTACGAGCGGCGGTGTAAGCGCTGCGGATCTGATATTGGGCCTGCTGCAATTTTAAAAAGCCGCGGGAGAGGCGGCCCCTTTTTTCATCCCATGAGGGCGGGTAATCCCTGAGTTTGCCGGAGCTCAGTTCGCGGTACAGCGGCGTATTGAACGGTATTTCGAGCTGATAAATGGTGACGCTGTCGGGCGCCATACGGATGATTTGTTCCAGACTGGTCAGGAAAGTGTCGTCGTTTTCGCCCAGCAGCCCCACCATGAGATCCAAGTTGACCACCTGAAAGTTGGCTTTCTGAATGAGCTCGTACGCGCGCTCCACATCGCTGATGAGATGCACGCGGCCGTTTAATCGCAAAATCTCATCGTTGAATTGCTGCACTCCCAGACTCAGGCGGGTGACGCCGGCTTTTTTGAGCTGCTGCAGCTTTTCCGCGGTGACCGTGCGCGGCGCGCATTCAAAGGTGACTTCCTTTACCTGCTGCCAGGGGAAACGCGCTTGAATTCCGCTGGTGAGTTTCGCAATTTGTTCGGGTGTGAGGATGGAGGGAGTGCCGCCGCCAAAATAAACAAACTCGAGCTGGCGACCCGCCAAAATTGAGGATTGCTGGTAGCGGCTCAGTTCTTGCAGTATAGCGTCGATGTAGTCGTCCACCTGTTCGGTAGTTCGTTTTACCAAGGAAAGATAATAGCAGTACATGCAGCGAATTTCACAGAATGGAATGTGCACGTACAGTCCGAGCGGAGTTTCAGCCGAAGCCATTGGCGGGGTTTGCAGCATTTTGTGTAGCTCGGAAACCTGCTCTCGTTGCCAGCTCGAAAACGGCGGATAAGCCGATACAAAATAGTTGCCGGCGAGGGTTTCCGGCAGACTGGAATTTGTGGCGCTTTTGGGCTTGTCAGCAGACATTTTAAACTATCTGGTTTTTATTTTGTGTTCGAAAACTCCACACAGATCTGATTGACTATTTACAGGTCTTCAATATTGATTCTGATAGCCGTTCACGCTTTAGGCTTACCATCCGGGAACATCTATAGTATTACCACTGAACTTTTGCATTTTTGTGCAAAAAATCCCTAAGGCCTTATGAAGAATTCAAAATGCAAAGTGAAAAATACCAATTTCAAAGTTGATAGCTTATCTAATCTCCTCCAGCAGCGCCGGCCGCACCAGCATTTTTTGGGCCTGGCGGATATTCACGGTACCGGTTCTGGCGCGTCGGGGTTTACTCACCTGTTGCAGCAGACAATACGAAACCGGCACTTTACCGCCGTGGCGCATTTTCGAGAACCAGGCCGCCAGCGAAGCGGCTTGCTTCAAACTGTCGCGATCGGGAGTGATTTTGTCTTCCCCGCAGCGTAAAATCACGTGGCTACCCGGCGCCCCGCTCACGTGCAACCAGATATCGTTGGCATGCCCGAGGTCGAAAGACAAGGCGTCGTTGCTGGCATCGTCCATCCCCACCCAAATTTCCAGGCCGGCGGAGCTGCGAAATTTCTTGATTTTCATCCTTTCGAGAGCAACTCTTGCGTTAATTTCATGATTCGATTAAAAACCAGTCCGTCAGCTTGTTTGCCAGGGGTACCACATCCGGTTCGGCGCGGTTGGTGAGTATGATCACGGTGAACCGTTCCGTCGGGTAACGTTGAATGACGTTTCGAAAACCGCAGGTGCTGCCGGTGTGGTGCACTCTGGCATGTCCGCGGTAGGTGTCGATGCGCCATCCAAAGCCGTACTCCAATGTGTCCCCGTTCGCCAGCACGCCGGGGGTGAAAGCCGCATGCAGGGATGCGCGCTGCAACAGCCGTTCGCTGTAGAGCGTTTGATCCCATTTAAACATATCTTCCACAGAAGTGTAAATGCCGCCGTCTCCCAGCACCGCGCTAGTGAGACTTTGATCTTTGAAAATGAAACGGCCGTCTTCCTCTGCGTAGCCGTACGACCGATACGCCACTTCGGATTTGCCTTTTTCGTATGCCACTGTATTTTTCATGTTCAACGGTTGAAAAATATTTTTTTGTAAAAAATCCGCGAAGGTTTGGCCGGAGATTTTTTCGACGATCATGGCCAGCACGGCGTAACCTGAGTTGCTGTAGCGATAGGCCGTGCCCGGAGTAAAATAGGTGGAATCTTGCTGCATCATCATTTGCAGAATGTCTTTGTCGCGCACCTGTACCGTGGCCGAGTCGGGAATTAAGGATTCGTATGCCAGCATCCCCGAGGTGTGCTGCAACAGATGCCGCACGGTGATTTGGCGTCCGTATTCAGGAAAGTCAGGAAATATTTCGATTAAGTTTTGTTCCAGCGATAGTAGAGCGCGCTCCTTCAGCAACAAAATGCACGCTGCTGTGAACTGTTTGGTAACCGAGGCCAGTCGCAAGTTGGAGTGCGTCTGCATGGCCACTTTTTCGTTGAGATGAGCCAAACCGTACGCTTTCTTAAAAATGGCTTGGCCGTTTTTAATCACCATCACCACAGCGCCCGGCGTCTGGCCGCCGCGATAAGGTTTGAACAGTTCATCGACTTTTGATTCCAGGTCCATTTCACAGCTCGAAATGATGAGTAAGCTAATTGTTAGCATTCCACTGAAAATTTGCAAGCATTTGGTTTTCATGAAATTGCCACCATTTTGACCACAGTGTACGGAATCACGTTTGCGTTTTCTCCCACTGTGTAAATTGTTTGATGTCGTTTTGAATGGATTTGATGATAAATCCGATCACCGTGGCATCGTCCAAATAACCGGAGCCGGGGATGAAGTCCGGAATGATGTCGAACGGGTTGACAAAATAAACCACTCCCGCGATGGCGAAGACGATGGTTTGCCAGGGAATATCCGGGTACTGGCCGCGTCGCCAGGCCTTCAGAAGCCGAAACAGCGCCTGCAGGTCTTCCCAGATGCTCTTCAGCAGGGTTTGGTTGCGCTGAGCTTTTTTGATGGCCTCGTTTAGAAGATGACCGGTTTTTTCTTTGTCCTGTGCAAAATTCTCAGCCGTTTTTTGAGCGTGTTCGAACCCCTCTGGTTTTCTATTGTCCGTAGTGACCTCCCACAGCATGGCTGTGTGTAAATGAAATAAATGAGTTTAAAATGCCCATTCTTGAAAGTTACCGAAGCCGCCATGAAAATTACCACCTCGATTGGCGATAAGCGAATTTAAATACCTCGATCTTGTAGCGCTCATTTCCGATTTTTCGTTCTCAAAAACTACGCTTTACTCGGATGCTTGCCGCCGATTAAAGCGTAGAACGATTGAATAGTGGCCAGATCGCTGTCGATGTCGCCGCTGGGGTAGATGGTGGGGCCGAAGCCCACGACTTTGCGTGCGTAGTCGATGAAACCGGTGAGAATTGGTACGTTGGCCTCTTTGGCAATGTAATAAAAGCCGGTTTTCCATTTTTGCACTTTTTTGCGCGTGCCTTCCGGCGCCACACCGAGAACGAAATGTGGTCGCTGGCTAAATTCGGCCACCGTATCTTCCACTACGCCGTGGCTTTGGGAGCGATCTACCGGAATGCCCCCTAGCCATTTCATGAAACCGCCAAACGGCTTGCGAAACAGCGTGTGTTTTCCCAGCCAGTGCGCTCGCATTCCCAGGCCCAGCAAAGCGGCGATGCCATAGACGAAATCCCAGTTGGAGGTGTGTGGCGCCACGACGATCAGAAACTTCGGGAGATCGGGCAGCTCGCCTTCAAACCGCCAGCCGCTGAGAGTGAGAAATCCTCGCCCCAGCGCCCGCGATAATTTGTTGCCCCATTCTGGCACCGCCTTTCCCAGGACCGGCATATTCAACGCTTTCATGTTTGATTTCTTCCTTGTTGTTTTGAGTATTTTATTTTTGCGGTCAAGATTTTTTCTGAAATTTCAGCGCCACGGAATTGATGCAAAATCGATTTTGAGTTGGCGCGGGTCCGTCATCGAAAACGTGGCCGAGGTGCGCGTCGCAGCGGCTGCACAACACTTCGGTGCGCTGCATGGAATGGCTTTTATCGGATTCAAAACGCACGTTTTGTGCATCCACAGCCGCAGTGAAGCTCGGCCAGCCGGAGCCGGAATCGAATTTGTCTCTCGAGCTGAACAGTTCACTGCCGCAGCAAACGCACACGTAAATCCCTTCTTCTTTACATTGGTAGTACGCACCGGTGAAAGGTTTTTCCGTGCCTTTTTTACGTGTGACCTGAAATTGTTCGGGCGTTAGCTGCTGCTGCCACTCTTCAAGCGGCTTTTTTATTTTGGATTGCATTTATTTTAACTCTGGCTTTGAATTCATTTCGTTAGTCTATAAGTCTTTCTAAATTTGCCGACACAAATCCCATTTCTTCGTCCGCGATTCGTTCGCTGAAATCTACATAAATGAAATTTGGAAATCCAAAGCGGGGATGGAATTGCACGTTGAAAACCGCCACACTGTCCGCATCGATGGACTCCAGGAATTCGAATAGTTGCGGCACGGTTTTGAATAGATGGAAATCGTTCGAATCGAGGGCTTCGCCGGTGGCTTTGTTGGTGATTTGGACGATTTGCTCATTTTGTATGTAAATTTTGAACGGAATACCGCCGTGCACACAAAAGCAGTTTCGCAGCTGCTCGAAAACATAGCTGCGCAAACCGTAGGCGCGCCACCTTTCCGCCGGATCTTTGATGGAAGAAAAATCCTCAGCAATGGGAGAGGTACTGAAATTCGAATTTGAATCGTTGCCGCAGGTTGCCAACATCGTGAACATAGCACTGCATAACAGTGTGAATACGATTTTTTGTTTATAAAACATCAGTTGAAAATACCTCGCGATTTTCATATACAACGGTTGAGTAATCAGAGTTCATGAATTACAACATCACCACTTTTTCGTGTTTGAGCAGCCATTCCTTGCGCCAGATTCCGCCACCAAACCCGATGAGCGAGCCATCGCTGCCGATGACCCGGTGGCACGGAATGATGATGGGAATTTTGTTGCGCCCATTGGCCGCGCCCACCGCTCGGATGGCCTTTCTCTTGCCGATAGCCACTGCAATGTCCAGGTAAGTCGCGGTTTGGCCATAGGGAATTTTCAACAATTGCTGCCACACGCTTTGCTGGAACGGTGTGCCGGATGGATTTAATTTTAAGTCAAAATGTTTTCGTTTGCCTTGAAAATATTCGCTCAATTGCTGCACACACTCCTGTAAACAGGCAGGTGTGCCGTTTTGCTGTGCAGATTTTTCATCGGTAAACTCTAGACTGTGCAGACCCTCTGTGCTGCCTGTGAGTTTCAGTATGCCAATTCCCGACTGGTATAAAACGGTTTGAAATTCACTCATAACAACGATCGGTAAAGGTAAAAAGTGGCATAAGCCTGCCAGTTGTGCCAGCCCGCAGCTAATTTTTGGATCTCCAGGATGCTCGGTTTTCTGGTTAACCTCAACTGTTGTTTGATGGCGTTGTGCAGTCCGATATCTTGGATGGGAAACGCGCAACGGTAACCCGCACAGCGCATCATGACATAATTTGCCGTCCAGGGACCCACCCCGCGCAAGGCCAGCAGCGCGGCTTTGGCTTGCTCATAGTCTCCCAGCGCTGCCAGGGATTCTCTGCTGATTTCTCGGCTGGCAAAGTGTTTGGCCAACTCGATCAAATAGATCGCTTTGGCTGCGCTGAATTGCAGTTGTTGTAATTCCACCACGGTTAATCCCGCGATCCGTGCTGGAGTAGGAAAGAGCCAGTACGGTTGCCCGTCGAAAGCGTACGCTGCGCCATACAATCGAATAAAGCGCTGAAAGAGCGTGTAGGCAAAGGCTAAATTAATTTGCTGACCGGTGATGGCCCAGCACAATGCCTGAAACAGGTCGTCGATTTTTATAATACGCAGCCCAAAATATCTTCGTACCAGCTCCCTCAGCAGCGCATCCTGTTCCGCTAAACGGTAGAAAGGACGTAAATCGGCGTCCAGATCGAACCAGTGCCGTACATACGCTTTTACACGCTGGATAGTGGACTTACTCGCTACCTCGTTTAGGATCTGGATGCGAATGCCGCCTGCTGACGAACTGGTGAGCGCCATGAGAACCAGCCGCCCGTTTACGCTGATAAGCTTGCGAAGGGTGTCGCCTTCGATGAAGTGCAGTATTTCCTTTGGAGACCTGCCGAGATAGACCAGGCATTGGTTGAAATCGAATTCAGCCGGCGTCGGTAAGTAATGAATTTCAGGTTGATCGGCCTTGTCAAGGCTCGGGATGGCCGGACTGATTTTTTTTTGCTGATTCAGAGACATTTTATATTTTCCGGAACATAAACTACTGTGCAATGTTAATTAGCAGAGGATCATTTGCTCTATTTCAATCGTTCAGTTCCAATTCGCTGAATGAGGTGAATGCAACGTCGCAACGATATTCATTGTTTAATAATTAAAGATTAATCGGGACTTCTCGCAAAGGCCTTTCGGGTCCTTTTGGGAACGTTGAACAAGTCTTTTATCTTCACCCCCGCGTGGAGTCGAGTGGTCTCAATAGTGCCATGAAAACAACCTGATTCGATCCAGATCGGTATGATGATATTCGCTCGTTTTTAACTTTTTTTACGACCCTCCAAAATGAAGGTATGATTTCGAACCAAGTCAAGAAATCCAAAGACATGCATAAATTTGGAGATTATTCGTCGCGGAGTTTATCCCGAGCCCTGTCGAGGGACTCCTCAGAATGACATAAAAAGCCATTTTGGGGACCCTGCCTAAGGCCTGCTGCAAATTTTGTTAAAATCGGCATATATTTAACAATTTATTAAATTTATTTTTTGAAGTCAATCGATTCTTTTCAGCACCGCCGGCCCCCACCCATTAAGAAATGAAAACCATAGGAAATTTTGTTGTAAATTTTGTTTCAGATATTATATTATAGAAATTCAAAAAGTAAAGGAAAAATGCGTATTTCACCCACAACCGAACAGTGGCAAACGCTGAAATTCATTGAGCGTGTAAATTTCAAAGTAACCGATTTCATCAATCGCTCGCATTGGCTGCGACGCCCGCTGATAAAAATCCAGTCCACATTTAGTAAATCGTGGATAGAGCTCGTTACCTCGCGCATCGTGAAAGATCACGGCTTTGAAAATTTTAAAAAGATCGATCCCAGCAGAGCCGTGCTGCTGGTGGCCAACCACCGCTCCTTTTTTGATCAGTTTGTGATTACCGCCCGCCTATTTCAGTTGTATGGGGCGCATCATCATATTTACTTTCCCATTCGGGCGAACTTTTTTTATGACAATCCGCTGGCGCTGCTGGTGAATCTGACGGTAACCCTGGGCGTCATGTACCCGCCGTTTGTGCGCGAAGGCAAGCGCCGGCAGTGGAACCTCTATGCCATGGATCTGTTGGTGGATATTTTGAGTCATCCAGATAATTTCGTTGGGTTCCATCCGGAAGGTACGCGCAACCAGAGTCCCGATCCGTACGCATTGTTGCCGGGCAAACCCGGTTGCGGAGAGCTGATTTACCGGGCACGACCGAATGTGGTGCCGGTCTTTTTACAGGGCTTTCCCAGTTCGGTCTGGAAAATGCTTCGCCAGAACTTGAGCTTTAACCAGGAAACGGAGCCGGTTGTGCACATGGTGATGGGGGAACCGATGAAATTTGATGAAGAGTTGAATTTTACGCCCAGCCGAAAAACGTATCTGAGCCTGTCTAAAAAAGTGATGACCCGAATTCAGCAACTGGGTGAAGAGGAACGTAAAATCAGAGCACGATATGCAAAAAGTCATTGAAGAAGCCGTGCTGTTGGCTCAAAAAAAACAACCGTGCGTGCTGGCAACGGTGGTGCGCACCAAAGGCATGACGCCACAAAAAGCCGGAGCCAAACTGCTTATCCGGCAGGACGGCAGCAGTCTGGGTACCCTGGGCGGCGGTTGTGTGGAAGGCGATATCTGGCATTATGCCAAACAAATGCTGGCCGACAAAAGCAAGCCGCAATTGCGTGAATATTATTTGAATGAGGATATTGCCGCCAAAGATGGTTTGGTGTGCGGCGGCACCATGTATTTTTATCTCGAACCGCTGCTGCTGCCCGAGGAATTTTTGAACATCGCCAGGGAAATCGTGCTGGCTTGCACTCAGGGACCGCCGTTGGCGGTGGCAACGGTGGTGTCCGGTTCGGAAGAGGCAGTGGAGGTTGGGCAAAAAATCGTGGTCAAAGCCGACGGATCCGTGAAAGGGGCGCTCAAGGATTCTGAATTGCAACGCAAAATTGCGGAGGTGGGGGCTAAAATTGCCGTGACCGGCGAAAAAGCTTTTCTGGAAAGCGAGAACGGCACGGGAGTTTATGTCGAGGGCTTTACCACCCCGCCGACGCTGGTCATCATGGGGGGCGGGCACATCGGAAAATCGGTTTACCAGTTGGCTCTGCCTCTGGGCTTTAAAATCATCGTGGTGGATGATCGGCCGGAGTTTTCGAATGCCGAGCGCTTCCCACAAGCCGCCGCGACGCTGGTGGCCGATTTTGATCAGGCGCTGAAAGAGCTCGATCTGAATTACAACACGTTTATTCTGGTAGCCACCCGTGGGCACCGTTTTGACGATCTGGCCACAAAGGCCGCGGTCCAAACCCCCGCTCGATACGTGGGACTGCTTGGCAGTAAACGCAAAAATCTCCTGATATTTCGCGATCTGCTGGAAAGCGGCATTGCCCTGGAAAAGATTCAAGAAATTCACGCACCAGTGGGATTGAACATCGGCGCGCTCATGCCGGAAGAACTGGCGGTGAGCATTCTCGCAGAGATCATCATGTGCATGCGGGGTGGAGACGGCAGCCCCATGAAAATGTCCGGCGAAAACCTTCTGGACGCCATCCAGAAACTACCGACATCGAAAAAGACGCCACTGCCTTCATAGAAAAAGGATTGTTTATTTTTAAGAGATTGTCTCTGATTTATTTATTTCGATATGGCGTTTGTTCAGCCACGGATTGACATGGATCTTGTTCAGCTTTTTGACGTTAACATAAAGATTAACTTACCAAATTCAGCTAAATTTAGTGTCTGAACGAAAACTCGAAAAATGAACGATTTAAAACCTCTTCGTGAAGGCGTCCCTTCGACAAAGCTCAGGACAGGCCCCCCTGAGCCAGGCAGGAATCAACCCTCGGCCAGGAGGCCCTCGGGAAGAGGGAATTGTTTTGGTTTAGACACTATTTAAACTAAACATCTACGCCGTTCTTGTTCCAAAATATCTGTTTTTGAACGCGCAATAATTGGTTTAAAAAATTGGTTCGTTTATGAAAAATACTCATAAATTTCTCCTGATCGTCATCGTAGTGGGAGGTTGTGTGGGTTGTGATCAGGTCAGCAAAAATATCGCTTCCAACAATTTAAAACATGCCGAACCCATCGTCTATCTGGACAATTTTTTCAGATTCCAGTACGCTGAAAACACCGGTGCCTTTTTGAGCCTGGGCGCAAAATTGTCCCTGCCAGTCCGTACCTTCCTGTTCACCATTCTCAGCGGCGGGCTGCTGCTGTTTTTACTGGTTTACCTATTGAAAAATCGCCATTTTGATTTCTGGCAGGTGCTGGCGCTTTCGTTGATTTTGGGCGGGGGCAGCAGCAATCTCATCGATCGCATTTTCAAGGGCGGCCGGGTAGTGGATTTTATGAATATGGGCATAGGCAGCTTGCGCACGGGCATTTTTAATTTCGCTGATGTCAGCATCATGCTCGGTATGGGGATCATCTTTTTTACCATCGTGCAAAATCGCAGCAAACCCAATCCACCGTCTTCGCAGGCACCTGACGCTGATTGAATTCTGAAAAACGATATTATGACTCAATTTTACATCCGTAAGCGTTTAGCGCAGTACAAAGATGGAGTTTTGTCGATTATCATAAAGCACCTGAAATCGAATATCGAAACAAATTTGAGGATTTTGGATTAAGGAAATCGGAATGTGGAAGAAAAAAAGGAGTTGCCCGCTATGTACATGGTGATTCCGTAATCTGCTATTCCTAATCTGCATTCGGAATGTTTCGGGCATTCTTTCCGCTTTAAGGCGTCAGTCCTCTTTCACAGAGGTATCTGCGAAAAGGTTTAGAACCCATTTTCATCAAACTTGAAAATTGTTTTGCCATTGATTGAGAGCGAGAACCCAAAACGCGGATGGAAACAGTATGCGGCTGTTTTAGGACCTGGCATCGCCATTGCCGCCACCGGCGTTGGCGCCGGTGACATGGTGGCCGCAGCCGTCTCCGGTTCGCGTTATGGTTACGCGGTGGTTTGGGCGGCTGCCGTGGGAGCGCTTTTGAAGTTTGTGCTGAACGAAGGTCTGGCCCGATGGCAGTTAGCCACCGGCACCACTTTGCTGGAAGGATGGGTGCAGAAATTGGGCAAATGGGTGCAAGTATATTTTTTGATCTACCTGGTGCTGTGGTCGTTTATTGTGGGCGGCGCCCTAATTGCGGCTTGCGGATTGGCCGCGCATGCCATGGCCCCTGCCTGGTCGCTGCCGGCCTGGGGAATCCTGCACTCTCTGGTGGCAGCGGCAATCGTGTTGTGGGGCGGCTACAAGCGATTTGAACGCTTGATGAAATTTTTCATTGCTTTCATGTTTGTCACCATTCTGGGTTGCGCGTTCTGGGTCTCGCCGCCAACCGTCGCCATAAGCAAAAGTATTTTGCAAGCCGCCATTCCGGCTGGCAGCCCAAAATTTATTCTGGGTGTCATTGGTGGGGTGGGCGGGAGTTTGACTCTCCTCGCTTACGGTTACTGGATTAAAGAAAGAAAATGGCAGGGCACGCGGGGATTGAAATTCGTTCGTTTCGATCTGAGCGTCTCCTATGTACTCACAGGTCTGTTCGGGTTGGGCGTGATGATTTTAGCTTCCCAGATATTGCACACTAAAGCGGTGACAATAGACGGCAGCAACGGGGTCCTCAAAATGGCGGCCATGCTCGGCGATGTGTTAGGTGATGTGGGCCACTGGGCTTTTTTGCTGGGATTCTGGGGTGCGGTGACCACCTCCATGATTGGGGTCTGGCAAGGGGTGCCTTACCTATTTTGTGATTTTGTCGCCCTGATGAAACGCCTGCCAAAACAACCGCGTGCTGAGCTGTTAAGCGTTCGCTCCATCTGGTATCGGGCTTATCTATTCTGGTTAGCCGTGCCCCCTTTAACGCTTTTGCTCATGGACAAACCCGTTGCGCTGATCGTTTTCTATTCGGTGATCGGCGCCCTGTTCATGCCGTTTCTGGCGGGTACGCTCCTCTACATGAATTCACGCTCCGATTGGGTGGGCAAAGAATTTCGCAATAGCTGGCTGACCAGAGTACTATTGGTGGTCGCCTTGATTTTGTTCGGATATTTGTGCCTGGATGAGTTGCGGGACGCTTTAGGAGTTATAAGTTTGAAGTTATAAGTCATAGAGGGGTATTTTGAGTCATTGTTAAAGTCATTGATGGCGGCAGGTTGCGTTTAAAAAAAAACACTTTGCCAATTTCTTTCTGCCATAATTCAGAACGGCACAAACACACTTAATACCCTATACCCAATACCCTAAAATAGTCATTGAAGATGAGGAATTATTTTTTTATATTTGCAATTTTGAAGACGATAGATGACTGAAGCAAGGACAGGAAAAAATTGAATCATAAAATGAAAGCAGACAAGCTAATTGAGATACTTAACACATACAGCATGGAGCAAATGAAATGAGCGATGAAAAATACATGGAGATGGCCATTGAACAAGCCCGAATCGGGATGGCCAACGGCCAGACGCCGTTTGGCGCGTGCATCGTTAAAAACGGTGAAGTCATAAGTTGTGTGCACAACGTGGTTTGGGAGAGTACGGATATCACCGCCCACGCCGAAGTGCATGCCATTCGAAAAGCCTGTCAAAAGTTGAATTTGATCGATTTGACTGGTTGCACCATTTATTCAACCTGTGAGCCCTGTCCCATGTGTTTCAGCGCCTGTCATTGGGCAAAAATTTCCCGGATCGTTTACGGCGCCCGCATCGAGGATGCCCGCAACGCCGGCTTCAGCGAGCTCACGATTTCGAACGAATCGATGAAAAAGTTCGGAAACAGCGCAATTGAAATCGTCGGAGATTTTCTGCGGTCAGAAAACCAGGCGATTTTTAAAGAATGGTCGAACTTAAATAACAAGAGAGTCTATTAAAGACGAATTGTGAACCCCTAAATATGAAGGAGAGATTTAAGTGAACAAAAAGACGCAGGAGTTCATTGCACTGGAAGAAAAGTACGGTGCGCGAAATTATCATCCACTCGATATTGTGATCACCCGGGGCGAAGGCGTCTGGGTTTACGACGTAGAAGGCCAGCGCTATCTCGATTGTTTGAGCGCGTATTCTGCAGTGAACCAGGGGCACTGTCACCCGAAAATTCTCGCGGCGTTTCAGAAACAGGCCGCCAAAGTCACCCTGACCTCGCGCGCATTTCGCAACGACAAGCTGCCCCTCTTTTGTGAAAAGTTAGCCAATTTGTCCGGAATGGAAATGGTCCTACCCATGAATTCCGGCGCCGAAGCCGTGGAAACCGCCATCAAAGCCGCGCGCAAATGGGGCTACAAAGTGAAGGGCATTCCCGATAATCAGGCAGAAATCATTGTTTGTGCCAACAATTTTCACGGTCGCACCACCACCATTGTGGGCTTCTCCACCGAAGAGCAGTACCTGGATGGCTTTGGTCCGTTCACGCCGGGATTTAAGGTAGTGCCGTTCGGCGACGCCGACGCCCTGGAAAAAGCGTTTTCTCCCAACACCTGCGCCTTTTTAGTGGAACCCATTCAGGGCGAGGCTGGCATCATCATCCCCCCTCCGGGTTATTTGAAACGCGCGCAGGATCTGTGTCGAAAGAACAACACTCTGTTAATCGTCGATGAAATTCAATGCGGCCTCGGACGCTGCGGTAAGCTGTTCGCCTACGAGTTCGAAAAGGTTGAGCCGGACGCCATCATTGTGGGTAAAGCGCTGTCGGGAGGATTCATGCCGGTGTCCGCGGTTTTGGCGCGGAAAGAAGTGCTGGAGGTATTCAACCCGGGTGATCACGGCAGCACCTTTGGCGGGAATCCGCTGGCCTGTGCGGTGTCGTTAGCTGCACTGGACGTCCTCCTGGATGAAAATCTCATCGAGCGCGCCGCCACTGGCGGCAAAAAATTGCTGGAACAGCTCAAAACCATTCAATCTCCACACATCGTCGATGTCCGCGGTCGGGGATTGTTTATCGGGGTAGAGCTGGACACCGCCGCCCGACCCTACTGCGAGACTCTGAAAGAGGAGGGATTACTGTGCAAAGAAACCCACGAAAACGTCATTCGGTTTGCACCGCCGCTGGTGATTTCCGACGACGAGCTGGAGTGGGCCTTCGAGCGCATCAAAGTGGTGCTGGAAAATGATTGATTTGGTAAAGATTGAATATGGAAGACTCAATTATATAATAATTTTCACCTGAGTAAATAAAAGCCCGTGTCATTCAGGAGGAATCTTTTTAATTAACAGCACTTTGTGGCCTTCCTGGAAAGCTATCTGGCAGTATAACAATTATCGCGATTTGTGCAGCTCACAGGTTTTTTGGGGGCTTTTTCGGATAGATTTTAAAACTAATCCACCTGGCCTATTCTCAAACAAACGGGCCAGGTAATCTTTTTTTTAGCTTCCTTCAATCCCCATAAATTTTCAAGTCTCTCCGTGATTAAGTCCAGGGGATCGGTTTTATGTGCTATTTTATACTTTTGAACGGCCGACCATGTGTTCAAGTAACCCACTAGTTCCCCCAGATTCCAGTGGCAGGTCATTTTAAAAGGCGGCGGTTGGATTTCTCGAAACGGAAAGGGAAGGGGGGCGTATTCATCCTCCAGCAATTTTCTTTCTGCCGGCCAGAAGTCGCCGACCATATTTTGATAAAAATCCAGAAGCAAGCGGTCGATTTGTCGGTCCACAGTCAGCAGGTTGTAGCACCAAACAGCCAGAATCCCGCCGGATTTTGAAACCCGCCTTACTTCGTCATAAAATTTGTCTAACTCAAACCAGTGCAGCGCCTGCGCCACGGTGATGAGATCTACGCTGTGGACTTTTAAATTCGTCTTCTCTGCCGGACTGACGCGGTATTGAATTTTCGGGTGTACAACCGCGTTCTGGATTTGACTGGTGCTGGCATCGGTAGCGGCTACGGTGTTATAATATTTGGCTAACGCCACAGCGGCCTGCCCGTTGCCGGTGGCGCAATCCCAGGCCAGTTCATGTTCTGCGGTTAGGGATGCGAGATAGTCAAACAACGCCAGAGGGTAGGTCGGCCGATATTTTGCGTAATCGACGGCTTGCTTGGAAAAATGATCTTTAAAGTTCATTCTGTGAGTTTTTTATTTTTCTCTACTTGTAACACCATTAAAAATTAAATGATCATCAACGATTTCTGCAGGAATTATGCGTAAAACTTGGATGTCTCAATTGTTTTTTTAGGCCATCTAAAATACGTATTTACCATTATTGACCTGAACATTTGGCGGCTGCTGTGTTTTTCGAAATAGTCAAAACCTTGCTTGAGATTTTGCCAGAAGTCGAACCACCTGGAATTTTGATACTGTGCCAGATTTTCGACGGTCAAACGGAAGGGAAAAATATGAACTCTAATATATTTTTGTCCTTTTCTAAAGGCTGCATCCGCAAGAGCATATATTTCTTCAATTGACGGATCCGTCATAGCGTAACAGCCAATCGAAACACAGTTTCCGTGCACCATGATCGCATTGCCGGTTCGTTTGTGAAATCTATCGTACTGATTGGGATAGCCAATATTGAATGAGAGATGAAAATTGCTCAAAGGATTTAATTGTTTTGGTGTGACAAAATAATATCCTTCCGGGCTTTGCAAGTCGCCCTGCTTTAGTTTAGGACCCAGTTTGCCAGAATAATAACAAATTTTATAGATTTTAAAGAGCTTATAATCATCTCAAGTTTCGCAGTTGTTTAATCAATTGTTTTGTAGTGCATTTTTCTTAACCGGCATTCACATAATTCCTTATAATAACTATCGTTAGAGAAATTCCAAAATAGTAAAATGAAGCCATTAATTTAAAAAGTCATTTCTAAATCGACTTTTTGATTTACTGGTAAAAAGACGTTTTGCTACAAGCAAGAAGATTTTGAAATAGAAACTTTGATTTTAACGCAGAGGCCGCTGAGAGCGCAGAGCGTTTCGCAGAGAGAGAGATTTTTCTCTGCGTCCTCTGCGCCTCTGCGTTAAATAATAAT
>JBHHXN010000068.1:0-24683 GCA_046757025.1 bacterium
AATGGCTTCATTCTGCTATTTTGGAATTTTTCTAACGATAGTTATTATAAGGAATAATGTGAATGACGGTTAAGTAAAATGCACTGAAAAACAATTGATTACACAACTGCGAAACTTGAATTATTTAACTATTCAAAATGATGTTCTGAATTTCAAAAAATAAAAGGAAACGGCATGTATTGTCCGGATTGTAAGGAGAAACGGCCACAATCTCATTTGTATTGTTTTGGTTGTGGGACTTTGTTGAAAGATGATCATGCAGGCGAACATCTCTGTTCCATTTTTGAGGGATCGAGTGCAGGTTCTCAGAGTACCTTTTTTGAGGAAGTTAAGCATTTCGCTATTCAACATCCAGAAAACGCGTTTGCACAAAAAATATTTGGCAATGTCTTGTTTTATCAGGGCCGGTTGCTCGAAGCGGAATCGCACTACCGAAGCGCTCTGGAGATGGACCCCGACAATATCGACTTGCTTTATGATTTGAGCATCGTGCTTTACTATCAAGCGAGGTTGACTGAAACGCAAAGTCAGTTGCAAAAGCTGCTGAAAGCCGCGCCGGAATACAGTCCGGCGCACTATCGCCTCGGTCTGACTTACTACCATTTAGGCCAATATGATAAGGCGATAGAGCACTTAAACAAATGCGCTGTACTGTCGCCGGATTTCGAAATGGCGCATTTTCATCTGGGCATCGTTTGGGCGAAAATGGGAAAGTTGGAATTGGCCATTGAACAATTTCATCATCAACTGGATCGCAATCTCAAAGACGCTGCCAGTCGCAACTATTTAGAAGAGCTGTTTGTCAAGAAATGGAAATCGGAAGTTGTTAAAAGCGCCGACTCGCAATAACACTAACTCCTATCCTGCACGAAATTTAAATAGTGAAGATGGCGCTACCAGTCTGAATCTTTCATTAGAAATTTTTATTGAATCGGTATCCGTTTTAGAGTCGTTTAAAAAAAAGCAGATTGAATTTGTTTGAATTTCAACAATTCAATTATTTTAGCTTTCCCTTCAATTTTCAAATCTCTTAACACACTTTCAGTATTTCGCGGTTTCTTTTGGTGATGCGGTGAAGAGGGCGGCCTGACAACCACTTTTGCTTAGAGATGCCTGGTAATTATTCTGCCGGAGGAATTAACATGGGGGTTTGAGAAAATTCACTAAAACATTGAGAGGAGGAAGCCATGAACTCGCCTTTTGCCTATCAGAAATTCGTCGTTTTGTGTGAGCTTTTTGTTGTTATTTTCCTGCTGCTTTTGATGATGCCAGCAAGTGTGACGGCCAGTATAAAATCGCCAGTCAAGGTGGATTTAGAGATATCCGAGACGCCGGCTTTAAATCAACCGTTTCAGATGACCTGCACAGTCAAATCCATGATTGCGGCGCCCAACACCTCCGCTGAAATTCTTCTACCAGATGGGGCCGAGCTGCTCAGCGGCAAATTGACCTGGGCCGGAGATCTCGAAAAAGACAGGGCGATCACGTTTACTGCTCTGGCGGTTTTCAGAAAAACTGGCAATCACACCATCGAGGCCCGTGCCAAATACCCAATTGATGAAACTAATTTCTGGGGAGATGGAAAAGAAATTTTCCTGCATGTGGATATTGACCGAGGACAATTCGGTTATTTACTACCACCTGATTCAGAAGTCGAAAAGGTTGTCGCGCTTGACAACGTTCAATTTTCTAAAGCACTCCCAACAGTGAATCCCGTACTGGATCCGTTGAATGAAAAGCCTTTTATCCCAGAAGAATTGCGCCAAAAGTACGATGACCCTCCTCAGTTACAATCGGCTGCCGGCCGGGTCACCGTATCCGGCAGATTCTATTATTTCGACGCCCGCGGACAATTGACGCCGGGAAAATACGTTACGGTCTATCTATTTGACCAGGACGATCTCAGTGATGACGATTATTTAGGGGTAACGATAACGGATAAAAATGGATACTGGCAAATTAGAGATATTTCAAATTATGACGGTTTTCAGGGGACTCTGGATATATATACGGTTTTTACCACTTCCACTGACAAACGCAGAGTCGAAAATTATGATGATCAAGCTTATGAATGGAAATCAAACGTGACAAAAGACGTTCCAGACGGAAACGTTGATTTGGGCCGATTTGAAGTAAGAAAGGGCAACCAGCACGAAGGGGCTTTGTGGATATTCCAGGTTTTGCGCGATGGCTGGGCCTACGTTTCCCGGTATAATGATCCCGGTAAATGTACAGTTGAATGGGAGTACCTCCGAGATGTGGGCGCCGAATACGTCCTTGGCGAAGATATTCATTTGCGATCCAGTGATAGATCCTTCCCAGACGTCATACTGCATGAAGTCGCACATAATTACATGTGGAATATTTACGGCGAGTGGTTTCCGAATACACATTGTCCAAGTCCACACTACCTAGGCCAGGCCAGTCATGTGAATTGCGCCTGGACCGAAGGTTGGGCAAGCTTTTTTCCGCTGGCAGTTTACGATGACGGTACCGCTAATGCCGCCATCTTTAATCTCGGTTACTCTCAAGTAAATATGGAATCGCCGGATGCTGCCTGGGATCGCGGTGATGAGGTGGAGGGTCGGGTTACCGCAGCCCTCTGGGATATTTATGATAAATTTGATGATGGCGCCGATCAACACGGGTATGGATTTGATGAAATCTGGGATGTCATTTACAATCAGAATGATAACAGATTTTCGGAATTCTGGAGCGCCTGGAAAACGCGCGGCCATGCAAAACATTATGCCGTGGCAAGCATTTATCAGAATACCATTGATTACAACACAAAACCCCTTTGGGTTTCGTTGCCTGACCAGACCCTTGAGGAAAACTCCAGCGCTCTAAAAGTCATTGATCTTTGGAATTATGTTTGGGATAATGAGAGTACAGATTTGCAGCTTTCCTTTTCTATCGTCGGCAATACCAACCCGAATTGCGGCGTACGAATTGCCGCGGATCGCTACATCGATATCATTCCGGGCAAAAATTGGTACGGCCACAGCGATGTCACCATTCAAGTGAGCGACCTGGCCGAAACCGCCACCGATGAATTTCGAATCAACGTTTATCGGACAAACATCAATGCACCAACAAACCTGGCTGCGGTGGCAAACGGCGCCAGCGTGAAATTGACCTGGAGAGACAACTCTGACAGCGAAGAAGGATTTAAAATCGAGCGTATGAATGGTGCCAACGGAAGCTGGAGTGAAATTGCCACTATCAGCTGGGGTCGAGAATGGTATGAGGACAAATCCGCCGCTGCTAATGAGTTTTTTACTTATCGAATTCGAGCCTACAGCGGCAGCAATTTTTCGGATTATTCCAACGCGTCCACGGCCTGGACCCTGGGGAAACCTGCCAGCCTGATCGCGACCGCGGCTTCTCCCGAGCGCATCGATCTGCACTGGCAGGATACCGCCACTCAGGAAGATGGCTTCAAAATCGAAATGCGCGAAAATCCACACGGAAGCTGGAATGTGTTGGCGGTGGTGAACGCCGATGTGGAATCGTATCAGAGTACGGGATTATTGCCGGGAATCATCTACAGTTATCGTGTGCGGGCGTATCGCGTCAGCGCTGCCAACGTCACGCACTATTCCGCTTACTCAAACGAAGCCGCAGCAGCGCCAACCACGACCATTCCCATTTCCGACGGTTTTGACTACCCCATTGGCGCCACTGGTTTTGCCACACAAGCCAAAGATAATGTGGATGAATGGTATAATGCACAGGATTTTCGAGGGCGGGGTTACGATCCGAAACGGGATCACCTGGGTGAAGACTGGAATAACCCTGAACGCGAGGGTGGGGATTGTGGCTTGCCGGTTTATGCTGCGTCAAAGGGCAAGATTGTTTACGCGGCCAATACCGGCGGCAGTTGGGGAAATGTCGTCATCATTCGTCACCTGTTGCCCGATGGAACCGAGGTTGAAACCCTCTATGGCCATTTGACCGTCATAGAAAGAAACGACGGCTTGGTCGGCCGCCGAGAATTGATCGGCACCATTGGCGATGGCAATGGCAATTTTGACTGCCATTTGCATTTTGAATTGCGTCATTCTAACTGTACTTCGTGGGGGCTGCCCGGCCCAGGCTATTTGAACAACAGCGTCGGCTGGACCGATCCGTCTGATTTTATCGATTCGCACCGGACATTAGGCGCTCAGATTTTCAGCGATATTCCTTCCAACAGTTGGAAAAGAAAATACGCCGAGCTGGTTTACATCAAGGGGCTTATGTCGGAGTGCGATATCGGACCGAGGAGATTCTGTCCGGATGCGCCCGTAACCCGGGCGAAGTTGGCGGTTTACTGGCTTAAAGGACATTTCGGTCCGGGTTACACCCCTCCGCCTGCAACCAAACATTATTTTGCGGACGTTCCGCCAAATCACCCGCAAGCCGATTGGATTGAACAATTCTTTGAAGAGGGTTTCACGGCCGGCTGTGTCACCGACCTGCCGCTCATGTATTGTCCGGATCAGAATCTCAGTCGCGCTGAAATGGCCGTGTTTATTTTGAAGGCTATTCATGACACCGGGTACCGGCCGCCAGCCCCCAGCGGCAACATGTTCGACGACGTGCCGGCTAACGAGTGGTTTGCCAAGTGGGTGGAGCAGTTGGCAGCCGAAGGCATTACTGCGGGCTGCTCCAGCGACCCGCCGTTGTTTTGCCCGTTCAATCCCCTCACGCGTGCCGAGGTTGCGGTTTTCTTGCTGCGGGCCTTCAATTATTATCCCCGAACGCAAAACGTGGCCAGCAGTCCGGAAATTACTGCCACCTGGCAGGCCGATTTGAACGTCCGCGACGCCGGCGGCGAAACCACCACCTTGATTTTTGGTCAGGCGCCCTCGGCAACCGCGGCCCTGGATGTGGCATTTGGCGAAGCCGAGCTGCCGCCGGTTCCGCCGACCGGCATCCTCGATGCCCGATTCGAGCTACCCGTGACGCCGCAGATGGCTTCCATCAAGGACTACCGCTCTGACTGGGACGAAAAAACGTTGTGGAAAGTCAATTTTCAGCCCGGCGCCGGCGGCTACCCCATGACCCTGAGCTGGAATCAGGCCGAGCTGCCCCGTGGATTTTTCACGCTGAAGGACGCCATCACCGGCAATTTCATCACGTTGAATATGAAAACCAGAAACAGCCTGACGGTGAGCAACAGCGCTATCAACACGTTGATCATCGAAAAGCGCACCACACTCGACCGCCGTTTTGCCGCCGGCGTGGGTTGGAATCTCGTTTCCCTGCCGGTCAATTCAGCAGACATGAGCAAAGTGGCGCTGTTTCCCACAGCCTCTTCACTTGCTTATGGATTTGAAAGCGGTTACGTGTCTGCTGACACTCTGCAACCAGGTCGGGGCTACTGGCTGAAATTTAATGCCTCGCTGGATCAGCAAATCACCGGCGTGCCGGCTGAAATTAAGGAAGTGCCGGTCAAGGCGGGCTGGAACATCATCGGGCCTTTCGAGTCAGACGCGCAGGTGGCAAACCTGACCACTCAGCCAGCGGATCTCATTCAATCCAACTTTTTTGGATTTGAAAACGGCTATGTGATGGTTTCCACTCTGCGAGTGGGCAAGGGCTACTGGGTCAAAGTCAGTCAGGATGGAAAACTGTATTTCCCGGAAGAAGAGAGTCCGGGGCGGAGCGATTTTGTGTCCCTGACTAAAAGCTCCGCTGCCGAAGAAATAGCGGACTGGCCCAGAATTCAATTTGAAGATCAAGCGGGTGGAACGGGAATTCTCTATCTCGCTGCGAATGCAGAGGTGGGGATGGATTACAGCCTGCCTCCGATTCCGCCTGCCGGTATTTTTGACTTACGATTCAGCAGCGGTCGATTTGTGGAAGATCTGAACAAAGACAATCTGGAAGTGCACATAAACGCCGCGGTTTATCCCCTAAAAATCCATCTGGTAAAGTTGTCCGCGCTGACTCTGCGTTTAAAAGATGCCGGAACCGGCAAAGCTGTAAAGGTCACGTTAATCGGCGGTGCAGTGGTGGAAATTCGCGAGGCCGCAGACCGGCTGGCCTTGAATACCAAAGAGCAATCGACGTTGCCGACGCAATATGAATTAAGTCAGAACCACCCCAATCCTTTCAATCCCACAACGGTGATAAAGTTTGCCTTGCCAGAAGCCCGGCATGTTCAAATCACGGTGTATAATGCATTGGGGGAGAAAGTGATGGAGCTCATGGACGCGGAGCTGCCGGTGGGTCAACACCAAGTGGAGTTCAATGCCAAAAATCAGGCTTCAGGTGTTTACTTTTACGTCATGAAATCCGGCGATTTTATGGCGGTCAAGAAAATGCTGGTGCTGAGGTAAGTCGGCGCACTTTAGTAATTGCTTGCAAAACTTAATTTGGAGGAGGCCATGACAGTTAAATGGATGTTCATCTTTTTTTACGCTTGTCTCGGTCGTTTTGCTCTGGCACAAACCCCGCTCATCGATATTCCCATCACCATTTCAGATAATTCCGGCGCCAGTCAGGAGCTGCGATTTGGCATTGCTGCCACCGCCACCGACAGCCTGGACGAATCGCTCGGTGAGCAGGAGCTGCCGCCGTTTCCGCCGGCGGGTATTTTTGAAGCGCGATTTGTCGGGGAAGATATTTCGCTGCCGCAGTTAGGACTGGGAACCTATCGAGATTACCGCAGCGGTGATATCAATTTCAGCGGCTCGCAAACTCATGAGCTGCGATATCAAGTGGGCACCGGCACCGCCATCACCATCCGCTGGAACCTCCCCGCCTGCGTAACTGGTCATTTGCAAGATTTTTTTGGAGGCATTGTGATCAACAAGGATATGAATGGACTCGATAGCCTCGTGGTGGACAATCCCGGTGTGGTTAGCAAGCTTGCGATGACGATTTTTTACCGGCAGATTCTGCCGGCGCCAACGCTCATTTTTCCAGATAGCAACGCAACTGAAATTGCCACGGATACCGTACTGGTCTGGAACGCGGCCGGCTGCGCAGACTCTTATGGAATGCAAATCTCAACCGACTCGAATTTTACCAGTCTAATCGTAGAAGAAAGCGGCCTTTTAGACACGACTTATCACGTTACCGGTCTTCAGGATAACACCACCTATTTTTGGCGCGTCAATGCCGGGTTCGGTGAAAATGTCAGCGATTGGTCTGAGGTGTGGCAATTCAAAACGGCCATGACAACAGCGGTCGAACAAGGAATGCAGAATATTCCAATGCAATTTACTCTGGAACAGAATTATCCCAATCCATTTAATAATTCCACTGAAATAAGATATGTTTTGCCAAAAGCGATGAAGGTAACACTGGAGGTGTATAATATTCTCGGCCAAAGAGTAGCAGTGCTTTTAGATGGCAAAATGGCAAAGGGAAGACATTCGGTAAAATTTAATCATCGAGAATGGCAGAGCGGCTTTTATTTTTACCGTCTTCAGGCAGAGGGATTTGTGCAAATGAAGAAAATGATAATGCTGAAATAGGGACTGACTATTGAATTGATTCTGAGTTTGTTTTAGATTAAATTTAAAGAGTATCATTCAATTTGAGTGGGTTTATGAGATTGAGAGGTGTAATTTTTATCGCGATTGCAGGTCTGATTACCGGGTGTGTACATACTCGCAGTTTGAAGAATCACACACAGGAAGAACTTTATGCTAAATTAAACGCTACCGCAATGAAGTATACCGGGCAAATTAGATTGCTTAAAGACAATAAAATTCGCGCTTTAAAAATTCACGTTGCCAAAGATTCAACTTACTTTCTGAGATTGGATAGCTCAAATCAAAGCTTCATTCCAACCGCCGAAATCACTGAGGTCAGGTTTAAAAATTCCGGACGCGGAATTGTAGACGGTGGTGGAATAGGATTCATTGCCGGTGCAGTCACCAGTTTGATAATCGGCATGGCTGTGGTCGGAGACGAGGTTGGCAGTAAGGACGAGGCCGCAGTTAAGGTCACCGGTGAGTTGGCCGGTGTTTTGATGGCGCCCTATTTCGGTGGCGCAGGTGCGGTTGTTGGGATGATAATTGGGGGAGTTATCGGGAGCAAAGAGAAGTTTTTGCTTACCGAACCAACGGTTGAATCTGAGTAAAAGTAGGAAGATGTTCATTAAACAGCCTGTGATCCTTATTCGGCTGCAAATTAGGGTAGGGACTATTGCAAGGAGGAAGCCATGTTCAGTTTATATTACATCTTCTTGGTGCAGTCAGACCTGGCGTGCAAGCTTCATCTCAATTCATTTGGAGTGAAACTGTTTCACTTAGCTGCCGCTCTACTGATCTTCGCCACAATCATCACGGGTGCGGTGGTCGAAGTCGCACACGCACAGGTTGCGGCCAACGATCTTACTGGTGGCGTTTACCTGGCCAATAAAGGCCAGATAGCACGTTCGAGAAACTTCTACGGCAACAACCCTCATTGGGAGGACATTAAAGGGGAGCTTCCGATTCCATTTGGCGATCGAGGCGGGTTAACCGAGTTCATTCTAGATCCTTTTAATCCACTCAATCGGGCGTGGGTCTCATTGGGGAGTGCGGACTCCTGGCACGGTGGCGCAGTTTGGCGCACGGACAATTTGGATGACGACGAACCCACCTGGACGGAAGTGCTTAGCGAGGATGAGATGCTCGTTGCGTTAGGTAATCCTGGCGCCTGGATCCAGAGAATTCAAGCCAGCTCTTTACAACCTGGCTTGATTTTCATCGCCGTTCCCGCAAGCAAAGCTGGCTTTGAAACTAATTTTTTTGTGGGGAGGTCAGAAGACTACGGGGAAACCTGGTCCTGGTCCGACAATTTGGGCCCGGGAAGAGACAGAGCGGTGGGATTTGAGCTCTCTGACCATGACGTCAATCGGTTGTGGGTTGGGGTAGGGGCGCCAGGCGGTAAATCAAGGATTCTTGTTTCAAATGATGGCGGCCAGACATTTTCTGCACTTCATGAATTCGATACGTTTTGGAATCCTTACGATATCTACGTGCCGGCTGAAGGCAACCCCGACGATCAGCTTATTTTCGCTGTTGTTGACGCTGGCGGGTTGAATCGTTCCACCGATGGCGGCCATAACTGGGAGGCAACCACACTCGAGGGTGCACCGCCTGCACCTCTGAACAGGGTGGTTGGCGGTTACCGAAGTGAGAGCGGGCAACTGTTCTATGTCCGCGCAGCTTGTGGCGGACCCTGGGCGTTTGTCCACTCCACCGATGGTGGCTCAACCTGGGAAAGCCGCTTCACAAGCCCGGAGTGGATGAGTGCGGTCTGGGCAGATCCACAGACCGGATACCTTATCACGGCGCAGTCAGATCGCACGACTTCTGGGGCGGCCAACCCGGTGGCGTGGCTTTCACAAGATGGCGGCTACACCTGGCAGGACAAAACCGGGGATTGGTATTCGGTGATGGGATCGCCGTACTACGGAGCACCGGGGACTTGCGGCGGCACCGCTTCGGTGACAATCGTGGATGCCACTGCATCGGTTCGGTCAACTGTTTCGGTGGGATCGGATGACGCTGGCCACGATGCGGCGAATTGCTCTTTCTCAATCAGTCATAACGAGATCTATTTTGGACAATGCGACAACGGCGATGAGATAGTCAGTGGCTTTCGGTTTCAGAATATTCCAATTTCAGCTCCGGAAGAAATCGAGAGGGCTTACATAGAATTCACCGTCGATGGACTTTACAGCAATGATCTCCACGTCGCATTCCGCGGTGAAAAGGTGGATAGCTCATACACCTTTCGTGACGCCAGTAAGCCTTCCGACCGGCAACCCCTGACCGGGCACACGGTAGAATGGGTTCTACACCCTTCCGATGTCTGGAGTTTTGGTGAGAAAAGGAACAGTCCGGACTTAACGCCTATTATTAGAGAGATTGTGGATCGTCCGGGTTGGAAAAGAGGCAATGCCATCAGTATTATCGTCAAAAATGTTGCATCAAATGGAAATCACCGCAGGGTCTATGCTTTTGAGCGAGAAGGAAACAGTGCGCACGCGGCTCGGCTTGTGCTGAGATATGCGAGCGTGAAAGACAGCACTTATACGATATCCGGCAAGGTGGTGTCTGCAGACAATACCTCCATCCCCATATCCGGGGTAGAGGTGAGTGATAATGCCGGACATGCCGACACGACAAACAGCAATGGTGAGTATACTCTCACAGGACTAGCGGAGGGTACGTATACGATAACACCCACAAAAGAAGGCCTTGCATTTACACCGCCCAGCTATACGGTCACTGTGCCACCCAACGCCGCCGGTCTGGATTTCTTCGCTGAGAGCCCTAGTGGTCACCAGAAGTTTCCAAAACCATCTATCATTTCCCGAACCGATTGGGGTTGTCCTGACGGACAACAGTCACGTAGGGCTCCGGTGTACAAACTCGTCACACATTTGATTGTCCACGAAACGACTGTAAACAGGTGGCTTGAGGGGGCTATCCGTGATAACAATTACTCACGAACGGTTTTCAATCTTTGGTGCCAGGGTACATTCTTCACTGGTGAAGAAGAATCGCCGTGTTTGGAAGGCAGCGGTACTGGCGACCCGGCAGAAGTATTTGGAGATATTGCATACAATTATGTAATCGATCCAAATGGCAACATTTATGAGGGTCGTGCAGGGGGAGATGATGTCGTAGGCGCGCACTTCAGTGGGGAAAATTGGTACACTATGGGCGTGGCATTGATTGGAGAATTTGGTGAACCTGATAATGTGACCGGATGCAAACCCTTGAGGGATGATCGGGATCATTTAGTTGAACCCACACCAAGGGCACGCACAAAGCTCATACAGCTCCTTGCCTGGAAATGTGATCAACGCGAGCTTGATCCAATGATCAAGACGAGACACGAGGACTCTGCTAAAGAGTTATACACCATATCAGGACATCGTGACATTGGTGACCCGAACAGAGTATGCGATCCCGGAGAAAACCTGAATCTTAACGAAGTAAGATTGGACGTGCGTGACTATCTAGCACGGTTTAGGAATCTTCCTTTCACCGACGTGGATGCCGGAACAAGAGCTTTAATTGAGGAAGTATATTTCACAGGTTTGATGCCAGCCCTCACCAATTCCCCCCTGACTTTCGGTCCCGGAAAAGAAATTAAGAGAGGCGAGGCTGCGAAATTGCTGTTGCAAGCGATTTATGGGACAGACTATTCTCCTCCCCTGTTGCCCGAGCACATTTTCAGCGATATGATCAACCATCGATTTGAGACTTGGGCAGAGGAGTTATATCGTAGAGGTTTTACTTCAAGTTGCGGCTCCAATCCGCTTCGTTTCTGTCCGGATGAACCGTTGAGCCGTGCACAAATAGCTGAGATTATGGTACGTGCGATTTATGGGACAGGTTTCGACCCCCCTGACCCGACTGAGCAACTCTTCGATGATGTGCCTGTTTCAGAGTGGTATGCAAGGTGGGTTAATTTGCTGAAAAAGGACGGATATCTGCAAGGTTGTGACCACGATGGGTCTCATTTCTGTCCAAATGCACCTGCCACGCGAGCTCAGATGGCTGAGTTTATCCGGACAATTCACTATCATGCGAAATACTGTTTCTGTAAAGTAAATGACATTCTTTATCCGCCTTCTCCAAAATGTGATTTCTGTGAAGGTGGCCCTACTTCGGTTGCAGGGAATTACAACATTCCATCCCGATTCGCCTTGCATCAAAGTTATCCGAATCCATTTAACCCAACGACAGCCATCGAGTATGATTTACCCCAAACAGTCCACGTTCAATTGCGAATCTATAACATTCTAGGCCAACATGTCAAGACTCTAATCGATAAACAGCAGCAAGGAGGATTTCACGCAGTGTCGTGGAATGGCAAAAATGAAAATGGCTCAGATGTAGCCGCTGGCCTTTATGTTTACAGAGTCATAGCTGGACACTTTATCCAGACGAGGAAAATGTTACTTTTAAAATAGTGCCATATGACCATTGAGTAGATTCTGAGTTTGTTATAGATAAAATTAAAAGAGTATCATTCAATTTGAGTGGGCGTATGAGTTTGAGAGTTGTAATTGTTATCGCGATTGCCGCTCTGGTCACAGGGTGTGCGCCTATTCGCAGTTTGAAGAATCAGACATGTGAAGAGCTCTATGCTAAATTAAATGCTGCCGCAAAGAAATATACCGGGCAAATTAGATTGCTTGATGGGGTCAAATTAGTGGATATGAAATTCGCGTTACGAGCGACTCTACTTACTGGCAGGGAGTGGAAAGCTCAAGTCAGGGTGTCATTCCAACCGTCGAAATTACGGAAATCAAGTTTAAGAATTCCGGGCGCTGAGTCATCGATGGCCTGGGGTTAGGCCTGATTGGAAGGGTAGTTACTAGCTTTGTCGTTGGCATGGCCGTGGTCGGAGACGAGGTTGGCAGTAAAGACGAGGCGGCAGTTAAGGTCACAGGTGAGCTGACCAGCGTTTTGGTGGCGCCCTATTTCGGAGGCGCAGGTGCGGTTGTTGGGATGATATTGTGGGGTGCGATCGGAAGTAAAGATAAATTTCTACTAAATGAAACAGCTTTTCAGTCTGAGAAATAGCAGACAAATTTTTGCAGTAGCGGGTTGGAGGATTGTGTGATTGGGTATCTTTCATTATGTTCTTTTGTGGAAGGAAGGTATGATCATGTCTTTAGTTAAAATTGTTAAGACTGTAGCCCATCTTGCGGAAAGACAAATAAAATTGAAAGCCAGTCATTATTTGAAAAAGAAGTGCCTGGTATTCGTGCTACCTTGTTTGTTTGCTTTCCTTTTTGGTTTCTCAGAGAATGTTGAGATACATGCAGCACAGGGGAATGCTTCCATAATGTTCATTGAGAATGTCGGACAGTTCGATCCACAGGTGCGATTTAAAGTCCAAGGAGAAAATGGAACAATTTTTCTCACTGACGATGCCATTTGGATTTCCTTGCTGCAGCCAACAGCTGCCGAAGAAGAAAAATCTCAATTAGAAGTCCATCATCTTTTTGAAAATACTGATTCCGAGGATTTCTTTGGAGGAATAAACCTACGTGTGAGTTTTGTTGCAGACAATTCCAATACAAAAATGGAGGGAATTGCACAACAGACTACGAGTGTGTCGTACTTTAAAGGCAACGATCCAACTAACTGGCACACAAACGTACCGGTATGGGGTGGCGTTCGGTACATTGACATTTATCCTGGTGTAAATTTGGAAATCACTGGTGAATACGGTCGGTGGACCTGGCGAATGGTGAGTTCAGATCCGAATACGTTGTTAAATGTACGTTTACAAGTAGAGGGGGCTAAAGTCTTGGGTCTTGAAGAAGACCATCTTACCCTGATGACTTCCTATCGCAATTTTAATCTACCACTCATTCAAACAGCTTCTTCCATTACTAAGTCAATTTCCTTAATCGGAAATGAAGTGAGTGCACCCTTTATCGTTTCATCCAGTCAACGAAATGATCTAAATGAATCGCTTGTAGACAACCAGCTAAATTTGGTTTACTCAACTTTTCTTGGAGGAAGTTCGTCCGATTATGGTCAGGCCATCGCCGTTGATAATTCTGGTGCAGCTTATCTTGTTGCGAGAACTTATTCATCCAATTTTCCAACTACTGTAGGTGCTTTTAAACCGGGTTTTCTGGGTGGAGTTTATGATGTAGTTGTATCTAAATTAAGTCCCAACGGTGACGCACTCATTTATTCCACTTTCCTGGGTGGAAGTGACTTTGACTACCTCGGCGACATTGAAGTGGACGATTCAGGCTCTGCTTATGTGGGTGGTTGGACCTGGTCTGGTAACTTTCCTACTACTTCCGGTGCGTTCGATACTCATCACGATGGCGTTGAACCTTATGTCACAAAGTTGAGTCCAGATGGTGGCAGTCTGATTTACTCCACATTTTTAGGAGGTGATGCTTCGGGTATTCTTGAAGGTATTGCTGTTGATGACAATGGAAGCGCTTATGTGACTGGTCTCACTTTTTCAGCCAATTTTCCAATTACCACTGGCGCCTTTCAAACAGTCCTTGCCGGTGGGGCAGAAGCATTTGTCGCCAAGCTCAAGGCCGATGGCAGCGATTTGGTCTATTGCACATTTCTTGGTGGCAGCGGAGATGAATTGGGAACCTACGGAGGAAATATCGCAGTCGACAATCAAGGAGCGGCACACGTGGCTGCTACGACTCGCTCTCAGGACTTTCCCACAACCTCAGGGGCTTTCCAGCCAGCTTTCGCAAACGGAGAAATGGGTTATATCTCCAAGGTCAATGCGACTGGCAGTGATTTGATATACTCAACCTATCTTGGTGGCGCTAATGGCCACGATGAAATCTATGGACTCGATGTGGATAATAATGGAGCTGTTTATGTAGTTGGAAGAACCAGTGAAATAAGAAGAGGGGATCCCATCGGTTTTCCAATTACTGACGGCGCTTTCGACCAGAGCTTTAATGGAAGAGTAGATGCATTTGTGACCAAACTGAATCCAGGCGGCAGTGGTCTAGTTTATTCCACATTCTTAGGTGGGAATCATATTGAACAAGCCTACGGAATAACTGTGCTCGAAAACGGAAAGGTGTTTGTCACAGGAGGTACGTCGTCACCTGATTTTCCCGTGTCTACTGATGCGTTCGATTCTGAGCATAACGGTAGTTCAGATGTTTTCGTGGCGAGTCTAAGTGCTGACGGTGGTAATTTGGAGTACTCCAGTTATCTTGGTGGCAGCAGTCTTGAAAGAGGCTTTGATATTGTCAATGATGAGGACGGGTCATTGTTTATAACCGGGGATTCTCATTCTTCAGATTTTCCAGTCACTTCTGACGCATTCGATGATAGTCACAACGGTTCTGCCGATGCTTTTGTGACAAAACTTGGATTTGGAATAACAGAGCCAACAACGCAGGCGCCTTGGCCTATGTACCAGCACGATGCCCAGCATACCGGTAGAAGTCTTTTCAAGGGACCTGACCAGCCAGAAATTAAATGGACATTTGATACTGGTACGGAGCGATGGTTAATCTCGTCTGTGGTCGGCGCAGATGGGACTATTCATATCACTTCTTATGACAATTATCTCTACGCTATCAACCCTGATGGCACGCTGAAATGGAAATTTCTTGCTGGATCCAGCAATGATTCTTCTCCCGCAATTGGCGCTGATGGCACTATTTACATTGGTTCTTCGAGCTACTACGACAAAAAATTCTACGCGCTAAATCCGGATGGCTCCGTAATATGGATTTATATTCCTGATTTGGGAATTACTCATCCACCTGCAATTGGAACAGATGGAACAATTTACTTGACCACTTCCGTAAGTCTTCACGCAATCAATCCCGATGGTAGCGGCAAATGGGTTTCGACTCTTGGAACGGGTGGCAGTGACCTTATTACGACTCCCCCTACAATTGGATTGGATGGGACGATTTACGTTGGGAAGCAAGACAAAGATTTGTATGCAATTAATCCTGACGGCACAGAGAAATGGCAATTTACCATCGATTCTGAATATCACGGTTTTAAATCGCCTCAGGCCATTGGTGCAGATGGAACGGTGTATGCGGGCTCGGATTATGGCCGACTTTATGCAATTACTCCAACAGGTAACCTTAAATGGGAATTTTCGACAGTTGCACATTCCGGCATCTTTACCTCGCCAGCTATTGGATTGGACAGAGCAATTTATTTAGGTCATTATAATGGTCGAATTTATGCTATAAATCCAGATGGCTCCCTAAAATGGGAATTTTATAGTGGAGATTATCAAGATCGTTTTTCGACTGTTGCAATCGACAGAGAGGGCGTGCTTTATGTGCTTTCAGAAAAAGACAATTCACTCTATGCTTTGAGAAATAATCAAACTATTAAGTGGAAAATTCAGATTGACAGCCCACTCTCTGTGGGAACCATTGGCAGACATTCGCCGGTTATCGGTTACAACGAGACTATTTATTTGGGATCAACAGATGGCAAATTGTATGCAGTCGGGCGAAAATCACAACTTCCAAAGCTGGCAATACCGTATGTCGTGCCCATTGCACTTCAAATAAAGGATTGGGGAGAATCGGTGACGTACACGATCACTGTGAGAGATGATAATAATAGTCCTGTCAGTGGAGCGCGTATTTTCGTTATCGACCAGTTACAATCATTGGAAGATTGGCTGCCATCCACCACAGATGAAAACGGTCAAATAACCTACACAACAACTGTGCCTGAAGGCATAGCCAATGATACTTACTACGTGACATTTGATGCCGTCAAAACTGACTATCAAGATAGCCAAAGGGCGCCACGAAGGATTCATGTGAATCATCGAATTGATTATGCTACTTTAAAAGGTACTGTAGTGGAGGAGGGATCTAACAAACCCATAGAAGACGCCTTTGTTAGGATCAACCCGCTGGTGATAGGCGGGCACACAAAAACCGACCAGCAGGGTCGCTGGGAATTGCAAATTCCGGGTGGTAGAGGCTATGAGTTACGTATTATAGCAGATGGTTATAAGTCAGTTGAGGAAACCGGTCTTAAGCTTTACAATGGTACAACCACCACTTTGATCCATCGACTGATACCTGAACTGCCCGAGTATGACGATTATCGGATTGTGCCGGTGGCGAGCGCACCGAATCCCGACGTGTTGGAAATCCCTGAAGGTGGGATAGGTTATGCCTGGTTTGTTTTGGAAGGACGTAATGTTCATAACCAATGGCTACCAGTTTCAAATACTCTGGTAGAAGCTAGAGATGCGCAAGGTTACATCATTGAAAGTCGATCAAACTGGCTTAATTATCCATTCCTGTCTGATCCCTTTAACATCCAACAATCGGGTGTGTTTCCAATTAAAATTCCTGCTGATATGATTATGAATGGCAAGTCTGGCTCCGAAGAAACCATTACAGTTTATAATGCCAATGGACAGAACTTATCCGCTGGAAGTCAAGCCAGTATTTTAGCGAGAGTGGTACCTTATAAATATACTGCAAGCTGGGGATATCGAATTTATGGAAAACTCGGTCTCGGGGTGACAGGTGGAATTATAACGGCAACAGCCTTTGCGGGTGGAGGTTCCGGGGCTACCATTGAAATTGATTTTACAGGTTTAAATCCAAATCCGGCCTGGTCTAAATTAAAAATTCTCAGAAGAGACGATATATTCATCGGCGCAGAGATCGAGTTAGGACCACCAGATCTAATCGAGGCATCCTTTGCCCCGGGATTAGACGCGAGTGCTGAAGGTGTTTGGACCTTTCCATATCAGAGAGAATACACATTTGATCTGGCCAATTTACAAGGTTTAGAAGCTGTGATAGCTTTTTATTTGTTTTATGCGCCGACCATAACCTATGCCTCAGCTGTAGGGCCTGCTGGTGGGCAAATTGCGGTTGCGTTTCTGTCGTGGCTGGTAGAGGATATTATCACGAATTCCAGTCCCGAAGCCTTGGCGATTGTCAGAACCGCCGATGAAGTTGGTTTAGATATCGGTGCAAATGTGAGTGTTGGTGTTCAGTTGGGAATAGATTTTTCAAATGATCTCGAACTTAGTATGTCTGCAAGTTTTGGTGATGCACATTTTGGTGGTAGTCTAAAAAAAAGCGTGGATAACCAGAGACAAGTGCGTTTATATAATTTTGGGAGTCTTGATTTGCAGAGTATGGTCGGGCCTCAAATGCTGTTCGAATCAGGAATTGAATCAAAGTATTTTTACCCATGGCGCATGCGTCATAATTTAAGACCTCAGCGATTTGGTGTCGGTTTCGAACTGCTGGTGAATTGGCGACAAAGTGACTGGTACCGTGTAAGATTTTCATCGTCGTTAGAGAGTAATTGGACACCGTTTAATTTATTCAATCTGCCTGGTGAAAAGCAACAGTATAAACATTACCTGCAGATCGATGATGAAACCGTTAGAAATAAATTGTTCAATGTCGCAAAAATTCCATCACAAGCTTGGAATATTGGCAAAACCGGCGTTTCAGTTTTTTTGGATAATGCAGATTGGAAAGAAGATTTGCTTCATTTTTTGACAGCAATTTATAATGATCAAAATGCCAGGCTGCCGGTAAAAGTAGGCTATGGCCTGGACGTGACTGATAAAACGGATTTTGGCCTCGACATTGATTTGGAATTTCCATTACCTGTAGCACCGCCACTGGTAATCAAAGTTGGAGGTGGAATTGAAGCAGCGATTACACGTGAATATCATCTCGGTGAGGGGTTTTGGTCATTGGGAGTTCCCTATTTTCAGACTGTCATGCCCAGTCCTCCGAACAACCAGACTGGCTTCCTGCAGGTTATGCATGCTTTGTGGAACCAGGTAATTTCCGGAAATGTATGGGAGGAATTGAAAAATGTGATTGTATCCTACCTGAAAGATACTGAACTAAATAACTCAACGGGTATTTCTCTGCAAATAGCTTCTTCTCAGAAAGTGGTGTTGAATAAAAGAGGTTCTTCGATTGTATTACGCAGTGGTTCCATTCCCTCTGGTCTGGATTCAACATATTGTCGCTATTATGAATGGGCCGCTAAACCGACAAATCCCACTCTTACAACAAAACAGCGAATGGCTATTCAAAAGTATAACCATAGACTTCGCCAATTACGGGAAAAAGTAGTCGGTTTGCACTATGGCATTGGCGGCTTCTTCAGCCTCGAGCCGAATGGTGTTCAATTTCAAGACAGTACCCTGCTGACGATTGTTTACTCAGATAGTGAAATCGTCGGTCTGGATGAAAAAAAACTGGCTGTATTTGGAGAAGATTCTTTGGGCACCTGGCATTATCTGGCCTCCAGCACCTATCCGGATTCAAATAAAGTCGCAGCCTGGATTCCTGACTTCAGAACTTACACCCTGGCGCCGAGCATGCCGCAAGGTCAGTTTGGCATGTCTGCGAATCCTGACAGTTTACCAGCGGATGGCATATCCACTGCCGCAATTACTTCGGAGCTCTTGTATAACAACGACGGCAGTCTAATACCCGATGGCAGTTTGTTTACCGTCCTGGCTTCGCGCGGAAAAATTCTCACTTCGGATGCAAATCCATTCATTTCTGGCATCCAGGTACCTGTGACAGCCGGTATTCTGAAATTCAGCGTCCAGGCTGACTCATTATCGTTTCCCGTAGAGTTGACGGCTCATTCTGTGGAGGGATTCGCTCAAGGCCAGATGACTCTCAACCTGTACGATGTTACGATTCCCCAACCCCCAACGCTGCTTTCAGTAGAACCCTCAGAACGGGGAATTAAAGTCAAATGGCAAGTCACCGGCGAAGTCGATTTAGCTGGATATCGCCTATGGTTCGATACCGATTCCAGCGGCGCACCTTATAGTGGTTCTGCTTCTGTTTTTGGTGAAAACAGCCCGGTTTCCGTCGGGATAATTGACGAATATACTTTGACTGGTTTATCAGTGGATTCTACGTACTACATTTCAGTCACAGCTTTTGACGTCTCTGGTAACGAAAGTGGCTATTCCAACGAGTTGAAATTAGTTACCAGTCTCGAATTTCCTAGGATTATTAATTTACCGAAACAATTCTCTCTGCATCAAAACTACCCCAATCCGTTTAATCCGATTACTACAATTCAGTACACTTTGCCCGAGATATCACAAGTTGAAATTCGCATCTTTAACGCCTTAGGTCAAACCGTGACAAGACTGGTAACACAAAGCCAGGAGCCGGGTGTTTATAAGGTGGACTGGAATGGCACAAATGACCATGGCGTTTTAGTAGGGAGTGGCATTTATTTCTACCGCATTCAAGCCGGCGATTTTGTGAAAGTGCGCAAAATGATTTTGATCAGGTGAGAAGCTTTTTGAGTTGTGATAATTTTGTATGAGCCTTTAAAATAAAAAATGGAGGAGGATTCTTTCATGAAAAAACACCTTGCAGTAAAATGGATGATTTTAATTTGGTGCATGTTTTTAGTGGCCGCTTGCCAGAAAAATACCGACACTGCGAAAGAAAAAGTCCCGCAAAAAGATTTGCTGCAGTGTATGGATGAATATCATCGCATATTGCGGCCGCTGATACACCAGGCTCTGCCGAATGAGGATTTTGCCGCTTTTAAAAAGAGCTCGCAGGCGCTGCTCATCTGTGCAAAGAATTTAGAGGCGGCTGCCACTCCTGAGAAATATGGAGATCAGAAAGCCGAAATCGAACTGCTGACGGCCGGCATTTTAACCAAAACACACTCGTTCCAGGAAATTTGTCAGAGCGGCAGCGATGCGGATATTCTGGATGCTTTCATACGGATTCACGATGACTACGAAGCCCTGGCAGATATCGTTTACAAGCTGTGAGTTTGCCAGATAATCCTTGTTAGGGCTTAATCTTAAGGAAGATAAGTGTAAAATTCAATTTTTCAATTATGTTAAAATTAAACGGATTTTCAAAACTAGTAATTCTTTTTAAAGCTTAAACATTTCCAAACGAAGAAAAATTATTAAAAACAACCATACAGATTGGGTTGATACGATATAGAAGATGTGCTTCGATATTTATTAATAAAGATGGTTTGTATTTACGAATTAAAAAGATTTTCAAGAGTTACCCTGTAATTTTTATTCCCTGGACGTCTATTAAAGCAAAGAAAAAAGCAAGATTGTTTGGTCGAAATGCGATACAATTAGATTTTAAAAACTCTAACCTTCCTTCCATTAGGATTTATGAATCCGGTTTTAATGAAAAAAATAATTTCACTGAGTAGATTTATTTCTACTCAACTTCACCAACTCAACCCCAGGTTGTTACAGTTAAAATTACAAAACGATAGCAGGCACTTTGAGGTTTGCAAATCTATTCAATCATTGAGCAACTTTACAATTGATTCGCCAGCAATCGCCTCTTTTTGCAGGCGAATCGGTAGAAAGAATCATAGGATATGAAAGAAATGTGTTACGAATCGGTGTAATGGATTTTTACTCCATGCACTGCATAAAAACCGAAATGTTCGAGCGTAAATAAATACAATTTCATCCGAGGAACACATCGCGGCTTCGAGTTGAAAAACGATTATCGATTAAATCCACTGTCAGGATTGCGGTTATTTCAGCACCGGTGCAATCAAAATCGCCAATCCACGCGCCATGTTATCTGCCTGCGCAGGCAATCCCGTGCGATGATTTCTACATCGAACTGTTTGGGGAAGGAAACATCTGCCAACTGTTCCGAACCACGGCCGCTGCCTGGAATTATTTCCAAGTGAACTTTAATGGAATGATAGCCGGATTCAAAATGTAATTCCTTTGTCGCAGGTCGGTTCTTTCTGACATCTTCGAGCTCATAAAAACTGACGTCCTGCTTTTGCTCATTCTTGCTCAAATCACGTAGATTTATTGCTGATCAGTTAGTTTCCTCAGCTACCCAAAGCCCATATTTGAATCACAGCCATCTGGTGCATATTTAAAAAGATCTTCGTACTGTTTCGGCGATGAGAAAAGGGGATTCTCAAACCATCGGCAGGCTGTAACCTTCGGATGGTTGAGAAATCCAACTACTTGCCCCCCTGACCCTGACAGGGTATGGAACCATGTCAGGGTTGACTTACTTTAAAATTGATGTAGATCCCGCAACAGGCTCGAACATCCCTGTTCGTTGCGGGAGGAGCTCATCCTGATTTCACTTCATCAACGTCAACTTCTTCGTCGCCACGAATTCGGCTGTTTCCAGACGGTAAACGTAGATGCCGCTGGCCACTGGCAATCCGCGGGCGTCTTTGCCGTTCCAGACCATCTGGTGGCGGCCGCCAGCCAGGGCGCCGTCGTACAGCGTGGCCACTAACTGCCCCTGCAGGTTGTAGATCTTCAGGCTGACTTTGCCCGCCTGCGGCAGTGAAAAGACAACGGTCGTGCTCGGGTTGAACGGATTCGGGTAATTCTGCTCCAGAGCGAAATCCGTGGGCATGGCCGCGAACTCCGCAGACTCGTCTGCGGCAGCCTCATCCGCTAACAGCACCCTCTTCGGAAGCGCGGTGGTGGAGCCGTAGTGCAGCAGGGTTACGCCTTCCTCTACCTGGATGTTTCTGGCGCAAATAGCCCCCTTGAACACGGCCTCCTTCTTGAGGAACACATGGTGCCGCGGCGCAATCAGATTGCCCAATACCCGCGCCCCCTGGTCGATGCGCATGTCGTCGGTGCAGTTGACCGTCACGAACCGACTCTCGATGCCGGCTGCGGGGCCGTCGATGGTCACTTCCGAGTTGGCGCTGAAAACGATGTCGTCTTTCACGTTGATGGTCACCTCGCCCTCGTTAGCGTCGATGGCCAGGGTGGCGCCTTTGTCCAGCCGCAGCCTTTCGAAGAAGTACTCGCCGCTGCTGCCGTCGTTCTCGAGGTTGAGGGTGCCGCCCCGACGCACTTTGACTTCGCCGTAAGCGCCGGGAGACAGGTCACGGCTGCCGTTTTTGGGCACGCGCACGTTGTCGCCGCCGGTGGTGAAAGCCAGGCTAGGTAGCGGAATTCTGGCCACGGAGCCGTTTTCGGTTTGGGTGCCGGTGACGGTGGCGCCGGGCTCCACCTGCAGGTCGTCGCCGGCGGTGACGTCCCCGTCGATGGTATTGTCTTTCTTGATGCGGATGTCGTCGTAAGAGTGCAGGTCGCCTTCGGAAAGGGCCGGGCTATCGATCTGGATGTCTTTATTGGCCAGCAGCATGAGCCCGTGCGGCAGAGCCGGGAACACCCTTACCGTCACGTCTTTGCTGCAGGTGCCGCCGTTGCCGTCGTCCGCGGTCACCGTGACCGTGTGCACGCCCGGTCTCAGGGTCGAAGGGCTGACGGTGATGGTGAGCGGGTCGCCGTCCGGGTCGGGGATGCCGGTGACATCCCCGCCAGAGAGGGTGGCCTGGCCGCTCGGCCCCACGGTTTGGTCGCCGATTGAGGCATTGCTGCAGTCGGGGGGCCGGTTGTCATGGTCGAGTGTCGTGAGGTACCAGGTGTCGCCTGATGGATTGAAAGTCCCGTTAATCCCATTGCCGGTCTCAACCCAGCCAGGAATACTGCCGGTGTTGATTCCGCCATCCCCAAGTGCGGGCGACTCAAAGTCGTGGTTGGTCACGGCGATTGGCACGTTGTCGGCAGTGAACCGTACGTTGTCGAAATCGAGGTGGCCCGAATTCAACACGCCGATCCGAATACCAAGAGGACCGACAGGGTCGGTCGCGGTCGCCGTGTGATTTAGTGTGACGTCCCCAAACGTACCCGGCGCTGCGGGCGATGTCGCACTCGATGTGCTCGCGATCACGGTGCCGCCCGACAACAGATCGATTTGGTAGCCCGCAAATGGAACGTTTTGGCCGCCGTCTCGGTGGCCGATCGCGAACGACAACGCGTACGCCGTGCCCGATACCAGATTCGTCGTCGTCGTGTGGGCGAACTGACCAGTAGAGGATTGAAAGAAGAAGCCGACACGCGGTCCGCTCATCGTGCCGAAAACGCCACCTCCCTGAGGCAAACCAGTCGTTGCAGCAGCCAGCAGGAACAACACACAGCAGGCCAGGGTGAAATAGTGTTTTATGTTTTTCATCATAGTTCTCCTCTTTTATTGTTAATGTTAAATTATCTTTCGGTCTGTCAATATTGCTGATGAGATTATTCTTTCGTTACCAATATCACCTCCTTTCCGGTCGTGCATAGCCGAGCGCCGCACCCCAGATGGGGCTGCGGCACGCTGCCGACGGCAAAAAACATGTGTGCGTTCATGCTGTCCTCCCATTATTTGGGTTCTCTTCTTTTGTGACTGGTAGAAAATAGCAAAAACGCAGGGCCGATTTCTTGTCATTTTCGCGCATCGAAGGGCGGAATCCCCAAACTCCAGGCTCCAAATTCCACTTGTCCCGAGACTTCGGGAAATAAATCGCAAGCACCAATACGAATAACCCAAACAGGTTTTTGGCACCGGTTTGTGTTGTTGGAATTTCGACCATTGGCATTTGTTTGGAGTGTTTGGGTTTGGGGGATTGGGATTTTGAGGTGGGAAACCAGATGAGCCAGAACTGAACACGGTTTTTCAACAAGAAGAGAAGTGACTTTGTCGCTGCAGTCTACATAGTCACGTCGTCAACCGCCATGAGCTGTAAAAGCTTGCCAAAAACGGCAGGACTTTACAACGCATGGATTACCCCTATAATAATGAATGGAGATCCCTTTCTGGCGAAAGGTTCCTCAAAAACGCTTCGCAGGGCAGGCAGAGAATGTTCTTTTTCAATAGCCGCTCTTTGCCCCGATACAGAAGCACGGCGCGACTCTGCGGATAATCGGCCTGAAAAGCCCGCAGAGGACGCAGGTCTTGCTCACGTACCCGCAATGAGTTTTTGACTTCAAAGGCGTAGATTCCGGTTTCGCCGTACAACACGAAGTCCACCTCGAGCCCGCCGCGTGAGCGCCAGAAGTAAATTTCGTATTTCTTGTTGCGGTAGGCATTCCAGGCGCGCAAATGCTGGGCCACGAGTCCCTCCAGCATGGCCCCACCCATGGCTTCCGGTTGATCGAGCGGACCATCTGCTTTTGAATAGGCTTCACAAGTGGGCCGGCTTACAAATATAAGAATTGGGATTTGGGGGAGAACTTCTGATACTCCGATGGCGAGCAGCCTTGCGGTATTTGAAGCTGCGGGTAAAATTGGTCTGATCGCTGAAGCAACTGCAGGGCAAAGCAGAAAGCGCAGCAAAAAAACGGCGTTTTATACCATACTTCGAAAAATACGCTTGTTTTTTAAAGTA
>JBHHXN010000069.1:0-24607 GCA_046757025.1 bacterium
AGGGGTCCACCGCGGTGGCGACGCTTTCGCGCACGTTCGTGCGGAAGTAGCGGCGATTTACATCGAGCTGCGCGAAGGTGTTGGACTCGTTTTGACTTGTTTGAGAGAAGCGCTTTTCATTGTCTGACATCTTCACAGGATTTGGCAGCTCCGTACTAAACACCGACGTTTCTCGCATAAGTAAAAAGGGCATGGCAACTGTCGCAAACAAGGCAAAAATGAAAAGCAAACGGTTGAACGCCTTCAGGGGTTCTTTGCGCCAGATTTGATAGTCTAACCAGGCGGGCTTCGAATATTTAAAAAATCGAAATAGATTCAAAATAGTTTTCTGAGTAGGCTGGTTTGTGTTTATTTCCATGTGACCGTTATGCTTGCCATTCGAGCGATTATTAAGGATGACTGCTGGATTTAAAATCAATTTTTGTAAGCGATTATTCATTTGATTTTTATCTGTTAAATGATTATTCGAACGATCACCATTTGACACAGTAGATTTTCACTATCTCGACCTTCAGGCGTTAAATAAATGTGTTGAATTCGTGTCAAGAGGTCCTTTTTTTCAAGCCTTTCGTAAAAGGTCATCAGGTCAGCAAATCGCCCAGTACACTCGATTTTAACCTGCAATTTTCTCAGGTCGGTTGCACTGCCATTGAGGCTTCGGTGTGATTTTAACTCCAAAGAGGAGATGCGGGGTTGAAATCGAACCATTAGCACTTGGGTGCCGGCAGCCGTTTGAATGTCTTTGAATAAGTTGGCCAATTCGTCCTGACCGTTATTTTCATCAAATGTCTGAATAGGGATGATATCTGACCTTTGCACTAATTTTAGCGTACTGATATATTGCTTCTGCACCTGATTTAACCTGAGAGTGCTGTTCTGCCATTTTGTGAGTAGGGGAGAAATTACGATGGCTCTTAATAAAAAAATCATAGCGAATGCAATTGTGATGGTCATTAATATTTTTTCTCGAGAAGCGAATTGTCTTTTCATGATTAATCCATGTGTTGAGTTAGGTGAAATATTTGTTCAAACAAGTTAGATGATTTTTCATTTTAAGGTAATCTCCATCTCAAATTCGATCGCTACCCTCTGGTTTTGCATTTTTCGACGATTGGCTGTTGTGATTGTCACTTGTTTGATGGTCGGTTGCTGTGATAAGCTCTGGGGTATTTCAAAGACTTCTTTGAGTGCATTAGCTGTTGCGCGTAGCAATATTTTCTCACCGCGCATAAAAGTTAAAGAACTGAGCTCCACCGACGCAGGCAGCTTTACCAGTACCTGGGCAATTTGAGCCGCAGTTAATGTAGATGGTCCCAACTGCTGTTGCAGCTCTTGTTGAATGATTTGCCATTTCTTGATTAAATTGACTTCAGGATTTAGCGCAGAGATGCTTTCCTGCATTTGCTGAATTTCTGAATGACGATTGTTTAATTCGATGTTGACTGCGATGACAGTTAATATGGCTAGGTAAAATATCAACAGGACTGAGTAACAAGTCTGACGAATAAAATGGCGCCACCGCTGACTTTGCTGCTGCTCTTCCGAACGTAAATCCATCAAATGGTTATGGCGGGCTTTGGCCATGCCAAAAAGGGTTGAAATTGAAAACCAGTGACGCATTGAGGCGATGTTATCTGAATTATTTGAGGCGCCGCAAGGAATCATAAGGTCGAACCAGCTAACCGGCTTATTCAAATTATCAGTAAGCTTTTCTACCAGAGCATTAATTCGTGGAAGCCAGCCTGTAAGTACCACGTGCTCCACGCACCCATGCGAAGAATTTGATTCGAACATGGAAAGCGTTCTCTGTAATCCGACTGTTAATTCATTAATCCAGGTTTCATATATTATCGTGTGGTGCATGCCTTCCAGGCTTTTCATTAAACCGGCCACACCTTTACCGAAACTTCTGCAATACTGAAATTGACCCTGATCGATTATGATCACGTTGACGGTTGAAAAATCGATATCCACCAAAGCCAGACATTTGTCCTCATGCTCAGGAAATGCTTTCGAGGAGATGACAAAAGAGTGGTAAATGGCTTCGACATTCAAACGAATGGCATCGATAGTCAATCCGACTTTCCGGCAAATATTGCTGTAGCGATCGATCTCTGCTTTGCGAGCTATGACTGCCAGGACCTGGGTGTAACCATCCTCTTCTTTCGCAACGACTCGGAAATCATAGACAATTTCTGCCGGTGAAATGGGAATATTTTTTTGTAATTGAAAACCGACCATTTTACGCAGTTCATCCTTGTCATGGCCTGGTAACCGCAACATTTTCACATGAACGTTCTGACGTGGAATCGAAATCGCGGCTTTAGTTCCGGGTCGTAACCGTAATTCCTGGAGAATCTCGAAGAGCACTTTTCCAATCTCTTCGTCCTGCTCGGATGAAACGTACTTGACCTTCAAGAAATGTACATGCTCCTTTTTTCCGCGTCCATCCAGCACGATGAGTTTGATCAAGTTAACATCGAATTCCACCGCCACAAACGTGCTCGATTGCGGCAATAATTCGTACACCCAATCCCTGAACCCGTTGAAACGGTCGTTAGATTGAATATCGAGCATTGAAGTTGTTGTTACAGTCTTGGTAAGCGTTTCCATTTGCAATAGCTCACTTTTCTAAAGCGATGAATTTTCTAAACGATTATTCTGACCATGCCACTATTTCTAATTCTGTTGCGCTAATGCGATTAACTGTGGCTGCAATCAATTTTTGGGCCTGGCCATTCGAAGTTTTGCCGAGTGAGTAAACAGTGAAATGAGTTGATGTTACACCGATGAGCTGTTCAGATACCAGGCGGTTAATTTGCACCTGTTCCGCTGGCGTGAGTTTCAGGTGCTTCATCAATTTTTGTAGAATGTCCGTTTCCTTTTTGAAAATCACGTCATCTTCCGTGAATGGTGTGAAATCAGACCCCCAGCGTAACTTGCAGATTTTTTTAGCCAGTTCTGATTTTAACCCTAATGTTTGTAAAATTTTTATTGAAGTCGTGTTGAGATTGACTCCGCCATCGCCGTAAACCGTGACGAGTCCGCTGAGTCGGTGAATATCTTCGTCCGTAAATCCTTTCACCATTTTCAGCTCTTGCAAAAAATCGATGTCTGCATTTTTACAAGTGTAACGGCGTCGGTGGTTCAGATAATAGTCACTTTCCGCGCCGCCGGGTTCTGGCTCATCATCCTCATCCCGCCAATCGAGCAGTGCGGCCAATTTGTCTGCGGACATGCCCGGCAGCCGTGCGAGTATCTCTTTCGATACCCGGTTGATATTGATTTTGCGATTCTCATCGTAAATTCCGTACACTTGATGTGGGCCGTCTGAAAGCTCAACGGTCTCATAGGTGATTTCAAAATGTCCGCCGACAAACGATACTTTTTTGAACAGTTCTGGCCTATTCGCCCAGTTCTCATCAAAGGCGTCGTACGATTGCAGAGAATCTTTGATCGCATCTGCTTTCAGGACCGCGATGGCATGCTGGATACCCGCTCTGGCCAGCCAGGCAGCTTTTACTGCTTGCAGCCTATCGTTATCCCACCGCAGGCCATGCAAAGCATGGCGCATCATGCCTGCTGAAATCAGGCTTAGCAGCGCCATCATCCACAATGCCGTGATGGACAGGCTGCCTTTCTCGTTTAAATGTAATTTAATTTTCCGTTTCATTTGAATTGAATTTTCCACTCGTTCGAATCGGGTAAATGATTTCTTCGATCTCTCCAGCAAAGGCGGTGGCCATTTCGATGCGCACGGCCAAGGGTAATTCATCCGATGCGGACCAGCTGTCAGTCCAGATCGCGGTTTGATTTTGCAAATAACTGAACCGTAGTGATTTTACATTTGATAGCAGTTGTTTAGTTTTTTGCTTACCGTCCAAATTAGTGCTTGTGCGCATGAGATTTTTCGCAGAATAGTCCGGTGCAGTTTCAAAATAGTAGCTGATGAAACGGTACCGCACCTGCCCGTTTGCATTGCAATAAGAAGCCGTAAATCGAAGAGAATCTGAATGGCCTCGGAATGAGTTTAAACGAAATGCTCGAATACTCCTGAGATCTGATTTCAGCAGCAGCCATGCCGCTGAAGATTGTATCAAAACCTCACTTTTCTGCCTGACTGCGAAGCGGGCAGCAACTGCCTTTTGCATGATTGCGACCGTGGCCAACCCGACGATGGCGAAAATAGACATGGCAGTCAGCACTTCGATGAGGGTGAAACCGTGGTCATTCGTCAAATCCGTTAGTCTGAAATAGTTTTTGATGTTTTTTCTCATTTGTTTACTTTAGCGTTCTTTTGCGACCGAATTGGTTTGATCGGCAGACAACAAAGTGGCAAGTGTGAGTGAGCCGTGTTTACCCCGATCAGTCCAGTCCACGGTCACCGAGACTTTGTTTAAGCCGGGCACGGCTGACCACTCCGATGTCTGTACCTGGCAATTGAAAATTTTCTGGTCGAATTTGATGAGTTTGTTTTCTGACATTAAACTTGCCGATGGCTTTAATTCTATTTTTGATAACAAGTTCTCGGCTATCTCAAGGGCGGGTCGATAATAATGCTGACGAAATTGTAAAACGTGCACCGACTTCTGGCATACCTGAATGAGGGCAATCATACCGAAAGACAGAAGTGCCAGCGCCAGCAGCGCCTCAAACAGCACAAAGCCGTTTTCAGAGGTTTTGATCGTCTGTTGAGCGCACATCAATTTGTTCATTTTTGAATCGTATTTCATATTTTCTACCTTGTTTAGTCACCAGGCTAATTGAATCCAGTGGATACATGCCATCAACTGACCAGAAAAGCACGACATCGAACGGCCGCAGTTCGAGTCCATCGATCAGCCTTTGCTTTTTCATGACTTGCCATTGTTCATGAACCGGCTCAGCCAGTTTGGTTGAAGAAATCACTTTAGTTTGCCGTTCAATGGTAAAGCCGGTTCCGTCAGACCAAATTTTAAAACGACGTTGCTGTCCCGTGAATAGGGTTTGCTCATGAATCATTTGTAATTCTTCGGCGATGCCTTCCGCTGTGTTTTTTAATTGCATTTCCTGGTAGGAATTTGATAATCGCGGACTCATGGCTGCAATCAACAAACCTAAAATGAGCAACGTCAGGCATAATTCGATGAGAGTCAGACCACGGTCATTGTCCAGAAGCATCGTCATGGGCCTCCCAATTTGTGACATCGTCGTCGCCGCCTTTTTGCAGGTCCGGACCGAAAGAAACCAAATCATAACTGTCCGGATTGTTTTCACCCGGGCAGGTGTAAATGTACTCTTGTTTCCAGGGATCTTTTAAATTGGTATTTTTTTTCAGATAGGGTCCTTGCCAGGAAACCGGTAGAGGTGGTGTGTCTGGCTTTCTAAGTAGAGCCTCTAACCCCTGCTCGGTCGTCGGGTAGATACCGTTATCTAAAAAATACAACTCTAAAGCCATGGCCAGATTGGCATTGATGTCGGCATGTGCGGCTGCCCGCCTGGCCTGTTCAGTGCGCCCGGCAAATTGCGGCACCACCAGTGCCACCAGGATGCCCAGTATGATAACCACCATCATGACCTCGATAAGTGTGAGGCCGGCTTCATTTTGCAATTTTGTCATGACCCAGGTCCTTTCGTTTGCATGATCTTACCGCACCACGATCATTCTTTTAGTTTGCTCAAAATTTTTTGTTTTTAAGCAGTAGAGATAAATGCCCGACGGCACAGGCTGTCCCGCCTCGTTTAAGCCATCCCACTTTTGATAATAAATTCCAGCCTGTTGTTCACGGCTAATCAGGGACCGCACTTTTTGCCCCAGTAAGTTAAATATTTCTAATTTCGTTAAGGCTTCAAATGGCAGCTCATATCGAATAACACTGCCTTGATTGAAAGGATTTGGATAGTTTTGTGAAAGCGAATATTTTGCCGGCAGTGTCAGCGCTTGCGCCGAGACATCTTGTTTGTTGAATTCATCGTTTTCCCGGGCTTGACTTTGTTGCGCTGAGTTTGGAAATTTAAATTCCACTTCGTCGGATGGGGGGCTTTCTTCAAATAGAGTCGGTCCATACGCGGTTATGGCAATATAATAGGTGCTTTGCACAGATAAGCTGATTTCTTTTTCAGTGACCAAACCGACATCGATATGATGAGTATAGTTACCACTGGATAAACCGTAATGAATTCGATAGCCGGCCAGGTCCGGCTCCGTGTTTGGATTCCAGCTCACTCGCACTGTTTTAAAATCATTTTTGATTTCATGAAAAATGACTTTCCGCACTTTTAAATTCAAATCCTGATTCTTTTTTGGATTGGAATAATCATTGGTGAACACGAAATAAAGCAACGTATCCGATTTGTTCGGTGTCATCTGTGCGAGAGACAACACCTGCCATTTGAGCGACGTGACCTGTTTTTCTTCTAAAAGATTTCGAGGGCCGTTCACTGCCAAACCGATATTCGGCCAGCGGTTAGCTGCGGTATCGGCGCTCACTTCTGCTTCGATTAAAAAACTCGAATACGGTACAGAAGATATCGGACAGGCGATCCAGGCATTCTTTTTTTTGCCCAGACCCCAGACCACCACGTGATCATTTTCCACACTCACATTTTTTGAGAATTGCATTTGTGCAGCAGGAATCGTGAAATATTCCTGAACAATTTTTTTAAACCGGACCGTTCGAATTCTCAAGTTGAGATCCTGCTTTTTTTTGCGTTTGTAGAAGTCGTTTGTGAAAACAAAATAAATTGAAGAGTCATTTTTATCAGGCGTAAATTGCCCTAGTGTAAGCCAGTGCCAGTCTACAGACAATACGCGTTTTTCTACCTGCAAATTGCTGGAATCGTTAAATGCCACGGCAATATTAGGCCAGCGATTGGCGGCGGTGTCCGCGCTCACTTCCACTTCGACTGAAAAGTTCGAAAAGGGTAGGACCGCTAACGAAATAGCAATCCAGGCATACTTATTTCGTCCCATTCCCCAGATCACAACATGATCGCCTTCTGCAGTCACATTTCGAGAAAATGTCATTTCGGATGCCGGCACAAGTAACTCCTGGTTGAGCGGTTGCCCCAGGCTAATTCTGCAAAGCGCAATCAGGATGACCAAAATTGAAATTTTCGTTAAAGTTGCTGCTAACATATTTTCACTTTTGATTTGATATGAATAAAATCAAAATAAATTAACTGAACCGTTTAAGGTGTTTCCATAAATGAGCACCAATAGGGCTCCTGCACCCAGAAAAGGTCCAAATCGAATTTCCCGAGTGTGCCGGGATTCCGGCCGGATCCCCATTCGAACGCATCCAAACACTACGCCAGAAAAGGCCGCCACCATGATGGTCGTGAGTCCGAGCTGCCAACCCAGAAAGGTTCCGATCATGGCCGCAAATTTGATGTCGCCTCCGCCCATGACCTCCGGCTTTCGAAAAATAAATTCACCCAGCCGGCCACTGGCATAGAGAAATCCACCACAAAGCAACAGGCCCCAAATGGGGTCGGTCAGTTTAAGCGATGAAAGAATTCCCGCCAGTGCGACTCCGGCTGCTATACCAGTGAGGGTTATTTTATCTGGAATGATTTTATGTTCTAAATCCATATACACCCCGACAACCAGCAGCCCTGCGAATAGCCAATTCGACAAAAGGATTTTAACATCGGAGAACTGGCTAAAAAGGAGTATGAATACCAGGCCGGTGATGGTTTCCAGGATGGGATATTTTACTGAAATAGTTTTGTGACAGCAGCGACTTTTACCGTGCAATAATAAGTATCCGAACAAGGGTAATTTTTGCAGCCAGCTCAAATGAGTGCCACAATGGTCGCAATAGGAGCGACCCAGCACCACGGACTCACCGCGCGGTATTCGAAATGAACACAGCCCGGCAAAACTGCCAACGGCTATACCGATTAAAAAAGTGATTACAAATGGAAATATTTTAAAGATCATTATTGCACCACGAAGTCAATTTGAAAAATGGGCATCATCATGGCAAAGACGATAAAGCCAATGACGGCACCTATCAAAATAATCATGGCGGGCTCAAGGAGCCGCGTGAATAAGGATACCCGGCGTTCCACCTCTTGCTCATTGGATTTAGCTATTCGGTTCAGCACCTTTTCCAGTTGATTCGTGTCTTCTGCGATAGATATCATTTGCCCCAGGAGAGCGGGTAAATGATCGCCGGCTGCTAGATTGTCTCCCATACGCCCGCCACTTCGGATTGCTTCTGCCGTTTTACTGAATTCCTGTTGCAGAATTAAATTTTTGCAAGCTGCCACCACGACCTCAAATGCCTGATGAATGGGTACTCCATGAGCGAGCAGTGCGCTCATGGTACGAGCAAATTGCGTAATCTCTGCCTGGATTATCAGGGAGCCAAAAAACGGCAAACGCAGCTTTAGTTTGTCCAACCTAAGTTTGAATTCGTTCTGTGTGTATTTAATTTTAATCATGGTGGCCAGAATCAAACCTGCCAGTAACATCAACGGCCATTGATTTGAAACACTGTTTGAAACCGACAACAATATTTTGGTGGGCAGCGGTAGTGTCTGGCCGATTTCATGAAACATGGTCACGATTTGCGGTACCACAAATGTCAGCAGAATGGTGACAGTCAGAATCCCCATACTCAGCATCAACAGAGGATAAGCCAGAGCGGCGCGAATCTGCTTTTGTACGGAGTCTTCCTTTTCCAGGTAATTGGCCAGATGTTCGAGAACCAATTCCAACATCCCGCCGGCTTCCCCGGCTTTGATCATGTTCACGTAAAATTTTGAAAACATACCAGTCCAGGCAGCGCATGCTTCAGAAAAACGGCTGCCGTCCTGCAGGCGTTCTAAAAGATCGGGTAAAACCCTCGCAAACGATCCTTTCGAAGCTTGCTTTTGCAACAGGAATAAAGCGGAATGCACCGTCATCCCCGCTTCCAGCATGTTCGCCAATTGTCTGGTAAAAAGTATTACCTCTGATTTATTTTTTCGTGAAATGAGATTCAGAAGGAAACCGGATTTGTGCTCTCTCTGGCTTTTGAGCGGTACAATCTCCACCGGGAACAGCCCTTTTTCAGCGAGCTGCGCAGCCAGCAAATTGGCGCTTTCTGCTTGCATGGCACCCTGAACCATTTTTTCAGGGGTCGATCTGGCTAAATATTCAAACATTGGCATGGATTATTTCTCAACCTCCTGTGTAACACGCAAAACTTCATCTAACGTGGTAATCCCACGACTAATCTTTTCGATGCCGTCGTTGCGCAGACTTACCATGCCTTTTTCGATGGCTAATTTACGTAGCTGATTGGCTGGCGTTTTCATCACGATTTGTTCTCGAATTTCATCGTCGATTTTCATAAATTCGTAGATGGCGGTACGCCCAAAATAGCCGCTCTGTTTGCACATTTCACATCCCCTCCCTCGATATAATGTATGATTTCCGCCCCCGAGTTTTCGAAATAACGTTTGCCGACCATTGCGGACATTTTCGCTTTTTTTGCAGTCCGTACAAATTACGCGAACTAATCTTTGCGCCACGATACATTCAACTGAAGCGGCAATTAAATAAGGCTCGATTCCCATGTTGATGAGTCGGGCCACGGCACTGGCCGCATCGTTGGTGTGAAGAGTGCTGAATACCAGATGGCCGGTCATGGCCACCTGAATAGTCACCTCGGCAGTTTCATTGTCGCGAATTTCGCCCACGAGCATGACATCGGGATCGTGGCGCAGCATGGACCGCAGGCCCTGCGCAAACGTGAGGCCAATTTTAGGGTTCACCTGCACCTGCGAAATGCCGGTCAATTGATACTCGATGGGATCCTCCACCGTGATGATTTTTCGCGCACTATCATTGATTTTGTTTAAACAAGAATACAGGGTGGTAGTTTTGCCGCTACCAGTCGGCCCGGTCACCAGGATGATTCCGTGTGGTTTTTCCAATAACTGTTCGATCAAAATTAAATCCCGCCGCATCAAACCCAGGCTTTCGAGATTTAGGGCTACGTGATTGCTGTTTAAAATTCGGATATTTACCGACTCCCCAAAAGGTGTGGGTAAAATTGAAATCCGCAGATCCAATTCCTGCTGGCCTGTGCGCACTTTTATGCGTCCATCCTGAGGAAGCCGCTGTTCCGCAATGTTTAAATTGGCCATAATTTTGATGCGGGAAACAATGGCAGGATGCAGATGTTGTAGGGATTCCGGTACAGAAACCTCGTAGAGCACCCCATCAACCCGATAACGGATGCGTAAACGCGATTCATAAGGTTCGATATGGATGTCTGTGGCCCGCTCCTGAAAGGATTCGATGAGCAATTCGTTCACAAAAGCCACGATGCTGGCTTCTTCGGATTGCTGTTCAAGGTCGGTTGCATAATCGGCAGTCAGATCAATGTAATGGCTGGCATCGGTTTCATTCAGCATTCGATGGACGGTTTCGGCTCCTAAACCGTAGATATGCCGCAATGCCTCTTCAATCTGTTCGGCGTTGGCCTTTAATGGTTCGATCTCCTTTTTTAGAAGCCATTTGAGTTCATCAAGGGTGGCTAAATCATCAGGTTCCATGGTGGCTATTTGTAACCGATCTCTATCTTCACCCAAAGGAATAATTTTATACTGACAGGCCACCGGTGCGTCGATGAGATGGTGCAGCGATTTGGATGCCGGAGATTTTAACAGTTGCGACAGTAATACAGCGGCATTTTTATATTTGGATTTCTTATTTTCTGCCAGCGGCAACGGTTGCTTTACAAGTGTCTTTTTCTTGAGATTTTGGGATTCAGGTAACCAGCTCAATTTCAAGCCTCCTATTTTTCGGCTATTAAAAGGGTCCTTGATCCTGTTCTTGCAATCAATTAGAATTCAATCGAGATTTTAAGCGATGATTTGATTTCCCAGGAAGGCAAACGGTGTACCAGAAGAAAATCGTGCTTGAAAATGAAGAAATTGCTTATTAATAAGGAAGGTTGATGGCGAAGAGTAAATGTAGAATTGTTACTGTGGGATTGACAACCTGTAAAGGTTTACTTGACAAAATAGAATACTATTTTCGGGAAAGAGCTTTGCGGATGACTTTGCGGATTTTTTTGATGGAGACGGGTTTGGTGAGATATTCAAAAGCACCTTGTTTTAGGACTTCCTCTGCTGAATGTTGCGTCCCCTGACCGGTGATGACGATGATAGGAATCATTTCATTTTTTTTCTTAATTTCCTTTAAAGCTTCAAATCCATCGATAATTGGAATAGCCAGATCTAGAAGCACAACCTGCGGTTGCTCGGTCTCGAATTTCTTCAGGGCCTCGGCGCCGTCTCTGGCTTCGATACTTTCATATCCTTCTTTTTCCAATAATTCGTTGAAAGCGAATAGAATCCGCTCGTCATCATCAACAACAAGAATTTTAGGTTTGCTCATGAGGATTGTCCTGGGTAGTTAATGTCAAGGAGACGCGACCAAGTTGTTGATTCAGTTCTGTATGAGGAGCCGCATTTTACCTGCCTGATTGATACCTTGCTAATAAAATTGATTAAATGAAAGACTATGTTTATGCCATCGTTTCAGATACACGCACTAGAGCCGATATTCAGCTTTATTATAAACCTATATAAACAGGTTCCGCGCATGGGTGTATTTAGGCACTAAAGAGTAAGACAATGTCAACAGGTGGTACTGCTGTTTGCGCTAATTTTAACAGTGGCAAATGTCATACCTGCTTTGGTGCAAATAAACGATTTTTTATTTTATTTATTTTTATAATTCCAAATTAAAACATCAGAATGTACAATAGTCCGATTATATTCTACCAACACGGATCCCCTTTCTGAAATCGTCAATAAAGACGATTAATTGGAGAATTCTGCGTTAATAAAAAAGAATTGAGTCGTTTCTGTATTCGCTGAAAATAATTGACAAAATGATGATTACAATGTAAAAATGTCCTCATGAGAAAAATCCATCGTTAGGGTGTTTTAATGGTCGCAAAATCAACTTCATACGTTGGTGCATAATAAATCTGAAGAAGCGTTGGGGTCCGAATTAAGACAGTCTTGAAATAATTGATAATAAGAGTCTTATGTCTGAATAGCATGAAGGCCGCCTTGATTTTCAGGCCGGAATTTGAACAGTTTTACCAATTATTTCCGTATGCCAAGTTGAAATGAATTATTTTTAAGTTATTAATTAATAAAAATTAATGTTGTTACCATTTAGTCAATTATTTTGTTGGCACGCTCTTTGAATTAATAATAATTGTAGCAGAAGAATGAGGATGGAGCAATCATTTGCTTCCGGTATGAGGTTGTGTAAACGGTGGGATTGAGCCAGTCCGAGTGGAGATGCAACGAATTCAAGTTCTTTTCTTGTTCCCATCCCTGACAAAATATTAATCCTATTAAAGTTCATATAGCTGGCATTTCGCTGAAGATTGAAGTGAAACAACGCAATGTTTTTGTTTATTGCATGCAAATTCTAATCATGCGGCCACTGGATTTTATGTGGAACGCTTAGTTCCATAAATTACTGGGCAAATCAAAGGGAGGTGAACATGTCGATACGCAGTGACCAAGTACAAAATAGATGGCAGATGCATGCCTTTCAGCCCCCTAATCAAGCGTTGAAATCGTTGATTGAAAAGGCAGAAAAAATCGGGGATGGCCTGAACTCAGCCTCAAAGACGCCTTTTGAACGAATTCGTGATCAAGCGGATGCGGAGATGACTGTGGGTCAGATGTCCGCGATGATTTCTCATGAGTTTCGGAATGCGCTGACTTCCATCAAAATGATTCTCGAGCTTCAAATCGAATCCAGAAATTTAAATCCATCGGAAAAAAAGTCACTAAGCGTGGCGCTTAAGTCCATTAACCACATGGTCGATGTTGTCACCCGGCTTCTCAATTTTTCAAGGCCAATGCCTCCTGATTTTCAATGTGAGGACCTCAATGAAGTGGTAACCGAGAGCCTTCAGTTTGTGAAGACGCAATTAAAAAAAGAAAGAATCACTATTCAACCGGCTTTTGATTCAAACATTCCTACTATGTTACTCGATGCCCACCGCATCAAAGAAGCGCTGGTAAATCTCCTTTTAAACGCCATGCATGCTTTAGAAAAGAAAAAACCAGCGGGCGGCAACAGAATGATTTCAGTGGCGACTAAAAGACACACCCTTCACCAGGCCCTTAGCGATCGTTCTTATTCGGGTTCGTGCAAAATTCCAAGAAGTGAGGATGGCAATTTTGACCAACCCTTCCTGGAATTGGCTGAGGGTACCGAATGTGTTTTAATTGAAATAAAAGACAATGGTGAGGGCATCAATCCCGAGCATTTCCGGCACATATTTGATCCTTTTTATACCACGAAATCCAGAGGCACCGGACTGGGGCTTGCCATCGTGAAACAAACTATAAATGAGCACGGCGGAATGATTACCATAAACAGTTTGCTAGGACAGGGAACCACAATTAAATTATATTTACCTTTGCTAAATTGCAGGAGATGACAACATGGGTCTCAAAAAAGTGATGTTTGTAGATGATGACGATGAAATCCTATTTGCTTTCCGTGAGGTGGTTAAGAAAGAAGGTTATTTACCGGTTGAAGCCCGGGATGGGCAACAAGCATTGGAACAATTCGACCTTGAAAAACCAGAAGTGATCTTCATGGATGTCTCCATGCCTAACCTGGACGGACTGGAAGCTCTCAAACAGTTTAAAAAGAAAAACCGCTTTATTCCGGTGATTATGATTACCGGCAAAGGAAATATGAAAACGGCCATCAATGCCATGAAATTGGGGGCATTCGATTATCTCACCAAACCGTTATCCGTGAAAAAAGTGCGTCAATCGATTGCTCAGGCCCTGTCCAGCTCAAAAAAATCTTCAGCAAAACCAATACACTTCGACGCAGAGACCATGGATCGTCACGAGCTCATCGGAGTCAGCGATGTGATGCAGAATGTCTACAAACTAATTGGTTCGATTTCAGTGACACCGAACCACACTTCTGTTTTGATCACCGGTGAAAGCGGCACCGGCAAGGAATTGGTCGCTCGTGCCATTCATAAAAACGGCCCTCATGCGGAAGAGCCCTATATGGCGGTTAATTGTACAACCTTACCGGAGAATCTGCTGGAATCCGAACTTTTTGGCCATGAGAAAGGCGCTTTTACAGGCGCGGCTCAGAGAAAATTAGGTAAATTTGAAGTGGCTGGATGTGGAACGATTTTTCTGGATGAAATTGGCGATCTGTCAACCGCACTGCAACAAAAATTGTTACGCGTGCTACAGGAACGTCAGTTTGAGAGATTAGGAGGACACGATCAAATCGAAGTCCAGGCGCGCTTTGTCGCTGCCACCAATCAAAACATCGCTGAGAGTACCATAAACGGCCGTTTTCGCGAAGACTTATTTTATCGTTTGAACGTAGCAACCATTCATTTGCCGCCTTTGAGAGAACGCAAGGAAGACATCGTTTTGCTCGCCTACTATTTTCTGACAAAATATAACCATCAATTTAATAAAGCCATAAACGGTTTTTCAAAACAGGCCCTGTCGCTTTTGCAAGCTTATTCCTATCATGGCAATGTTCGCGAACTGGAAAACCTCATCGAACGTGCGGTGATGTTGACCCAGGGCAAGGTAATCCTTCCTGAAATATTCAGTGAAATGTTTACACCACCGGCTCCGGAAGCGACTCTCCTTCCCATAATCAGCTCGGTATTTAAAGAATCCCGTGAACACCTTTTGAATCAGTTCGAGAAGCAGTTTGTAACCGAGCAGCTCACCAAAAATTGTGGGAATGTCAGTGCGGCCGCAAGAATGAGCCAAATGTCCCGCCAAAACTTTCATCGACTGCTATCCAAGCACCAAATCCAACCGGAGCGCCTGATCTGATTCGAACTCATTCTGGATTTATTGGAATATTGCAAATAAATATGAGTATTTCAGATTGTGGAATGTGTAGGTTGGCTATTTGCACGTTCATTCCGAAATCCGCATTCTGCAGTCGCCATGTTTTAAATTTCCTTTTCTTTTTACCATATCAACCGTTTTTTCGCTGCAGTGTCTGCGAAAAGGCATAGAATCCTTACCGCCCCATAAAAAAAGGCCACCGCAAATGGGTGGCCGTCGAAGTGTTCTCAGCACTGTGAAATTAAACTGTGAGAATGATTAAGAGTCATTCAAATTTTAATGCTCTTTATAGTATTACTTCTGAACTTTTGCATTTTTTTACAAGAAAATGGCTAAATGACGCGAAGTGAATGACACGACCCGTCATAAAGTCATCAGGTCATTTGCCTTTGGCGTCATTTTAGACAGCAGCAATAATTCACCTCTGTCAATGACAGCGAGGCTTAATGACGGCTGATAATAGCACCATGGTTTGGACCACAACAAAGCAAGTCATTTAAACATTTGCGGCTCCGCCGCGCTAGGTAAACGAGAGGATGTGTGTACAATCGTTTACATTTTTCAGCTATTTTTGAAAAACCGGTTTCACTTATTTGGCAGTGATTTCTTCCTCGGGCATGTAGGAAATGTCAGGACGACTCCTGCCGGTTTTTTGCACGAATTTACGAGTAACCGCCATGGCTTTGGCAGCCAGCGCTTGACCTTCCTCTCCCAGCATTTCCTTTATTTTTTCTTGCTGGGTGAAAAAGTCGGAAGCGCTTTTGGCCCATGATACCACCACAAACAGGGGCATTTCCGTGCCCATCTCACCGATGTATAGATTGTATCCGTCCGCAATCTTTTTGCTGGCATAAAGCGCTTTATACTGCCTGGCTATTTCGTTGGCTTCTTTCTCTTTACCGGCTTTAATGTAGAGATAGGTCCAGTGAAGGAAAGTGGCCTCTTCGGGTTTGAGTCTGGGCGCTTCTGGCTGGTAGGAATATTCGCCACTCATTCTGGCTATGAGGTCCTGATGATATTCGTAAGTGCCTGCAAAACGCTTGTCAAATTCCTGCCTTTTCTCCTCGCCTAATTTCTTATCAAACTCCTCACCCGCTTTTTTGATTTTATCCAAGTCAGCAAAATTTTCTAACGGCACTAGATAAAAGTAGTGAAAATCATTCGTACTGGAAGATTGCATGTAAGGGAATGCGATTTTGTGTTTGACAAATTCAGCCACGTAATCTTTTACCGCAGACTCATATTGTGCCACCATCGAAGGTTTCACAATATCTTCGTGAATAGAATATAGCTGCCCTGTAGGTTTTTCATCCTGGGCAAAAACCGGTAGTGCCAGGAGACCAACCAATACAGCTACTAAAATCGGGAATAGAGTCGGTTTTTTCATCGTACTCCTCCTTTATTTTGGGTAAATGAATGATGAATAGAAAGTGAATTAAATTGAAAATCAAGTTAACGAAATTAAAAAATGACCGTCTCTGCGTGATTAAAGGGAAGTGGTAGAACGATTGGAAATTCGGACTTCTTTAGACGGGAATGCTATAGACTGGTAGTAGTTCGGTTGTAATTTATCACGATCCATGATTGCAAGCAACTTATCATTAATCGTGGTAAAAAGCAAGTTATTTTAACAAAAGTTCATAAATAAAAAAGGCGAAGAACCATTCTCCGCCTTTTTTTGAATTAAATAATGTACGAAATTTCTTAGTTGGTACCGTCTTTCGCTTTCACGGCTTCCACTTCGAGTGAGATTTTCACTTCGTTGCTTACCAATAATCCTCCGCCTTCAAGCACTTTGTTGAATTTGACGCCAAAGTCCTGCCGGTTTATGGTTAAACTGGCTTCTATTCCGATGCGTGAGCTGCCAAATGCTTCGATGGGTCCGGTGAGCGTGAAGGGCATGCTGACTTCTTTGGTTACGCCGTGAATGGTGAGGTTGCCCACCAATTCGTAACCGTTGTCGGTTTTTTTCACGCGCGTGCTCATGAATGTGATTTCAGGATATTTTTCGACTTCCAGAAAATCCGCGCTTTTCAAATGGTTGTCGCGTTTTTCGTTATCGGTATCGATGCTGCCGGCCTTTATGATCACTTCCACCGAAGATTTGGTGATGTCTTTTTCGTCAAACAAGATGGTACCGGTAAAATCGTTAAACTCGCCTTTGGTATTGCTTATCACTAAATGCCTGGCTGAAAATCCAATGGAGGAGTGGGGGATATCAAAAACATATTTGTCTGCGCCCACGGCCAAACTCGAGATGGCCAAAACGACAAGAAACGTTAAAAGGATACTCCTGGTTCGCATATAACCTCCTTACCTTATAATTTAATGGTTACTAATAAATGGTGATAGTAAAAATTATTAATATAAATGTCAATTATTAAATTCAAACAAATGAGGATTTGGAATTGTTCCAATAATGTTGATTAAAATGGTGCTGGCATAAATCAATGGGTTTTGGAGCTGTGAAAAATTAAGTGCTAAATTAAAAATCAAAGTAATATAATAAGAATACATTAATAATTTAATAAATCACTTGATAATTAATAAATAATTTAATATTTTATCAGAAATAATTTTATGCAGATGAATCTGTTTGGTGATATAATATTGACTAAAAAATGAATGTCTCATCGAAATGTAATCGTTTTCAATAATTGGGGTTAATCCTTTTTAACAATAGAGGCTGAAATGCAAAGAGTTACTGGATTCTGTTTTTTGTGGCTGGTCTTGACTTGTGAATATGTTTGGGCGTCACCGTCCTCTTCCAATCCATCCATAGCGATAGATACCTTGTGGGTGCTGCTGGCGGCATTTTTGGTGTTTTTTATGCAAGCCGGATTTGGCATGGTGGAAGCCGGTTTGATTCGCGCGAAAAACGCGGGTAATATTCTGATGAAAAATATGCTGGATTTCTGTATGGCCTCGTTGGGATTTTTTCTCTTTGGCTACGCCCTGATGTTTGGCGGAACCGAACCTTTTTTTGGTACCGAGGGCTGGTTTTTAACTGGCGTACAGGCCCCCAACGATTTACCTCTGTACGCATTCTGGATGTTTCAGGCGGCGTTTTGTGGCGCGGCCGCTACCATCGTAGCAGGGGGCATGGCGGAACGCATGAAATTCGTGGCCTACCTCATGTATTCCTTCGTTATTTCAGCGCTGGTTTATCCCATTGTCGGTCACTGGATTTGGGGAGGCGGCTGGCTGGCAAATCTCAATTTTCATGATTTTGCTGGTTCAACTGTGGTGCATACGCTTGGCGGTTTTGCGGCTTTGGTGGGTACCATCATTCTCAAGCCGCGCACGGGTAAATTCAATTCGGATGGCTCGCCCAATTTTATTGCGGGTCACAACATGCCGCTGGTTTCGCTGGGAGTCTTTATTTTGTGGTTTGGCTGGTTCGGTTTTAATCCCGGCTCAACCCTTGGCTTTGGGGATCCGGGACAGGTAGCGCGCATCGCGATCAATACCAGTCTGGCTGCGGCCGCGGGCGCCATTGCCGCCATGTTCACGGCCTGGGGAAAATTCGGCAAACCGGACTTAGCGTTGACTTTGAATGGCGCTTTGGCCGGTTTGGTGGCCATCACTGCGCCCTGTTCGGTGGTTACGCCCGGCAGCGCCATTTACATCGGCGGCATTGGCGGTGTGCTTTGTATTTTAGGTGTACGCTGGCTCGATCGCCTACGGATCGATGATCCCGTGGGCGCGGTGCCGGTGCATGGCTTGAACGGCGTCTGGGGCACCTTGGCAGTCGGACTATTCGGTCAGATAGCGCTCGGGGCACCCCATGACGGTCTTTTTTATGGCGGTGGATTTCTGCAATTAGGCATTCAGTCGCTGGGTATTTTCGCGGTGATCATTTTCGTCGTCGCCTCCATGTGGCTGATTTTCAAAACCATCGACGCCCTGGTCGGCCTGCGCGTTTCCGAAGTGGATGAATTGCGGGGGTTGGACATCGGGGAACACGGTATGGAATCGTACAGCGGATTTCAGATTTTTTTAACAGAATGATTGAATCCATGTAATTTAAATCAATTAAAGATTGAGAGAACCCCTTATGAAACTCATTATTGCAACCATTCAACCGCATCAACTACCGGCTGTAAAAAAGTCGCTATTTGATGCCCAGGTCTACAAAATAACCGTCTCCAATGCGCTGGGATGCGGCGAAGAAAAAGGATATCATGAAACTTTTCGAGGGGTAGAGCACGAAGTGAGCTTGCTCAAGAAAGTGCGTTTGGAGATTGCGGTTAACGAGGATTTTGTGGAGCCCACCATCGCGGCGATCATCAAAGGCGCGCGCACTAACCAGGTTGGGGACGGCAAAATTTTCGTGTTGGACTTGCAGGAGTGCATTCGAATTCGTACAGGCGAGCGTGGCGGGCAGGCCATTGGTTGAAAGGAAATGCAGCAGGAAGCAAGGGTGCGCCAATCAGGAATTGAATTGTCTTGTTTTAAAATATAATCAACAGAAGTTTTTTTCAATAAATGAGTGTCTTAATATGGACTTGAAAAACGGCCAACACGTAACGGTTCGCGAAGTCAATCGCACCATCAAAGAAGCTGAAATCCGATTCGTAGATTTAAAATTTGTAGATTTGCCGGGTGTACTGCAGCACATCACCCTGCCCATCGAAGTGTTCGATGAGAAAATGTTTATTGAAGGCGTGGGGTTCGACGGGTCCTCTATTCGAGGTTTTCAGCGCATTCATGAAAGCGATATGCTCATCGTGCCGGACCGCTCCACCATGTTTGTGGACCCGTTTATGGATGACTCCACGCTGTCCTTTCTCTGCAACATCAAAGATCCACAGACCCATAAAATCTATTCGCGCGACGCCCGGGCCGTGGCGCAACGGGCAGAACGATTTCTGATCTCAGAAGGCATTGCCGACCTTGCCTACTTCGGGCCCGAGCTGGAATTTTTCATTTTTGACGATGTGCGCTACAATCAGACCACCAACGAGGGGTACTATTTTCTGGATTCCAGTGAAGGTTCCTGGAACACGGGGCGCGTCGAGAAGCCCAATCTCGGGCACAAACCGCGCAACAAAGAAGGGTATTTTCCGGTGCCGCCCATGGACAGCTATCAGAATCTGCGATCAAAAATGGTTAGTGTGTTGCGTTCGGTGGGTGTGGAGGCCGAAGCCCACCATCACGAAGTGGCCTCGGGTGGGCAGTCGGAAATCGACATCAAATACAACACCATGGTGCACATCGGCGACCAGGCCATGAAATACAAATACGTGATCAAAAATGTCGCTCAGCGTTATCACAAAACCGTGACCTTCATGCCGAAGCCGCTGTTTCAGGATAACGGCTCCGGGATGCATGTGCACATCAGTTTGTGGAAAAATGGCCGCAATCTATTTTATGAGACCGGCAAATATGCCGAACTCAGCGACTTTGCCGAATACTTCATCGGCGGCTTGCTGCACCATGCCCCCACTCTCTGTGCTTTTTGTGCCCCGACTACCAATTCGTACCGGCGATTGGTTCCAGGCTATGAAGCGCCGATCAATCTGATTTACTCGCAGAGTAATCGCAGCGCTTGTGTGCGCATCCCCATGTATTCCGGCAGTGAAAAAGCCAAGCGTATCGAGTTCCGCACGCCCGATCCTTCGTGCAATCCCTACATCGCTTTTGCCGCTATTTTGATGGCCGGCCTGGATGGCATCGAAAATCGTATGCAACCGCCGCCACCTATCGATAAAGACATTTACGAGCTGGCAAAAAACGGCGGCCCGGCAATCGCCAGCACCCCGGGCTCGCTGGAAAAAGCCATTCAGGCGCTGGAAGACGATCATGCGTTTTTGCTGCGCGGCGGGGTGTTTACCAAAGACCTGATCCGGGTGTGGCTGGATTACAAGCGGGAACGGGAAATAGACTATATTCGATTGAGACCGCATCCCAGCGAATTTGCCCTGTACTACGATGTTTGAGCTGGATGGCGGATATTTGACAGCGGATTTGGGATATCATGATTCGGAATGGCGATTTGCAAAATTAAACTGAATTTATAAAGGGAATAATAGAAAATAATAGTTTCAATTTATGATCAGGAGGTCGTCATGTCTCAGATAATTGGCATAAGCATTGCCGGTGGAATCGTCATGGTCATGCTTATGATCGTGTTTATCAAAGCCAATCTGGTGATTTGCCAGCCCAACGAAGTGTTGATCATTTCAGGCAGAAGGCGTAAATTGCCGGACGGTACCATACTCGGTTATCGAGTCTTAAAGGGGGGTAGGGGATTCAAAATACCGATCATTGAGTCGGTGAAACGCCTGGAGCTCACCATCATGCCCATTGAAATTAGTATCAAAAAGGCCCTGGCAAAAGGCATCATTCCCATCAATGTGGATGGCCGTGCAAATGTCAAAATAGCCGGCACCGAAAAAGAAGGGTTGTCCAATGCCATCGAGCGGTTTCTGGGGAAAAATCTCAACGAGATTGCACAGGTAGCCAAAGAGACCATCGAAGGCAGCTTGCGCGGAGTGCTGGCGACCGTGTCGCCGGAAGAGGCAAACAGCCAGCGTTTAGCGTTGGCAGACCAGGTGACCGAGCAAGCCAGCAAAGATCTGCTAAAACTCGGCCTGGTATTGGACTTTGTGAAGATTCAGAACATATCGGATGATCAAGGCTACCTGGAAGCCATCGGCCGCAAGAAAAATGCCGAAGTGGTGAAGAACGCCCGCATTGCCGAAGCTACCGCCGAGGCCGAAGCCCGCATGGTCACCGCCGAGGAAAAACGCAAAGGCAGCGTGGCCGAAGCCGCAGCGGAAATGGAGATTTCGGAAGCCGAAAATAAGCTGAAAGTACACCGAGCAAAACTGGCTGCGGAAAGCAATCAGGCGGACGAACGAGCTAAAATCGCTGGCGAGCTGACGCGAATTGACGAACAGCAAAAACTGGAAACCAATCGCGTCGAGCTCAATCGCAAAAAGTACCAGGCGGAAATCGTGGTTCCGGCCGAGGCTGAAAAACAAGCTGAAGAATTGAAAGCCCGGGGCGAAGCCGCCAAAATTCTGGAGGACGGAAAAGCCACGGCTGAAGCCATAAAACTCATGCAGACCCAGTGGCAAGATGGTCACACCCGGGATTTGTTCCTCATTCAAATGCTGCCAGAACTGCTGGACAAAGTCACCAAAGTGGTGGCGGACAATCTCCACATTGAAAAGCTGACGGTGCTGGACTCAGGTGATGGTAACGGCTTGCCCACTCACATTAAGAACTTAACTGGTTCGGCAGTAACCATATTAGAACAGTTGAAAAACACCACGGGCATTGATTTGCCCGGTATTTTGAAGAGCGCAAGTACTAAAAATAAAAAGAACGGCAGTGAAATTCCCAAGGAGCTCATCTGATGCAAACGCCTAAGTTGGATGAAATCGATTTAAAACTTCTCGAGGCTTTACAAGCGCACGGTCGTAAAAAGCGCAACGAATTGGCTGAAATGGTCAAGCTCTCGGTACCGGCCATTAGCGAGCGCATGCGTAAATTGGAAGAAGCCGGGGTAATTCGCAGCTACAACACCGTGCTGGATCCCCGAAAAATCGCGCTGGAAGTTACTGCGTTCATTTTTGTGATCTCGGAATCTTCCAAGTACTATTCAAAAATCATCGATTGCGCCATGGCCAATGACCAGGTGCAGGAATGTCACGCTATCACCGGGGAGGGATCACACCTGCTCAAAGTGCACACCCAAAGCACTGCCACGCTGGAAAAGCTGCTGTCGCAAATTCAGTCGTGGCCCGGGGTGTTGCACACTCGCACGGATGTGGTGCTTTCCAGCCCGAAAGAAACCACGGTACTGCCGCTGGGGCATTTGCAGAAATCTGCAGGATGACGCAAAATAAAAAAACCGCTAGCGTGTCTCCCAAAACGCCAGCGGCTGACTACATTACGGCTGATTGATTATTTTATCAGCCGCAAAGGACGCTGAGATCGCAGAGTTATTTTTTAAAATTTAAAACGATACTCATCTGTTATGATTCAATTTCTTAAAGAGCAGATGTTTTTCCTGGTGCAAATGGATTAAATTTCCACTTACAAAACAACCAATAACAGGTTGGCTCAAGTGATGGCTTAATACCAGCCTGTTCATTTCCGTCACCTGTCAAAAAGAAAGGTAGTCCAGAAGCTCTGGTACCATCTGGTGTGGGGATGAGTAATTTTTCAAGTGTTGCGTGCAGTTCTACTAAATTTCTTTGTAATTCACCCTGCCAGAGTTGCCAGGCAAGCAGCAATTGCGCGCTGGCTTCTATATTGAGATAGGAATCATTTGCCTGGGCACAATAAGCCTGAATTGTTTTTGATTTCTGAAAATTCACCGTTTCATATCGGATGAATTTATTTAAATAATTGAAACCTCTTGTATCGCCAAAAACGAGTAATCCTCTCACAATATGGGTCAAATTGTGCTCATAATCCTTTGATGAAATCTGTCCTGTTGAGAAAAAACACTGGTGTAATCTGCTGAGGCTTCGTTGAATTGAGCTTTGCTTTGAAAAAGGAGAGAGCGCTGCATACATTTCTGCAACGGCTTCCGCTACGATTAAATCGCACGAATAAGTTCTTTGAGTTAACCATCTAACAAGCCCTTGAACAAATTCCTCGTACTCACCAAAGCTCTTAACCACGCTTTTATAATAATTTAATGCGAGTAATAGAAATGCCGCTCCGCCTTCCCAATGAATCGAGGTCATATCTGGCATGCCGGTTTCAGCATTCCATTTTTGTGGCAGGCCTTGAAAGTTTTCTTTATTTCTGTAATAAAAGGTGTGGAATCGGTTAAACATTTTTTCGGCGTATTTCAGTTTTCCTTCGTGAATCAGGACAAAAGCGGCCAGGGCGTTTTTATAGATAGTGGTATCGAGGTCGCCCGTTGAATTCACAGCTAATCCAGTGGATGGGTTGAGCAGACTTTCGATGAATAAACAGCATGATTTGATTGAGATGCGGTTTTGCATTTAATGTTGATTTATGTAATGACAATAACTTATGCCGCCAATTTTGATTCCTTCACCATTTGATCCGAAATTGAGAATCACAGCACTGTGAGTGCAATTGCACTATGGTGCAATTACGAGTTCATTTTCCCAACCTGGCACATCATCAACCCGACTCCCATTTAGGACAATTTCTGGCTCTGGCGGGTTTGTATTTCCGCTAAAAACGAAATGTGTAATACCGTCCATGGTCTTGCTATCCTAGGTAATCTCAAAGATTATTTAGTGTCTGAATGAAAACTCCTTGCAGGTCATTCCTGCGAAAGCAGGAATCCAATAAAAACAGCAGCTTATTGATTCCCGATTTCTCGGTAAGGACAAAAATAGGTAGTTTCCGTACGGGCACTATTTAGCGAATCACGATAACGCCCTGATAACGGAACCTACCTCCATGTTGACAAAAGGCGGCTCCAAGTGAATTCGCACCCCGCCAGGCCGCGACGCTATCTTCCACATTGACAGTGGAAACGCCCGGGTCGAGCTTTAGTTTATGAACTTCTCCGGATGTGCATAACAATTGTAGATAGTAATTTTGACCATCATGGTAGATTGAATAGGATTTTGATTTCTGTCCAGATGGCGGTACGCATGCAAATACCAGCAATACGAGCACACAGAATAAATTTGATAGGTGTTTCATGATTTCCTCCTTTCAGGTAGCTCCGTATTGTCAAAAATCAAATAACTCAGCAGGTTTTGATCACAATCCACGTAAGTGTTTTGGA
>JBHHXN010000070.1:0-24591 GCA_046757025.1 bacterium
TAAAATATATTTCTCTTTTAATTCACTTGATTTGACCCAGGGGATGTCACCTAAATAATACTCATCTATTTCACGAGAAGGTGTCCCACCTGAGTAGGTTGTAGAAAACGATTTTATCTTTTCAGTATCCCAGTCATCGGGGACAATATCAATCAGACTTTTCATTATTTAGGCTCAAAATCTCTATTAACTTTTTAAAATGCTCTTCACGTTCATTTTCAACTTGTATTGAACTAACTAATTCATCTATCGCTTCCTGCAAATCAATCTCTTCTTCCGGTTCAAAAGTATCCACATAGCGAGGAATGTTGAGATTGAATTCGTTTTCTTCCAGTTCTTCCATATCCACAATGGCAAAATAGCGTTTGCGCAGTTCCGGCTCGGCAAACATTTCCAGCAGTTCTTTTTCCACGTCGTCAATGGCCTGGCGTTCTTTGTCGGCCGCGGCGTTGGCGTCGTCTATCTGGCTTTGTTTCTTTTCCTTCAATGTTGTTAGTTTGTCTTTAGCCGCCTTCAGAGATTTTTGCTGTCCTTTGCCGTTTTTGCCGTTGCTTTCCAGTTCCGCAATGCGCTTTTGGTAAAACTCAATATCTTCGGCAAATTCATTTTCAATCTCATCCAGTTTAAAATCCAGGTTTTCCTGAATGATACGGAACAGGCGGGTTTTCTGGCTGGCAATAAATTGTTTTGCCACGTCAATATCCCCCCAGGCTTCCAGCATGGTGGAAACACGTAAAATGTCGTGGGGCATCAGTCGGTTTAAATTGCTCTCTTCCTTATACCAGCCTTCTTTAGCCGCGTAAACCATGAGCACTTTGCCTTTGTGTTCTGCCGGTTTGTTTTTATTGAAAAACAGAATCGCGCCGGGAATGGTGGTGCCGTAAAACAGGTTGGGCGGCAGCACGATAACTGCATCGATTATCTCGCCAATGTTTTCAATTTGCCCGCTGCGTTCCATCAAACCCAGTAATCCACGGCGGATCAAAAATTCATCGTCGGCTTTTCGGTTCTGCCCGTCTTCTTCTTCGGTCTTTTCGGGCTGCCCGCGGAACAAAACGCCCTGCGGACAAACCACGCCGGCTCTGCCGGTTTCATTTATGGAAGCGACAATATGCTGGATAAAAGCGAAGTCGCCGTTGGAAAAAGGCGGGACACCATATTTAAAACGATTATAAGGATCGCTGAACTCATCCTTGGAAGGATACTGCAACTGCGGCGAGCCGTCTTTTTTAAGAACTGGTTTGCCCTTTTTGTCCCGTTTTGGTTCGCCGTTCTTCCACCAGTTTTCGGCGGAAAAAGGGAAATTAGCCATCACCAGGTCGAATTTCTGCACTTCATGGTTTTCATCCAGAAATTGCGGGCGCAGCAGGGTATCTTCTTTTATAATAGTAGCATCCAATCCGTGCAGAATCATATTGATGTTTGCAATCGCCCAGGTGTTCCAAACGTCTTCCTGTCCAAGCAGACGCACCTTTTTCTTTTCGTAATAGTGTTCCTGCACATATTTGGCCGAGTTAATGAGAAAGCCGCCCGAACCGCAGGTGGGGTCGTAAATTTGATCGCCTTCTTTGGGTTTTAGATAACGCACGATAATATCCACCACTTCCTGCGGGGTATAAAATTGTCCGGCAGTTGTGCCGCCTTTGTTTTCATCGGCAAAGCGCTTGATCAGGTATTCGTAAGCGTCGCCCAGCACATCCACCGACGCGTTGCGGTTGCTCAAATCCACCACATCCAGATAATTGATAAGTTGGGTTAACACTTGTGGGCTTAATTTTTTACCGCCTGAACCGTCGGGCGACGGCTCATTCCAACGAACTGTGTTGATTACGCCTTTCAATGGTGGGTTTGTGTCTGCAATAGCATTAACTGCTTTGTCTAAGGTTTCATTCTTTTTTTCTTGTGAGACATCACGCACATTTTTCCAAAAGCACTTTTCTGGGATTTTAAAGTCATGGGCTTCGTCTGTGATTCTTTTTAATTGTCTTGGATTGGGTTTAACGCCATATTCAGCACGAAAATCAGAAACCTTATTTGCAGTTTCCCAGGAATAATTATCAGAAAGTCGTTTAAAGAAAAGTAGTGTTAAAATGTAAGATTTGTAATCTTCCACTTTATCACGAAGAATGTCTGCCATTCCCCAGAGAGTATTTCCCAGCGCTTGTTTAGTGATCATGTAATATTGTTCCAGCCTTTATTAATGACTAAACCATTATCATCCCAAAACTTTTATGTAGAAATTCATGTCATATTAATTATCGCTCTAACGTATATTTTTAAATTGTCCACAGCAATCAATTCTTCAAGTGCCATTCAAGGCAGCCGCGAAAAACAATTGAAAAATCAGCTAAAAACCTGAACTCACCGCACCGCCTTCACACACCGAAAACCGATAAATTTCTTCCGCTGACCGGGCTCTGCTGCAAAGCGCGCGTCGCAGCGGTAGTTGATTTGTTCCGAAAAAGCCGCGACGCCGCGCACCACCCGGCGTTCGCCACCGTCCGGCCCTTTGGGGTTGCGCTGCGGACTTTGCTGGTAGTAATTGAAGCCAAACCAGTCCGCGCACCATTCCCAGACATTGTCCGCCATGTCAAATAATCCGTATCCGTTGGCCGAATAGGCGCCAACCTTGCGGATGGGATTTTGCACGCGCTTGCTGAATCGCTGCTCAAACTCCGGCCGCGAATCTGGCGGCTGGTCGCCCCAGGGATACTTTTTGCCTTCCAATCCCCCGCGGGCGGCGTACTCCCATTCCGCTTCGGTGGGCAAGCGCTTGCCGGCCCATCGGGCATAAGCCGCGGCGTCCTCCCAGCTCACAAACACCACTGGAAATTGCGGATTTTTAAGCTGCTGGCCCCACTGCCTGGGAATGACGTGATTTTCGGCCTCTAAAAATTTCTCATACTGCGCCACCGTCACTTCGTGCTTATCCATGTAAAAAGCGTTCAACGTGACCTTGTGCTGCGGCTCCTCATTGGAGCCCGCCCGGCCCATCAGAAAAACGCCGCCGGGAATAAACGCCATTTCCGTGCAGTATTGAATTTGTTTTAACAGGTAAGGATCATTGGGCTGCAATTTCAACGCTTCGGCATATTTGCTTTTAGCTGCTGCGGGATTGCCGCGCTGAAACAGTCTATCGCCTTCTCCTTTTAAATTCGCCAAACGAGTACTCTTTTTAGCTTCTGCAGCGCGGGCCTTCAAATCGCTGATTTTATCTTCACACAGTTTGATGCGGCCGCCGACGTACGAGTCTGCGGGTTTTTCAATCAGCGCCAATTGATAAGCCGCCTTCGCTTCCACAAATTTATTCAAGGCATACAGACTGTCGCCTGCGGATTTGTTGGTTTCATAGAGGTTTGGCGCAACCGGTTCGACCGACGATTCCGCAGCAGGATTCATATTTGCTTGAACATTTTCAGTTGGCGTTTCAGCGAATTCTTCGGTTGGCGGCGGCGAAATCCGTTGCTTAATGTTTGGCCAGAAATAAACACCCGTTGCAAGAATCAACACCACAGGCGCTAAAAGCCAGATGCGCCCTCTGCCGGTTTTCTGTTTAACAGACGCTTTTTTCGGCGCCGGCCCGGGTTTCTTCACCGGCTTGGCTTTGGCAATGGGAACGGTTTTCTTTAAGTCCACCGTACCCATTTCATCTGCCGAGATCATGGCTTTCACCTGCAACAACTGCTTTTTGAACGTCTCCACATCCTGCGGCCGCTCCTCGGCGTTTTTCACCAGCGCTGGCTGCAGAACGGAGTACAGCGCCGTGGACAAATGTTTGGACTCCTGATTGAATTCCAAAAAACTCTCCTCCCCCAGCTCTTCGGTGGCTTCCGGCAGCACCACGCCGGTGACCATGTAATAAAGCGTGGCGGCGCAGGCGTAAATGTCGGTCCAGGGACCCTGCAGACCGCGGCGGGTGTACTGTTCATAGGGCGCAAAACCGGGCGTCAGGATCACCGACAGGCTGCGGGTGAAACCGCCCATAGCCACACGCGCCGCGCCAAAGTCCAGTAAAATCGCCCGGCCGTCTGTGGTCATGTAGATATTCTGCGGCTTGATGTCGCGGTGCAGCAGATTTTTGTCGTGCACCTGTTTCAGTCCATCGAGTACCTGCATGATGATATCGATGGCGTCGCTTTCGTTGATTTTGCCGCCTCGTTGTTTCAGGTATTCATATAAATTGGTGCCGTCCAAGTAATCCATCACCAGGTAGGCAGTGTCGTTTTCTTCAAAAAAGTGGCGCACACGCACTAAATTGGGATGGTCGAACTTGGCGAGATTGCGGGCTTCCTGCAGAAATTGCTGCAGTCCGTAAGTAAACGTTTGGCTGTCTTCTTCCGAGTGCGGCGTGACCGTGGAACCGTCTTTGTCCCGTCCCACAAACTCCCGCGGCAAATATTCCTTGATGGCGATGTTAGTGTCGAGTTTGATGTCCAGACCGTAGTAGGTGATGCCAAATCCGCCGGGTTTTCCCAGAATGCGGCCTACCAGGTATTGATCGTGCAGCAGGGTGCGGTATCCTAACGCGATGGCGCTTTGGGACTTCGTTTCATCAAATCCACACTCAGGGCAGGCCGAGACGCCGCCTTTTTCAGCAAAACATCCCGGACAGCGTGTGTCAAAATTTTCCATTCCTCCAGATCCTTTCAAACCAATTTGATGCTTAGAATGTTGACTGGTGAGATACGAACGACAAGAAGCTTAGACGCTCTCTTTTATCGTAATAATTTTTTCATTCAAAATCCAGCAAAATTTTCACCTGAACCTGTGTGAAAAGTCAACTGCCGGGCTTACGTCATTCCAACAAATTGTTAGCAGAGAGAACGCTGGAATGACTTAAAGAATTGATTTTTCGGTCAATCACTCAATACGATTCCAAGAATATATTTTCAATTATTTGGTGGTTTAGCTGACAAACCATTTGGTAATTGCTAATTCTTAAAATAAAATTCAAACTTGTCAAGGCATTTCATTCTCTATTTACCCGCAATGACATTCCATGACGTACGCATAAAACTGAAAATCTTAACTCAAGTTTCGCAGTTGTGTGAACAATTGTTTTTAAGGTATTTTTCTCAACTTGAATTCACATATTTATTTATATTAACTTTAGTTACAAGAATTCCAAAATATTATTATGTCGCCATTTATTTAAAAAGTCATTTCTAAATCGTCTTTTTGATTTAATATAAAAAGGCGCTTTGCTGCAGAAAGCAGCATTATCAAACAACAACTTTGATTTTAACGCAGAGAGAGCAGAGAGTTTCGCACAAAGAGATATTTTTCTCTGCGTCCTCGGCGTTAAAGAGAAATGTTAGAATATGTAAACAACTTCTCAAATACTCTGGTCTTTGAATATTAATGTAAAATTAATAATATTAATTACTTCAATACTAATTCATCAGCTTGACCTTATTTGATTTTGTTTAAATTATCTAAGTGCGAAACTTGAGTAACTAATCATTATAAATTTATTTGCGTATATTTTGCCCCGCCGCGTCGGGATCTTTGAGTGAAGAATAATTATCCCGTGATTGGTTACCTGTTTTTGAAACTAAATCATTATGTCGCGGAAATTGTCTGTTGACTTTTTCCATCGATTTCAATATAATGAACATGATATCAAGCTAAAATAACCTGAGCTGAATGAAAATCAATATTAACAAATTAGAAAAATATTTTTCGGAACGACAAGACATTGCCTTTGCCTTTTTATTTGGTTCGCAGGTGAATGGACGAACTCACAAATTATCAGATGTTGATATTGCCGTATATTTTTACCCCAGAGAAACGCGGTGGTTAGAATTTGAGGAAGAGATATTTTATGCTGCAGAAGATGAAATCTGGGCAGATTTAGAAAGCATTGTAAAACAAGAAGTGGAGCTGCTTGTTTTAAACCGAGCTCCTGCTAGTGTGGCAGCCAGTGCAATTAGAGGCATCCCACTCGCCATAAACGATAGGTTGCTCTATCTCAGGTTTATGGAGCTCATTACCCACGTGGCGGAAGACTTTCGAGAGTTTATCTTAAACGATTATTTTAAAAGAAATGTCCCTTAAACAACAGGACAAAATTTGACTGATCAAACATCTAAAATTTCTGACCGATGAAGTTAGCGATTATTCGATGTTTGAATCACTTACCTGGGAAGAGTACAGAACGAACAGAAGCAAAAGAAGAGATGTTGAACGCTGGATTGAAAATATTGTCCTTTCGTCCATTGATATTGCAAAAGTTATTTTATCATCAGAAGGAATAAGTATTCCGGATACATACAGAGAAATTATCGCCTCTCTTGCTCTCGTTACAGATTTTCCAAAAGAAGATATGAAGAACATTTCTAAATGGGTCAGATTGAGAAATGTCATCATCCATGAATACTTGGATTTGAAATGGACCTCAATTACGAAATTCATCTCTGAAACAAAACCGCTATACCAGAATTTCTTAAAGCGAACAAAAAATTATCTTGATAGAAATTTACAGGACGATTAATGCAAACAAGGTCTTTCCATAGAATCTTAAAGTTCGCTTATAAACCCGAAAATTTCCCGACCGCACCAGCGCGTCCTGATCCCACTCATTCGGCGGCCAGGCACGGATAAATATCAGCGGATTACGTTCGTTGAAATCCACCAGCAAAAACAGGTAGCCTTCGTCGGCATAAGTGGTGGAGGCGTAACTCTGCCGCATTTCCACCCCGTACACATTTTGCGTATTGTTTTTTTTGTTGATCTCCAATGTGCCGAAATCGAGAAAGATGTCCTGTTGAATATCAAATATTCGTTTCTGACGACGCAGATATTCCTGATTGCTGAGCTTGATGTATTCGTAATCCGGCTGCTCGCCAAACTTGCGGTATTGCACTGAATTTTCCGGCAGCTTCTTGCGCATGATCTTGCGGCCGACTAAAATCAGTGCCTCTTCGGCAAAAATCAAATCCACGGTTTCGAGGTCGCGGTTAAATAGGCGGTGCGGTATTTTTCCACAAACTTGATGATCTCCTGGCGGTGGTCCCAGTCCTGACCAAAGTCAGCCTGTTTCACAAAATGCTGATACATCTGGGCTGTGATGCTCAGGTTGAGGTCAATCAGCTCGCCTTTGTCCGAAAAATCCAGCACCAAGTATTCAGTGGATTGTTTGTGGATGCTGGGATAATCGTGCAGGACTCGCAGCTTGCGCAGCTCATAGCCAGTGCGGGTTTTGCGAATCGCGGCGGTCACGTTATCATCGAGCGGTTTCGGATGATTGTACTGAAGATAGTTTAACACTTTCAATTGCAGAAACGGATCGTGTGCATAGAGCCGGCTGGCCTCGGCCCTGTTGTGGCTGGCAAGAATATCCAGAAACCGCTTTGTGGCTCGGGTGATTTCTGCCGCCACAGGTATGTCACCCTTAAGTTTCAAACTCAGATTCCATTTTGGCCCTGTAGTCAGTCCGGGCTTAACAACCGGAGCTGGAGAAGCCTGCAACTGGATGGTTTTGGCTGCCTGAAAAACCGGCTTTTTCACCAAAGGCCACAAATCTGTAACAATGCTGTATTCGCTGCGGCATTCGTAGTAGGCGTACTTGATATTGAGTTTGAGCGATTCAAATTTCGTACTGGCGCCTAACAGACGAAACGTGGCCAGTCCGTCGCGGCCCTGCACCGCCACCTGGTTGGCGCCGTCCCAGAAAGTAAAATCCAGCAGTGAAACCGGCAGAGTGGTATGGGTAAGCCGCAAGGTGATTTCAGGTGATTTCACGCTCGTTGGCAGAGAGGCGTTTATCCTGCATCAGCGTAAAGTTAGTGTGCAGCAGGATGTTGTTGATGCGGGCCGGCAGCTCGGTGGTGTAAATGACGCCCCCGAAAACCACGGTTTGATCCGGCAGGGAATTTTACAGCACCGCGGCAAAATAGTTGCGTTTCAGGGCAAACGCCAGGTTGCCCACCTGTTCGTATTCTCTGGCTTTTTCCGCCATTTCCGCGATCAGGCGTTTGCGCTCGGAGAAAATTTTATCGACTTCGGACTTTTTCAGATAGCAAAATACCGCCATTTTACCCGAAGCGGTGGGGCGTTTGATGCTCTGTACGTTTTTGAGCGTGGCGGCGCTGTGGGTGCGCAAAATCGATTTCACGTCTTCGTTGAGTCCCTCGGAGGTTTCCCGCACCTTGCGCTCAAACGAGCTGGCCACCCGCACCGCGATTTGGCTGGTCAACTCGGCCAGCGCCCGGTCGCGCGCTTCGCTGACATCCTGCGAAACCCCGCTGCCGTAGTAATATTGCCCGGAGCGGATGATGGCGTTTTTACCGATCTGCTGACTGAAAACAGATGAGGTTAAAAGCAAAAGTCCTAAAATTGACCGTTTCATGTTTCGCTCCATTTTAAATTTGGTGTTCACGCTTTAGCGTGTGTTTTTGCCCCGCACAACCATGACTCTGAACATTTGAACCTGTTGACAAGACAAATCAACTCTAAATCGCTCAAATTAGAAATCGAAAAACAGCTCACTATTTTGCGGCTTTCACAAACGCCTGAAATATTCTCTGGTGATGGACATCCTGCAGGGCAAGCTCGGGATGCCAGAGCACTGCGATCATCCAACGATGCTCAGCGTGTTCCATGGCTTCGACCACGCCGTCTTGGGATTTGGCTGCAATTTTCCAGACGTCGGGTATGTTGCCCGCGGCCTGGTGGTGTTTGGAAACTACGGTTATTTCGGGTTGCGAAATGACTTTTGCCAGGCGCGAGTCCGGCGCGATCTGGACGACATGTTCGGTGCTTTCGCCGTCCTCCGTTCGATGGGCTATCTCACTGCCAAACACGTCCGGGACGTGGGCGAGCAGATCACCGCCGGTAGCCACGTTAAGCAACTGAAAGCCGCGACAAATGCCCAGTACCGGTCGGGGCTGCTGCAGCACCTGCCGGGCCAGCTCCAGCTCGAAGTCATCCCGTTGTTGATCAACGCGAGAGACGCTGTGATGAGGTTGGCCGCCATACAACTCCGGCGCGAGGTCGCCGCCGCCCGCGAAAATGAGGCCATCCACCATCTCGACAATTCTATGCACTTGTTTTTCTCCTGGCGGCAGCAGCAGCGGCAACCCCCCGGCATTTCTAACCGCATCCACGTACTCTGCGGGCAGGAAAAATTGACCCTGCTGATTCCGGCCGTAAGTGGTAATGCCTATAATTGGAGTTGAAGTAGATTTCATCATTTCAAAGGATTTTTGGTAAAAGAATGTTTAACAGACTGACCAAAAAAATCGCAAGCATTGCATCATTCAGTCAGATCAAATATTATTTAATTGTTGTAAGATGCTGTTTATTTAAAAGATGCCTCGAGGCGGGGCAAGACAATGGTAGTTCGTCCGGATTTGGTTGACGATCTCGCATTTCTTAAAAGTTCTAGTGTTTAACTACATCGATTTTTTCTCAAGCGCGTTCAAAATATCGTGCTCGTTCCCAATTGGTCACGACTTCATCAAATTTGCGTTGCTCGGTGCGAAAAAAGTGCAGGTAGTGCTCGATTACATTCTCACTAAAGGCCTGTTTCACCCAGGCGCTATTTTGAAATTCAGTTATCGCTTCGTTCAGGGTTTTGGGCACTTGCGTCAGCTTTTCAGCGGCATAGACATCGCCTTCAAAAACAGCTGGGGGTTCGATTTGATTGGCAATGCCGTCCAGGCCGGCCGCCAGCGTGGCGGCGAACGCCAGATAGGGATTGGCATCGGCGCCCGGCGCACGGCATTCAATGCGCAAAGCCGGTCCGTGCCCGACGATACGAAAACCGGCCGTGCGGTTGTCGTAACTCCAGGCAATGCCCGTGGGAGCGAAGGAACCGGCCACGAATCGTTTGTAGGAAGTCGGATAAGGCGCATAAAACACGAACATTTCCCGCAGGTGCGCCATCCAGCCGCCGAGGAACCAGCGAAACAGATTTGAGATGTGTAAGGGGCCGGTTTTTTCTTCTCCGGGGAAGAGCGCCGTCATTTTCGATTTATCCCACAAACTGGCATGCAGATGCATGCTGGAGCCGGCAAAGCGCTCATCCCATTTTGCCATAAAAGTGAGAGCACACTCGTTTTGTTGGGCAATTTCTTTGGCCGCGTGTTTGTAAACGGTGTGGCGATCGGCCATTTCCAGGAAGTCAGCGTAGCGCAGGTTGATCTCCTGCTGGCCGGGCCCCCACTCGCCCTTGGAAAACTCCACAGGAATCCCGGAACGATCCAAGTGATGACGGATGGCGCCGATCAAAAACTCTTCTTTGGTTCCCTGCAGAATGTGATAATCTTCGATATAATCGCCGAAGGGCTGTAAATCCTGGTACTTTTTTTGGGAGGCGGTTTCGAAGGAGTCTTTGAAAACGTATAATTCGAGCTCGGAGCCGCCCATAGCGAGATAGCCCTGTTCAGCCGCTTTCGCCACCTGATTTTTGAGTATGGTACGCGGCGCCAGCTCAACCAGCCGCTCCGCTTCTTCTTCCACCACGTCGCACAAGACGATGGCGGTTTTATCCAACCAGGATGCCAATCGCAAAGTTTGCAGATCCGGCGCCAATCGAAAATCGCCATAGCCGCTGGCCCAACTGGTATAGGCGTAACCCGGCACCGGGTCCATTTCCATATCACAGGCCAGCAGATAATCGCAGGCATGAATTTCGCTTTCCAGCACATCGTGGACAAAATAATCGCCGGTGATGCGCTTCCCCATCAGTCGCCCATAAATATCCGGAAAGGCCGTGATCACGGTTTCGATTTGTTCGTCAGCTACCAATTTTTTAAGGGTGGCGATATCGAGCATACCGCGATTTTTTTTATCAGCCATGAATCAATCTCCAAAATTGAAATGTAAATAAAAGTGGTCAAACCAGATATTTTTCTGATTTAAAAGAAATTCTGGCAGGAAATTTTATGATTATTACTCGTCACCCGTATAAATAAACACGCTCTTCATTTCGCTGTAGTGCTTCAGCGCCGCCAGGCCCAATTCGCGCCCGACGCCGCTTTGTTTGCGTCCGCCAAACGGCGCCTCCAGGTGCACGCTGTGACCGGTGTTGACGGAAATGACGCCGGTCTCGATGGCGCGCGCTACCTTCAGCGCCCGCGGAAGATTTTGCGTCCAGATGGAGCCGGAGAGACCGTAAATGCTGTCGTTGGCCAGAGCGATGGCTTCCTCCTCCGTTTTAAACGGCGCGGCACACAGCACCGGCCCGAAAATTTCCTCTCGAAAAATGCGCATTTCAGGCCGCACATCCGTAAACAGCGCCGGCGTTAAAAAGGCGCCGGACTGCAAGGTAGGTGAATCTGGCAGTTCTCCGCCACAGGCTAACTGAGCGCCGGCTTGTTTCCCTGACTGAATATAATTTTGAACTTCTTCCCGATGCGTCATTGAAATCAGCGAACCCAATTCGGTGTGGTCATCCAGCGGATCTCCCAGCCGCACTTTCGTAAACAGCTCCGTCAGCTTTTCGATGAACTCATCATAAATGGTGTGTTCGATGAGCAGCCGGCTGCGGGCACAGCAGTCTTGGCCGGCGTTGCCTAAAACACTCCAAACCGCGCCCGGCAGTGCCCGCTCCATTTCGCAATCTGCGAAGACAATGTTGGCGGATTTACCGCCCAATTCCAGCGTTACCCGTTTGATATCATCGGCTGCCAATTGCATCACACGTGTGCCGACCTCGGTGGAGCCGGTGAAAGATATCTTTCGGACCAGCGGATGCCGAACCAGAGCCTCTCCTGCCACACTCCCCGAGCCAGGCACGATATTCAAAACCCCCGGCGGGATGCCCGCTTCCAACGCCAGCTTTCCCAAACGACAGGCGGTCAGAGGCGTCTGGCTGGCCGGCTTCACCACGAGGGTGTTGCCCATGGCCAGCGCGGGGGCGATTTTCCAGGAGGTTATGGCGATGGGAAAATTCCAGGGCGTGATCAGACCGCACACTCCCAGAGGTTCGCGAAAAGTCATGCACACGCCCGCCGCCGCCACCGGAATGGTTTGCCCACCCACTTTGTTGATGGCGCCGGCATAATACTCAAAACAATCGGCTGCCAGCCCGACTTCCTCCCGCGCTTCCCGAATGGGTTTGCCCACATTCTGGCTCTCCAGCCGCGCCAGCTCTTCAGCATGGTCCCGGATAAGATTGGATAGACGCAGAAGCGTTTGGGTACGTTCACGGCTGTTTAAATTTCGCCATTTGCCATCGGTAAACGCCCGGTTGGCCGACTGCACCGCCTGGTCGATGTCCTCTGCTCCACCCGCTGCGACTCGCGCCAGCGGTTTGCCGGTCGCCGGAGTGACTATGTCACGTGTTTTTTCTGACAGCGCGGCTTTACGCTGACCGTCGATGAGTAGTTGTTCTGTTAGCATGGGCTCGTCCCTGGCTTGATTTTGAGGAAAAAGAAGTTGATTGTGCCTGAAATAATATAAGGCATGCAACCCTCGCTGTCAACAGGATTTTTGTTAAATTATTTTCGAATAATTTGAGAATGAAAAGATCCGCTCTGACGGCAGAAGGGTCCCATCACTTTGGGCCCGAAGAAAAATCCGCGATTCTGAGGGGAGGGGGGGGACAGGTGTTCAAGCTTCAGCTTGCCGGGGGAGGGCCCCCCCCGAACCCCCACCGACCCGCACAAATTTCAACGCAGAGCCTTTGAACCAGATAAAAAGTTTTCATGTTCAATTTTCGTTAGATTATCGTCGGAAGCCCGGCAGCGTCACTCCATCTTTCTGCCAAACAGCAGCTGAAAATCTCTTTTTCGGGCGGCTTGCCACCATGGCTCGGGAATCACTTTCCAGTTACCCAGCAGTTTGGGTGTGACCACCTTGTTCTTCTCGATCCATTTCATCAAATAGAATCGCAGATCTTTGTCAGTTGAAGCGAGAACGCGTTCAGCCAATTCAGCCTTGGGAATTTTGGCTCCGTTTGTGAGATGCCCCCCGCCGCCGTTGCCGCGGTAGGAATTTATGGCCACCCGGTAGGTTTGGTGCAATTCGAAGGGCGAACCATCGGCCATGGACTGGATGACTACTCTGCTGCCAGCCGGTTTTGAAACGTCGACGGTGTATCGAATGCCCGCTGCCGAGTCGAAATTGTAGGTACGGGCATTCAAATAATACGAACCGTTTCTTGCCGACCGCCGCAATCGGCCCTGGTCGTCCCGGACGAAATTCAGTAAATGATCATCCGCATTTTGCATCTGGTTGAACCAGCGCCCGTAGGAGTATTCCAATAAATCTTTAATTTCCTGACCGCTGAGCTCCATGGTGTACAAAAGGTTTTCATATTTGTAGAGTTTGAACATGTCGCGCACAAAAACCGTGCCTTTTTGGATGCGGGCTTCAAATGACAAAGGCGCGGTGAAAGAGACGTCAGCGCCGGTGAGCTCGAGCTGAATCTGATGAATCAAATCCACAAAAGCAGAATTCCCAAAAATTGCGTCACGGGTGCTGACGGATTTGGTAAATCTGCCGATGGGCTTGGAGACATAATTCTTCACCGATTGCAAGCCTTCGGCGAATTTTTTCAGGAACGGTTTGTCGGCTTCATAAGATTTTATTTCCACAAGCTCACCCCGCACCTTTTTATCCCAGGTATTTTGGGTTGCATCAAAACGCAGCGTAATGGTGGCCACCGCCACGGTGCGGGCATTGCTGGTGGGGCCGAGAATCCGCACTTCTTTGCCGGCAGAATTCTTTACGGTGAAATTCCACCGCGCGTGGTCGTGCCCTACGAAAATCACATCGAAGCCGGGTACCTGCTCAGCCACTAACCGGGAAGCGTTTTCATTGGACGGAGTTTCGGCGGTCTGGTTGCCGTAGGTATAATCCACACCCGAATGGAACAACCCCACCAGGACATCCGGCTTTTCCCGTTCCTGTATGATCGGCAGCCACTTTCTCGCACAGACGATCATGTCCTGAAATTCCATCCCCTGCCAGATGGACGCCGGCAGCCAGTTGGGAATGCCGGGCGTGATTATTCCCAGCACGGCCATTTTCACACCCTGCTTTTCGATTACGGTGTACGGCTTAAAGTAGGGCTCGCCGTCGTCGGTCGTGACGGCGTTGGCCGCCATCCAGGGGAATGACAGCTTCTGATTAAATTTATCATACACCGCGTGGCCGGTTTCGATGTCGTGGTTGCCGACGGTAGCCGCATCGTAACCCATGAAGTTCATGACCCGAGCATAAAGGTGCGGCTGATCGTCTTTTTCAAAATTATAATAATACACCACCGGTTGACCCTGCAAAATGTCGCCGTTGTCGAGGAGGATCACGTGCTGCTCCTGGTTAGCTCTTTCCTGCTGCACAAAAGTGTACACCTGCGCCAGCGAACCGTTGGCTTCTCGATCGTTAATAAAATCGTAGGGATAGATGGCCCCGTGCACGTCGCTGGTTTCGATGATTTTTAACGTGACGGTTTGCGCGTGTACACTCAGTCCTGAGATACTGAGAAGAAAGAAGAGTCCTGAAATCAATCGTGCGAACGATTTTGACATGGAGAAATTCACCTTCTTTTTTTTATTAATTGAAACATTCGAATTTTCTTCGAATATGATTGCATCAACAAAAATCACCGGTCTTCCTGGTACAATTTGTTGCTCAACGACTCGTATTCATCGCCGGAATTCCAGCGCGGCCGCTGCGGCATGTTTGCAATGAATCTGACTGAATGGGCAAACGCTTTGCAATAGCGCAACAAATAATTGAAATCGAAATTCTCGTCGGCTTCGTCCTCTGGCTGATGATAAAACCGACGCAGCGCCTCATCGAAGGCACGAAATCCCGGGCTGAATGTGAGCGTGGGAATGCCTTTGCGCGCAAAGGGTGCATTGTCAGAAGCGTTGAACAGGTGCTGTTCCGGCACCGGATCCGGAATGACGGTCAATCCTACCTCTTTGGTAGCTTCTTCGATGGCTGTTTGCGCAGTGGAACGTTCGATGCCAATCACGGTCACGATGCTGGTATCCGTGTAGCCGGCGCCATCTGTGTTCAAAACAAACACCGTACTCTTCAGAGGAATGAGCGGATGTTCGACGTAAAATTCACTGCCCAGCAAGCCCATTTCTTCGCCGGTGAAAGCGATGAAAATGAGTGAGCGTGCCGGTTGCACTTCCGCCAGCGCTTTGGAGGCTGCTATCAAAGCCACCGTACCCATGCCGTTGTCGCGGGCGCCGTTGTAGATGCTGTCTGCTGCCGGATTCTCCGGCCGCGACCGTACGCCGAGATGATCAAAATGCGCAGAGACCAAAATATATTCTTTGCGCAATTCGGTGTCGGCGCCTTGGATTATACCCATAACATTGGAAGAGACAATCGGCGTTTTTTCAGGCGGATGAAACTTCAACGACACCGTTTCCAGATCACTTTTTTCGGTGAATTCGGCCAAATATTTTTGAGCGCTGTCATCGATGAGAATGTGCGAGATTCTGGTTTCAATCTGATCATTCGGTTGCTCCACCGTATAACGCGGTCGGCTCAAAAACGAGGCCAATCGGCGCCAGGGAAAATCGCCCGAGTACAGCTCAATCAAGCCCGCGGCGCCTTTTTCAGCGATGCGAGTGTACTTTTTACGACTTTCGCGCATACCGGCTCGCACGTTTGCATGCCCCCCCGAGCCAAATCTCGCCACCACAATCTTGCCCTTTAAATCCACTCCCTGCAAATCATCCTGAGCGGTTTCCTCATTGAGAATCCCGTAATCAACAAAAATAATCGCTGCGGTAAGGTTTGACTGACCGGCCTGCAGGGCTACCAGTTCCCTTCCTTGTCTTAAAGTGTCCGTGCCAATGACCACGGTGTTTAAAATTGAATGAGCCACTTTGGCCAGAGTAACCGGCTGCAAATAGTCGTCTGCTCCCGGCACCGTGGCCAGACCATTGGCTCGAAACTGCTCGGCAATGTAGCGAGCAGCGGCATCGTTACCAGATGTGCCGGTCCTCCGCCCTTTGAGCTCGTCCGATGCCAGATAGCGCAATTGTTCCGTGACATCGGACAATTTCAAATCGTATTCCGGGTAGGCTTTCTGATTGCCCTGGCCAGAAACGATACCTCCCATAAAAACAATCGTGCCGGTGATTACAACAATTAACATAACTTTGATGGTACCACCAAAGGTCGGATAATCGTGAGTTGCATATTGTTGGTATGAAAATTTCATCACTTACTCCTCCAAGCCGGATTTTAATTTGACTTATTGTAAAACTTGATATGTTCTATTAAATAGTGAATGAACAATGCCGGTCATAGCGAGCGATCCCGCTGAGCAGGAGAGCGAAGCAATCTCCAGATAATTAGTCGGGAGATTGCTTCATCGTCTGCAGCTTCAAATATAGAAAACAGAATGACTGTTGACTTCTCGCCAATGACAGGTTGCAACAGAATTTTTATAAAATTCTTGTACTTAGTGATTGACCGAAAACAGCCTTTTTTTGTCAAATTCCAAGAGAGGCGTTACAGGTCAATCACTCATTAAAATAGAATCGTTCACACGGTTTTGTTAACCGGTTTTTTAGATAGCCGTAAATCACAAATCATAATTCTTAATTTGTAATTCTTAATTTGTAATTCTTAATTTGTAATTCTTATTTCATTGTCAAATTGCTTTCAAAATACGGCAATCGATTTGAGGGTTTCAATCAATGACTCCACATTCAAACCTCAAAACGCCTGCTCCAATCCAAACACCCAGCGGAAACGCACGGCATTTTCATCGGGCAGAGGTTTGTTCACCCATATAGGAAAATCGAAACGCAGAGCGATATTCCGGCTGCCGGTGAGCAGGGTGTACCATTTATCCGCCAGTCGTTTCTGAAAACGCAGTCCCAACCCGGCGTCGGTAAAGAATTGACTATTCTGGTCGCTAAATTCCATTCGGGCCAGATCGACAAAAAGCACCAGGCCAGTGTTTCCAAAGATGGCGCGCCAGCGCTTTCCAGCCCAGTTGGGCGGCAGTTCTTTGCGCAGCTCCACATTGAAAGCCAGAATCTGGTCGCCGGCAAAAAACTGATTATAGAAACCACGCAAATTTCCTCCGCCCGGCAAATGATAGTGCAGCTCTTCAGGCAGGGCGCCATCGCTTCTCAGAAAAAAGCGTTTGAATCGCTCTCTGGGATTAGCGCCATCTAAAAATATTAAATCCTGCACCGGCGTCATATCGGAATTGAAAATTTTCTTGCCGTGGAATCTCAAATACAATCCGGCGGGCTTTTTCAACAGCCAGAATTTAAAGGTAGTGAAAACCGTGCTGTAGCTAAAATCGCTGCCCCAGTCGTCGTGCAGCAAGTCCACACCGGCGAGGAGATTGGAGTACCAATCCAATCCGCGGGGATCGAACTGGTAGCGCACGTACACATTGTTGACTTTTCCCGGCTCCCAGGTGATCACCTCCACATCGTTTTTCTGATCCAACTCCCTACGCACATAACGCTCACCTTCTCCTGTCAGCAATCGGGAATGGTTAAAGCCTACCCATAGCCGGTGCCGTGGCGGCAGGGTCAGGTACTTCCCTTTAACAAAGGCGATATGGGCATCTATTTCAAAACGCCCCTCCATTTTTTGAATGAAGAGGGTACCGCGGGTGTTTTTCCCCAGCGGCATGATGGGATTCGAATAGCTAAAACGTCCATCCAACTGTTGGGAATCGACGCCAAACCAGGCGCCCAGATATAAATTGCGACTTTTGCCGTAGCGGCCTTTCAGGCGCCCGCCCACGCGAACTTTGTCCACCTGGTTAAACCAAAAGGCCGGCCGCCATGTAATCAAATACGCATGGCGCGGCTGGTACGACATGCCGGGATAATCATAAGCGAAAACAAATTGCAGTGGCCCGTTGTTGAGACGAGTTTTGTCTAAAATGGCATCGTTCGGATCCACCACAATTTTTTGCGGTTTGCTGCCCGTAACAAAAGTCAGCTCGCCTGATTCATCGAACCCATCCCACCGCTGTAAAAGCGTGTCGCCGGCCTGCGTGGTCAACTGCACTTCCACGGGCATGACCCCCCTGTGTTTGCGGAGAACTTCCACCCGCGTGTGCCATTTATCTTGGATTTCTTTCTTTTCCACTTTTCCCAGTGCGTAATCCAGGGTCAGGGAATCGTGCAGCCACTGTTTAAAAAACCAGTCCAAGTCCTTACCGCTAACGTCTTCACAAACTCGTTTGAAACGCGCTTCATTCACGTGTTTAAATTTCCAGCGTTGGAAATATTCCTGACAAATTTTCGAAAACGTCTCCTCCCCCACCAGGTATTTTAACATGTCAAAAAAGAAAGCGCCTTTGGTGTAAGCGTTTTGGCGGTAAGCCATCGGTTCGTCGAACTGATGCGACACTTTCGAAATCGGTTGATTGCGAGCGGAGTTGATGTAATTTACCGCCGCATCCCGTTCACGTTCGCGCAACGTTTTTGAGGGGCGGTGCTGGTTAAGCCAGTTGGCTCGCTGCAAAAACGCCGGACGATCATACCCCCATTTGCCATAACGAGTCTCCAGATACCATCGGGTTTGAAAGGAAGTGAAGCCCTCGTCCAGCCAGGCCTCTTTCCATTCGTTGTTGGCCAGAATCCCGTAGAAGTAAATGTGACCCACTTCGTGTAAAATCAGGGACTCGCGTGTGGAGCTGTTCATCACCAGCATGGGATACTCCATACCGCCGCGCAACAGGCCGTGCGCAATGGTGAGCTGCGGGTAAGGATAGCGCCCAAATTGGGTGGAGAGCCACTCCAGAGCCCGGGCGGCGCGCTTGACGGCTCGTTTTGTCCAACTATTTCGTGCCCGCGAACGGTACACAACGTGAATGGGAATCCCATCCCATTCGCCGGTTTCGTACAAAAAATCCGGACTGGTTACCCAGGCGAAATCGTGTACACGCTCCGCATGAAAACGCACCGACCGCAGCGCTCCGCTTGCTGTGGTCCTTTCTATCCAATGATGCCGTTGAGTCGTAAATTCCTGCCACTGCTGGCGGGAAAAAGAAGTATCCACTTTAACCTCGTTCCAGCCGGGGTCGCCGGCCGCCACTTTGCCAGTGGCAGCCACGATGTACGCCGCCGGCGTGCGGATGGTCACATCGAACACGCCAAACTCGCCGTAGAATTCACCAAGATAGTGGAAAGGTTGCGCATTCCAGCCGTTTTCATCGTACACACATACTTTGGGATACCACTGCGCAAAATCGTACTGAAAGTCGCGATAGCCGGCTCTGCCCGAAAAATATCTGACTTTGAGATAAAAAGACAGCTTGATAATGAGGCTGTCGCCCGGCGCCAGCGGCTCGGGTAAATCCGTCTGTAGAATAGAATCATTTACATCAAACGCGGTTAAAACAAAGTCCGATCGCTCATCATTTTTATTCAAAATTTTAAAGGATTCAATTTTCAGATATCCGCCATCTTCAGGCGAATTGAGGATTTTTTGATAGTAACGCCTGGCCTCCTGTACCCGCAGAGATTTCGCGTTTTGATAACCATTGGGGTACAAATGCATAAAAAATTGCCGCAGGGTGTCCGGCGAGTGGTTGTAGTAAACAACAGTTTGGTCTCCTACCAGCGCCTGCTCCATGGGAATCAACGTCACGTCCATGGTGTAATGAACCTGCTGCTGCCAGTAGGATTCTTCCGCATTGAGAGGAACCGAAATCAGTAAAATCAGGCAGCTTAGCCATACCGCGTGTTTGGTCGTGGTCATTTTTTCTCGTCTTACCCGCTATTGCATTTTAATCTACTCATCCATGAATTCTCTATGGAATTTCTGAATTCAAAATGTCACTCTGTTCGTAAGATGAAATATCTGGTGTGGGTGGATACAGCTCAAACCCGTTTCCGTGCCAGAATATATGCGCGCTGACTTTCGTATTCCACGTCCTTATAAGGCGCTCGTTGTAGCGAATCCTCATGCACAAAGCCGGTCAATCGCAGGTATTTCAACATTTCTTTGATGGTGAAAAAATAAAAATCCATAGCCACCTTGTGCCCCCACAATTCATCCAAATGCAGGGATGCCTCACCGATGTGGAAGGAAAGCAACAGCCGGCCTCGGGGTTTTAGTACGCGTTTCATTTCGGTTAACGCTCCCTGCACCCGATCCGGCGAAATGTGGATGAGAGAATAAAACGCCACGATTCCCGCCCAGGCTTCGTTTTCGACATTGAGGTTCAGCAGGTCGCCTTGCTGAAACGGGATGTCCGGATTGCGTTGCTGAGCCACGGTCACCATGGCGGGTGAAAGATCGATGCCGGTAACCTGTAGTCCGCGCTCGTGCAAAAAACGCGCGATTTGCCCGGGGCCGCAGCCTAAATCACAAACCACGCCATTGTCTTTCATGCTTTTTGCAAATTCTTCAAGCAATTTACGATCGAACGGTTTCTCTTCCAGCTCATTGAAATATCTTTCCGCGTACTCTTCGGCTAACACGTCGTAACTGCTTTTTAAATCCAATTCTGATTTATCCATTCTCCTCCCCGACTTGATTTAAGCGGTCGTTAAAAAGCTATTTCAGTTTACACCAAATCTGAATTTAATATAAACATGTTTGGACTGATAATCAAGTATTGGGAACAACCAGCGCTGAACGATATCCAGAAATTTCAACCAGTCAATTTCTGGTTAGACGACAAAAAAGCTGATCGGTTTATTGAAATAATAAGGTCAACCGCTAACTTCGCTGCACCACCACGGCCGAACCGTAACACAGCACTTCTGTCACACCGCTCATGACATCGGTGGCGTCATAGCGGACGCCTACCACGGCATTGGCGCCCACTTCCTCGGCGTGATCGACCATCATTTCAAAAGCTTCTGCCCGGGTCCTTTCACATAACTCGGTAAACAAAACGATGTTGCCACCCACCAGCGTGTGCAGCATGCCGCCCAGTGTTCCAAATAAAGATCGTGAGCGAACCGTCACTCCGCGCACAACGCCCAGATGCTTGGTGATGCGGTAACCGTCCAATGTAAACGTGGTTGCGGTCATGGAACATTCCATGCTGGTTCTCCTTTCTTCAATGGTTTGTCGTTCCCCGAGGCCCTCTGTTCGTAGCAAAACTCACAAAAGGGACAGATTTTAACAGAATTCAGGTGACAAGCATACGACTATTTCCGTTCCGCGATCACTTTGATTACCTTTTCCTCGATAATTTCCAGCACGTTAAAACCATTCCATTTGAGAAATAAACTGAGTTCGTCTTTGGTGAAAGCGCGCAAAACAGCAAAGTCATCATATTTCTGTCTGCAGCCGGCTTGTTCCACAACATAGGTAGCGTACCAGTTAAAGGTCCAGCCCGTTTCTAAATTTGGACTCACTTTATTGAAGCGGGTAATGGTTTTATCCACAAGCTCCACTTTTTGCTCGGAAGTGGGAGAAAAATTCGAAAAGATGGTTTCAGCTCCAAAACAATCAAAAATCAATTTACCATCGGTTTTTAAAATGTCGTGAATCCCCTTAAAAGTGTCGTGAATTTCCTGATTATGAATGAGATAAACCAGACTGCGGCCAGTCAGGATGACCGCATCAAAAGTTTGTTTGCACGGCAAATTGCGCATATCCCCACGAATGAATCGACCTTGCCCCAAAGTTTGCCGGGCGATAGCCAGCATTTCCTCCGACAAATCCAATCCGCAGAAATGGTAGTTCGCTTCCAGAAAACGCTGGCTGAGCAGGCCGCTGCCACAGGCAATTTCGAGCAAATGCGTACAGGAACATTTACTCAAAACTGCGTGATAAAATTCAAACTCCCGATCATAATCGATTAATTTCGGGTACATCTCATGATAAATGGCGGCAAGTTCTGAATATAATCGACTCATTTGCAGCGCCCTTTTCATGTCCTGTCCCGTTCACAAGTCGCGTTCCATCTCAAATTGTTTGGCGTATAATTCAAATCCACAACGGGTTAGAAAACGGATGAAGCCTTTGTCTTTGGATTGCACATTTACGATTTTTAAATGACCCTCATGGTGAGTATGGCTCAAATACAGATAATTCATCAACAAACTAGCAATGCCGCGCCGGCGGTAAATATCCCGAACCACCAGGTTCATTATCCAGTTCAGAGCCGGATAAAAGACCAGCAACCCCACGTACTCGTTATCGACCAGAGCGGCGAGCAGCAGCACCGAGTCCGGAATCCGTTTGATGGCAGCAAAGCTATTTTCCCAAGAGGGCTGCCAATCTAAAAATCCGATAAACTCTGTCAATTCTTCGCGGTCGAGGGTTTCCACACGCACCGGCGCATCGGAACCTTTGCGGAGCCGGTATTTTTCAATTTTTAAATCAAAACAATCAAATTCACGCGTGATATTAAATCCCGCCTTCTGGTAAGCCTTAATCGCCGGTGCGTTGTCCTGCAGCACTTCCAGTAGAAATTTCCTCACGCCCTTTGCTCTCAGAAACGGAACCGCATACTCAAACATTTTTTGGGCCAACCCTTTTCCACGATGTTCCCTGACCACGCCAGTGCCGATATCAAAAGCGGCCAACTCTTGCTGCCACCGATCCAGGCCGATCAGGGTGAAACCGACCATCTTCCCCTGATAGTACACCCCCACCGACGACTCGAAAACGATTCCGTTTTTCACGGCTCGATGAAAAAGACTTTGCTCATTCACCCGGCTCATGTCGATGGGGTAATCAGCAAAGGCATCCTGAAAAGTATGATATATTTCGGTAAAAGCGGCTTCAGATAAAAAATGAATTTGATAGGTCATGTTACATTAAATTGGGTAAATCACATTTTAATGGCCCTTAACGCCAGACTTTCTCGAAGATGAAATGTTCAATAGCCGTGGTAAGGTAAATTTACAAAAGAAAAAATAAAACTACCACCAATTTATCCACTATCGCCTGAATTCTGGCGGTCAAGCAATTTTCTTTTGTCAGGGCAAATCTTGAAACAGAAAAAAACCAGGATTATAAAAAATCCGGAATAAAATGAGGCTGCATTTTGTTTTAGATTATGTGAGTAAGTTGAATTCAGATTTGAATTCAACTAATTAAAAAGCCTGTTTCTGCAATAGAAACAGGCTTTTCTTTATTCTGCCACCGTTTTGTCGGTTTTAACCCCCGGCTCTGAAAGAAACCACAAAATTCCCCACCCGGCTCCAGCCGCGCATGCCGTCGCTGAGATTGACCGCGTCAAAACCCAAGGATTCCAGTATGCCAATCAATTCATCACATGAAATTTCTTTCATGATCGTGCCTTCGCGTTTTCGCTTTGGAATGGTCAAAAGAGTTTAGTCTTTTTTGATTATCCAACCAGTTGGCCAATTGATGCTGTTCAGACGCCCCACAGGGAGTGGTTACTTAGATACGCATTCCATAAAATACATTTGGTGATGACTGGACTGCATTGCCTCACTTAGATAAAATTCGCGACTGTGCCTTTTTCAAAGCCAGCGTTTTGGCTTCTTCGTGGCTCGCGCCATCGGCCCGGGAGATACTGGCGCCCGGGTTGACATTGTACACGTGACAAAAGTAACGGGAATCAATTTTATAGGTGATCACATTCACTTGGATTCCTGCGAGCTCTTGTTTTTCAGTTTTATAATTTTCAGCACTGGCCATTTCACGTCCCCCTTTCCACTGGTGCTTTCACCAGGTTGCCCCACTCCGTCCAGGAACCGTCGTAATTTTTCACATTGGGATATCCCAGCAAATATTTGAGCACAAACCAGGTATGACTGGAGCGCTCCCCGATGCGACAGTAGGCAATCACCTCTTTATCCGCCGTCACGCCTTGATTTTCGTACAAATTTTTCAACGCGTCAAAACTCTTGAACGTGCCATCCTCGTTGCAAGCCAAGCCCCAACCGATATTTTTTGCGCCCGGTATGTGCCCACCCCGCTGACAGGTTTCCGGTAATCCGGGCGGAGATAGAATCTTACCCGTAAATTCATCGGCGGAACGCACATCCACCAATACGGCGTTTGCCGCGTCGTACCGTTCCTGTACGTTCTCCAAATAGGCCCGCAGAGAAAGGTCTGGATCGTTGGCATGATACGCGGTGCGGCGGTTGCTCGGCTGCTCCTGTGTAAGCGGACGACCTTCGGCCAGCCACTTGTTACGCCCGCCATCCATGATGCGTACATCCTCATGACCGTAAATTTTCAATTGCCAGAAGGCCCACGCAGCAAACCAATTATTGTTGTCGCCATACAAAACCACAATGGTATCTTTTGAAATGCCGCTTTCCTGCAGCAACGCCTCCAAGTCTCCTTTTTGAATAATATCACGCTCAACCGGATCGCATAACTGCGTCTGCCAGTTCCACCCTACAGCGCCCGGAATGTGTCCCTCGTCATACGCTTTCGTATCCACATCCACTTCCGCGACCACGACGCCGGCGTCGTATTTATGTTGAGCAACCCAATCGGTTGAAACAAGCACGTTTGGATTTTTATACTCAGCCATCGTTACCTCCTATCAATATGATTTTAAGGGTTCTGAAAATGACTTGAAAATATGATTCTGAAGATGTTAAAAAAAGAACTTATTTTTGAATAAATCATCCTTATGGCAATCAGAATGATTTGTTACATATTACAAACTCAAGTTTCGCACTTATATAATTTAAACAAAAACAAATAAGGTCAAGCTGATGAATGAGTATTTAAGCAATT
>JBHHXN010000071.1:0-24561 GCA_046757025.1 bacterium
TCTGTTTGGATTAATAGTTCATTGGATTTTGATTATCCAAAGTGGGGAACCACCAGTGCACGCAAGTTGGCTCAATCAAATCGAGATCTATTTCTCAATTCTGCAACGGAAAGCTCTAACGCCAAATTACTTTTCTTCTCTGGATGATCTGGCCGCAACTATCATCGCGTTTCAAAAACGATATGAGCATGCGGCCAAACCTTTCGAATGGAAATTCACTAAAGAAAATTTAACAAAGATGATGAGTAAACTCTCACAAAAATCAAGTGTATGGCCACTTGCAGCATAAAAATACGTTACCGTATTTGTGAATTCGTGTACTAAGTTTGATCTGGAAGAATCGGAAATTGTCAATAAGCGAATCATTTTTGTGTTAGACCGTTCCGGCAGCATGTCTGGTAAGAAAATTCCCCAGGCCAAAGAAGCCCTGCAATTTTCAGTCACTAATTTGAACCCGGACGATCTGTTCGACATCGTGGATTTCGGCAGCGTCACCGTACAAGATCCCTTTCCAAAAGAGCTACCCGACCTGTTTAAAGGCTCGCAAATCATCCAGTTTGGCAGATACGCCAACAACATCGGCAACTATCGCGGCGCCAGCAATCCCGCCGACGTCATGTCCACGCAGGTGCGTTATGTTGGCAACAAAACCTTTTTTATGCGGGATAGCTTCTGGGTGGACGTGGAATTGACCTGGCCCTGGACAGACAGGTCATGAGACGCTCATCGATGTCCTTTTTGCCAGCGATGATTATTTCAGTTTATTGCAACAAAAAAGCTATCTGGGTCAGTTTTTCGCCATTGGAAAAAATCTGGTGGTGAAAGACGCCGAGGAGACTTACAAAGTGCATGAGCGGGGCCGGGAATTCACCGGTGTTCCGGACGAATTCATCCTGTTCCAGAATTATCCCAACCCCTTTAATCCTGGGACGACCATTCAATACATGTTAACCAGAGACGCTCACATCAAATTAACCATTTACGATTTAATGGGACACGAAGTCAAAGTCCTGGCCGATGAATTCAAACCGGTGGGCGCGCATTTTGCCGTCTGAGATGGCGCCACTGCAAACGGCAACCAAGCCGCCAGCGGCTTGTACTTCTATAGATTATCAACTGAACGAGCGGTTAAAGTGGGGAAGATGATAAAAGTCAAATAGTTCAAGAACAGGTTTGGTTTCTCCAATTCCTTGAGACCAAAAAATGAAATCTATTTTCTGGAATTTCCATTATAGTGTAAATCCAGATTCCTCCCCGAACCGTATTCAGGGAGGAATGAGAACAAAATTACATGATTAGAAAAATAAAAAACCGTTTAAATCACCAGTGCCGATGGTTTAATTTCGTTTGAAATAAAACAAGGTGCTGGCTGAGTAAATCGATAAGCTCATAAAAAAGTAAAGCGGATAGAAAACCGCGCCTTGAAAAACCTTTTCCTGATACAGGGCAAAGATAAAAAACATGGTCATAAAGGAGTAACCCATGGTGGTAGCAGCCGCTTTCGTCATGTTGTATTCCTGCTTCTCATCGATGATTTCATTGGATTTTTTGACTTTCATGATGATGGCCCAGTACGCGTAGATCATGAGAACTGGGAGTAAAATAATTTCAAAAAGATGTTTTTCCATGATCACATTTGGCCAACCGAATGAAATCACCAATCCCGTGGCGCCACAGACCACCCCCAGAACGTTGGTGAGGTTGAAAAGGGTTTCATTCATCTTAAAATATCTGGCTAATCTTGTTTTGGGCAACAGCCAGTACCCGAATCCAATTGACAACAGCACGATCACTAAAGAAAGTTTCATGTTCATTTTCATGCTCCCTATTTTGAGGTTAAATCAAGTGTTCACGATTTTTCATCATCGATGAGGTAAAAAATGTCTTCAACCGATTTGTTGAACAGTCTGGCCAGTTTTAATGCTAACAGGGTAGAAGGAACAAATTTACCTTTTTCAAGTGAAAGAATCGTTTGCCGGGTCACCCCAATTGCGTTGGCCAGCGCTTCCTGGGTGATTTCGTCATGGTCGAAACGGCAGCGTCTTAAATTGTTACCCAGTTTCAAAAAATCACCTCCTTAAAATGCATTTGTTAATTGTTATTTACTTATTGTAAGAAATAGTTGACTTAACATACAAAAAAATTTTCAAAAAGTCAAGTATAATTCACAAAATGTAAAAAATAATTACGTATAAAAAGAAAACCATGAAAAAATCATATCTTTTTGCCGTGAGCGTTTACATGCTCATTCTGTTGAGCTGCGACCGACCCGGAGCCCTTTTTCTGAATAAGCAAATCCTCACCGATTTCTTTTTGTCAGATTCCACCGGTTTGGTGAAAAATCAATTTCGAGTGGGGGAAGAGGTGTTTTTCCATTTCACCCTAACGAATGCCACAGCCCGGCCGCAGGATTATTATTTGCCCGATACCGGACCCGAGGTTGAATTTCAGGTACTGAAAGGGGACAGCGTCGTGGGGTCCTCATTGGATGGCCTGGCCTTTGCCACCGTCATCGTGGAAGGCAAGTTGGAGAGCGGGGAATCTTTGCATCAAACGGAGCGCTGGTTTGCGAGGCCGCTGCACGATCTCCTGCCCGCCGGCCAGTACGTGACGGCGGCCCGGCCGCGGCTGCATTTCAGCGACCTCCCTTCGCCGGTCGTGGAATTTATCGAGTTCCGCGTGGTTTGCGATTCCGCCGCGCAGGAATGCGAAATCAAGCCGGTAAACATCACCGACATTCCGCCCGCGGATATTCAGTTGCACCCGTTTGCGCTCAATCACCTCGTAATACGCGGCGATTTTCTCACGCTGGATATCACCTACAGCGGCGGCTGCGGCAAACACGAGTTCGATTTGGTCATGACGCCGGCGGCGTTTCTGGAATCGTTTCCGGTACAGGCCAATTTATTTTTAAGGCACGAAGATCACGACGATGCCTGCGACGGTTTGGTCAGAAGGGAAGTGACTTTCAACTTGCAGCCAGTCGCCCGTCTGGCTGAAGCCTTTTACGGCGCCACAGATGAAATCATCCTCAATGTGTTTGAATATTTTGAAGATCAGCCGGGGGAGAAAAAGAGCGTTCGCTATTTTCCGAAATAGTAAAAATCTGTGTACTGATTTGGCGCATTCGATGGTAGGTTTGAATGCCTTTATTTCAATCACCTCACCAGAAAATACACGGCCCCGCTGATGAGCGCCGCCATGGGCAAAGTTAAAACCCACGACAGAAAGACGTTTGACAACACCTTGCGGTTGGCTTGTCCGGAGACCATTCCAATTCCAGCCAGAGCGCCCACGGAAACATGGGTGGTGGAAACCGGCACCCCCAGTCGGCTGGCAAAAATTACCAGCACGCCGGTGATCAGATTGGCGGTAAATCCCTGCCCGTGGTTAAGTTTGGTGATTTTTTTGCTCATGGTTTCGGCCACCTTGCGGGCGCTGAGCAACCCGCCGATAGCCATGGCCACCGCCACGATGGCCAAACCCCATTGAATATCCAAAGCCTTCACCACCAGCAGCAGCGCCACGATTTTGGGTGTGTCGTTCAATCCCCTAGCAAAGCTCACCAGACCGGCGCTGAAAAAGTGCGCCTGGTCTAATAATTTCTGCACGGGCCAGCCCCAAACCGAGCCGGCGTACTGCCGCATCCGATTTTTAGATTTTTCATTTGGAATAGGGCGGTCTTTGTGCAAATGGTTGAAGGTGAACAATGATTGTGGCTGGGGTACCGGCAGCAGCTTTTTTTGTTGATCGACATACAAAATCCATTCTTCGGTAACCCCCAATCGCAGTCGCCAGAATCGAAAAAACAGATAGCTCAATCCGCTGAAAGTCAAGGCTATAAACGGACTAAAGATCAGCGGCAATAAGAATTTATTTTGCAGTACAGAAAAATGCAAGTCCGTGCCCACCGCAGCGAAACCCGCACCCACCAGGGCACCGGTTAAGCTGTGGGTGGTGGAAATGGGAAAGCCGGTGAAAGTGGCGATGATGACCGTCAGCGCCGCGCCTAGAGCCACGGCAAATAAGAATGTCGGCGATTGTGTGAAGAGGTCGGGCACCAGCCCTTTTCCTGAAAACGATTTCACCAGTGCTTGCGCGAAAAACAAAGAAAAGATCGAGCCAGAGAGGGTCGTTCCGGTAGCCCAATGGATGGCCTTTTTGTAATCGGCGGTTCGACTTCCGAACAGGGTGGCCACCCCTTTGAAATTATCGTTGGCGCCGTTTGAATAGGCTAAGAAAATTGTTGCGAATATGAGTAAGGGTACCATCAGCATTTTTTTTTCATTCCTGGAGTATTTAGGTTTCATTAATTTCTATTTATAGGCATCTTCAACAATTATGCTCGCGAAAAAATTCCTGAGTTAAAAATCAATTCAGTCGGGAAAAGCTGTTTGATTGGGTCATTAACTGAGCCGAGTAAAATTTATTTGATATTCAATTTTATAAAAGTTATATTCAAGGAGTCAATTGTAAAATCCTTATCTATTTTGAATAACAAAAATACCTCATCTATCCATCAAAGGTCATGATTCGCTTAACAAGTATCCTCCTGTTCACTTTTTGTCTGTCCGCCCTGAATTGCGAAAAAACGGCGCAGCAGACCGAGAAAAAGGAACAGGCCTCTTCCGAAACCGAAACGCCCCCCAAAAAGGGCATGCACACGATTCTGATCGAAGGCATTCCTTTGCAGGTGGAAATTGCACAGGACGAGGAAAAATCCCGTAAAGGATTGATGTTTCGTCAGGATCTTGCGGAAAACGAAGGCATGCTGTTCGTGTTCTCCAGCCAGCGCATTTTGTCGTTCTGGATGAGCAATACTTACATTCCATTGGATATTGCGTTCATCGACCAGGCCGGGGTCATCGTGGATATTCAGCGCATGGAGCCGCTGGACGAAACCAAAAGTTATCTTTCGCGGGCGCCGTCACTCTATGCACTCGAAGTCAACGCCGGCTGGTTTGAGAAACATAATATAAAAGTTGGCAGCCGGGTCCGGTTGTAAGGATCGTGTCGTTGCAGTTTGTGATTGGATTCATTACCCTGAAGGTACCTAAACAAATATGATATTTTTTGAAACCGAGACCGTCAAAATCATCCAGGAAGATATTTTAAGTACCGATAAAATATCCTCAAACTACATCGATCTCATCGTCACCTCGCCGCCCTACAATGTGGATATTCAATACAACTCACACGCAGACAATGTTCACTACCAGGACTATCTGGAGTTCAATCATAAATGGTTAGCTCGCTGTTTCGAGTGGCTGAAGCCGGACGGCCGTTTGTGCTTGAACGTGCCTCTGGACAAAAACAAAGACGGCCAGCAGAGCGTGGGCGCGGATTTTACCGCCATCGCCAAGAAAATCGGCTACCACTATCACTCCACCATCATCTGGAACGAAGGCAACATTTCCCGGCGCACGGCTTGGGGCTCCTGGCTCAGTGCCTCGGCGCCATACGTCATTGCGCCGGTGGAGCTGATCATCGTGCTCTACAAAGATAAATGGAAAAAAACCTCCGGGTCGAAGCAATCGGATATCACCCGCGCGGAATTTATCGAGTGGACCAACGGCCTGTGGACGTTTTCAGGAGAGAGTAAAAAACGCATCGGCCACCCTGCGCCGTTTCCGCTGGAGCTGCCCAAGCGGTGCATCAAGCTGTTTAGTTACGTGGGCGACACAGTGCTGGACCCGTTTTCAGGAAGTGGCAGTATGTTGATTGCAGCATATATGCTTAACCGTAAAGGCATCGGCGTAGAGATCGATCCGAATTATTGCGAGCTGGCGAAAAACCGCTTGTTAAAAGAAGCCAAAGTCAACATGCCAAAAATGTTTGATAACGTCGAGAAATGAAATTGCCGATTTGAGTAGTGATTTTTTTTCAGTGCGTAGGGAATGGTATTTTGATGATTAACTACAAAAACAATCGGAGAGGGTTATGCTCAAACGGGTTGTATTTATCATCCAAATATTGCTGTTTGTAAACAACAGTTTTGCCCAGAATGATCACTCCGAATTATTATATCTCGCTCCTAAAAATCTGAATGGTTTTTATCACAAATTAAAAACGATTCAACGCTTGGCTTCGCCTGAAATTTCAAATCATTTCCAACAAATGGACCTGGTCATCGGCGACAGCGATCCTAACGAAACTCTCACCATCGAAGGCAGCTTTTTTTTACACGGCAACTTGATTATCGTCAACAACGGTGTGCTGAATTTACAGCAGGCGGACTTCCACATCGACGGGGATATCACGGTCATGGGCAGGGGGCAGTTGAATGTTAACGGCGGTCGATTTACCGTGATGCAGGAGTACATTTATGAGCACGAAGCCATCGTGCTACAGGGGGGAAGTTTGCGATTTTCAGGCGTGGATTTCCGCTCCAGCGGTCAGAGTTGGAGTGTGGCGCTGGTGGACAGCAGTCAGTACCTGCTGCAGGATTCGCAAATTTCGGACGGTTTCATCACTACTGCGCTACTGGCAAAAAGTCGTGCCCAGGTCGTGAACACGCATCTGCCAGGAGAATTCCTCTGTTTCGGTGAAAACGACTTGCAATTTAATAATTCCGATTCGTTGATTTTTTGGTTGGTGTTGCCGCAGGAAAGCGTGGTGGACACAGAGCTGCCATCAGACTCCCTGCTGGTGAACTGGCGTTTTTCCGAAGCTGAAGCCGGAGTCAGCGGAATTCCCTATGCTACCCGCATCGATAGCTGCACCAACGTGCTCTGGGGCGCGATCTCCGTTTCTGGCTCCGATGCCACTTTTCGCAATTCAAATCTACGAGCGCTGGGCCTGTTGTTCCGGCAACCGGATTCCATCGTGGTGAAAAACATCACCAACGGCTCCTTTTATATGGATGAGCTGGTGGCGGTGCCCGACCGAAAATTTCGCCTGGTGAACAGCGAGGTCCAGACTTGGAATTTTTATCCCTCGGCTCGTTCCCGGGTGACACTGCAAAATTGTGTTTTCGGCGAGCTCATTTCCCAGGACAGCTCGCAGGTGTTTATCGACAATTCGGTTTGCGACGGCAGCGGTGGCTATTTGGGCGCTTTTCAAAATTCTTTTCTCATCGTGTTTCGGACGCTGGTCAACACGCAGGTGATTGCGCGCAATTCCGCTGTGCTGCTGGGAGCACTGTCGGCATGTCTGGGACCCGAAATCGACGCCGATGAATTTGCGGTCATGGCCCTTCTGAACACCGCCCGATTCGCGGAGCCGCAAGCGCACTCAGCCGCCATCATTTTTGAAGGGCTGATGCAACCCGTGGAAGGAACCGTGGACAGCCGGGTGGCGGTCGAAGGCACCGCTCGACTGCTGGCTGGTCCGCTGAACCCCGTGCAGTTCCAGGGTTACCAGGTGGAATACAGCACCATTTTACCCGAACCAGTTTGGCGTGCTACTGACGGCCGGCACCCGCAGCCCGTTTTGGACGATACCCTCTCTCTCTGGAATACCGCCAATTTAATACCCGGCAATTATGCTTTACGCTTGTCTCTTTTTCATTCCCTTGGGGAGCCCATCGCGTTTGAGTCGCCTGCGCGCTTAGACCTTGCAACAAACGCTGAGGAAAATGCGTATGATCAGCCTGAACGATTTTTCTTAGAGCAAAATTACCCCAATCCATTTAATCCCGTAACGCAAATTCGTTACCAACTGCCAGTTGCTGCACATGTCAAATTGACGGTGTTCGATCTCCTCGGAAAAGAAGTTCAGGTGCTGGTGGATGAAATTCAGCAACCTGGTCGCAAGCAAGTTCAATTCGATGCCAGCGGTTTGGCCTCTGGAATTTATTATTATCAATTGCGCACGACGGATTTCAATTCTAAACGGAGGATGCTGTTGATCAAATAATGATTTCGTGTCCATCCGTAATCGTCATTCCCGAGTGCTCCCTTCTTAAAACATGCAGGGACAAGCTCATCGGGAATCTCGTGCCTAACTGAACAATGGATTCCTCCCGCTTAAAGATTGCGGGAATGACAAAAAAGGTTCTTTAGGGATGGACACTATTTAAAATCAAATAAGCTGTTTCTATTAATTGTACTGACCATGTGTTATAAAAAAGACGGAGGATTGAATGAAAAAATCAGTTTGTTGCACGATGCTCTTCACCTTGCTGTTTACCTTCACTTTAACCGCGCAGGAAGCCCGGCTGCTGCGCTTTCCGGCCATTTATGAAAACCAGATCGTTTTCACCTATGCCGGTGATTTGTACACTGTTTCCGCGGATGGCGGCATTGCCCGCAAACTCACCAGTCACGACGGTTACGAGATGTTCGCCCGCTTTTCGCCAGATGGCGAACACATCGCATTTACCGGACAGTATGACGGCAACACCGAAGTCTTTCTCATCCCGGCAGCAGGAGGGGCGCCCACTCGTTTGACTTACACCGCCACTCTGGGCCGCGACGACGTGGCCGACCGCATGGGGCCGAACAACATCGTTATGACCTGGACGCCGGATGGCCAAAAGATTGTCTTTCGCTCCCGCATGTGTTCATTCAATAGTTTTAACGGTTCGTTGTTCACGGTGTCGCTGGACGGTGACTTGCCGCAGCAGATTCCCGTGCCCAGAGGCGGCTTTTGCTCCTTCTCCGCTGACGGCAAGAACATGGCCTACAATCGGATATTTCGGGAGTTTCGTACCTGGAAACGCTACCGTGGCGGTATGGCCGATGATATCTGGATCTACCATTTTGACTCGAAAACCGTGGAAAACGTAACCAACAATCCAGCACAAGACATCATTCCTCTATGGAGCGGCGATAAAATTTATTTTCTCTCCGACCGCGACGAAAACAAAAAAATGAATCTTTACGTCATCGATTTAAATTCAAAAGAAACCCGACAGCTCACCAGCTACGCGGAGTTTGATATCAAATTTCCATCGCTCGGAAAAAACGCCATCGTGTACGAAAACGGCGGCTGGATTTACAAGCTGGATCTGGCCAGCGAACAGGCGAAAAAAGTGGCCATCACCATTGCCGATGATTTTCTGAATGGCCGTGGTGAAATCAAAAACGTTAGCAAAGACGTCAGCAATTATGAGATTTCTCCGGAGGGCAAACGCGCGTTGTTTGGCGCCCACGGCGACGTGTTTACCGTGCCAGCGGAGCACGGCGCCACCCGCAATCTGACCAAGACCTCCGGTGTTCATGAACGTAACTCCAAATGGTCGCCGGACGGTAAATGGGTAGCGTTCATTTCAGACAAAACCGGCGAAGACGAAATCTATCTGATCAAGCAGGATGGCAGCGGCGCTCCCATTCAAATCACCCGCGAAGGCGAAACCTACAAATACCAACCGTTGTGGTCGCCGGACAGTAAAAAACTGCTGTGGAGCGATCGCAAACAGCGGCTGCGTTTTGTGGACATCCAGTCGAAGACCATCACCGAAGTGGCGCAGGCCACGGCCTGGGAAATCCGACAGTACAACTGGTCGCCGGACAGCAAATGGATCGCCTATTCGAAACCGGAAGAGGACACCATGAATAAGATCTACCTCTACTCTCTAACTTCGGAAAAGACTATCGAGGTCACCGATGGCTGGTACGCTTCAACCGAACCGGTTTTTAGCTCGGATGGTAAGTTTCTCTACTTCCTGTCCAATCGGGATTTTAATCCCATTTATAGCTGGACCGAATGGAATCATGCCTATCAGGACATGGAGCGCATTTATTTTGTGGCGCTGGCAAAGGATGTGGAATCGCCCTTCAAACCCAAAAGCGATGAAGTGGCAGTGAAAAAAACTGAGCCAAAATCGAGCAAAAAAAACAAAAAGAAAGAGGAGGCCAAAAAGCAGGAAGACCAGGTCGTAGTCAAAGTGGATGAAGACGGCTTGAAAAACCGCATCGTGGGACTGCCCATCAAACCGTCCAGTTTCTGGCATCTCACCTCGGTTGGCGATAAGCTTTATTACAATCGCAACGGCAGCGGCGATGACAAATCCAAGCTGCTGATGTTCGATTTTGAAAAGGAAAAAGAAACCGAGCTGGGCAATGTAAATGGCTACGAAATTTCGGCTGACCAGAAAAAAATGCTGGTGTCGCAAAACAACTCGTATGCCATCATCGATCTGCCAAAAGGTAAAATTAAGATCGACAAAAAATTAGACCTTTCGGGCATGGAAATTCGACTGGATCGCAAAGCCGAGTGGAACCAAATCTACACCGAGTGCTGGCGTCAGATGCGGGAGTTTTTCTACGATCCCAACATGCACGGCCTGGACTGGCAGGCGGTGCGTCAGAAATACCAGCCGCTGGTGGCGCATGTGAATCACCGTAACGATTTGACCTACCTTATCGGCGAAATGATCGGCGAGCTCAATGTGGGGCATACGTATGTGGGCGGCGGCGATCGGCCGCGTCCCAAAAGAATCCAGACCGGACTGCTGGGAGCCGAGCTGGAACGCGACGCCGGCTCAAAATATTATCGCATTAAAAAAATATTGCAAGGTCAGAACTGGAAAAAATCCTTGCGCTCGCCGCTCACCGAGCTCGGCGTCGATGCTCGTGAGGGAGAATACATCATTGCCGTGAACGGCGTGCCCACCAATTCCATGACCAACATTTACGAAGCCCTGCTCAACACGGTGGCTAAACAAGTGAAATTGACGCTCAATAGCAAACCTTCGAAAACGGGCAGCCGCGAGGTGACGGTGAAGCCCATCGCCAGCGAAGCGCAATTGTACTATCACAACTGGGTGCAGACCAACATCAAAAAAGTCAACGAAGCGACGGACGGCAAAGTGGGATATATTCACATTCCGGACATGGGCCGCAACGGCTTGAACGAGTTTGTGGAAAACTTCTATCCGCAAATCCGCAAAAAGGCGCTGATCGTGGATGTGCGCGGCAACGGCGGCGGCAACGTCTCGCCCATGATCATCGAGCGCTTACGCCGGGAGATCGCCATGATCACCATGGCCCGCAACACCACCCCCAGCGTCAATCCGGGCGGTATGATCTACGGACCCATGGTTTGCCTGGCTGATGAATTTTCCGCTTCCGATGGCGATATTTTTACCTACCGTTTTAAAAAGCACAATCTCGGCAAAGTGGTGGGCAAACGTACGTGGGGCGGCGTGGTCGGCATTCGCGGTTCTCTGCCGCTGCTGGACGGCGGTTCGCTCAACAAGCCGGAGTTCTCGCGTTACGATGTGGAAGGCAGGGAATGGATCATGGAAGGCGTGGGTGTGGAGCCGGACATCTTTGTGGACAACGACCCGGCCAAAGAATTTGCCGGCGAGGATCAGCAGCTCAACAAAGCCATCGAAGTGATCCTGGCGGAGCTGAAAACCAAAGGCAAAGAAATTCCGCCCATTCCGCCATTTCCGCAAAAGAATAAGTGAAAAGACCAAAGAAACGGTAAAACCACATTTACGGTGGGTGGCCATCAATTTCGTTCCCAAATTTTATTTGGGAACGAATGGTTACCCCACTAAAACTACGGTATTACAAGAGACGTCCGAGAGCGGGCGTCTCTTTGATTTAGTTCATATTATTTAGCTCAGGGGATTTCTGAGTGGGTTTAGTAAAACCGACAGCCTAACCTGCGCTGCCATTCAGGACGCTTAACCTTATAAAAAGATAAGACTTGCGACTGTGCTCAAAACTCTGAATTCACGCCCCTTCGGCAGCGTCAGGATGAGGCGATGTTAGGCACTGTTCTAGCTAAACTGGACTCTGAAGAATCAAGGCTAACTTTCTATTCTTCGAAGGTTTTTTTCGACATCATACTCTTGCCATTCCTGAAGGTGAGGTAAACCATCCGACTTATAGAATCTTAGATTTATTTTCTTCTCACCTGCGTTTTCGCTGCACTTTGTGAATAGATACGATGCTTCCTTGGGTTTTAAGAGGATAAATGAATAACTAATCTGATCCTCGTTTCCCATCAATAGAGCCAAGTATGAGTTGTCATCCCATTTTGACCAATACTTGCGACCAACACCCCAAAACCATCTGTCTTGTTCTGGTGAGTAGCTTGAATACTTACATAGCACTTTTGATGGTGAATTCAGAAATTCTAGCACCGTATTGGAAACGAGCTTAAAATTGCCCCTATTTAGTGCATTTCCGACAGCCTCCTTTAGTTGTCTTTCTTTTTCTGGATCTCGAGGCTTCTTTATTGAGGTTGAAGCCTGTCTGGTTGGTCGAATGTACGGTACTTTTTCACGTAATTCAGAATTGGATTGCGCTGAATCTTTGTGTTGAGATTCATAGAAATCGATTAAACGCTCGATAACGTTACTTGGGGTATCAAAAGCGATTGCTTGCGCTTCGAATTGCATCATTATAATTAATAATTTTTGAAAATGTAAGAAAAAACAGGTTCTATTGTATTCACACTAAACTTTTGCAATAAAGTGTAAAAAAAGAACGGGGATGTCACGGATTTAACGGATTAGACTTAGCGGAATGCGTCGAAGTCAGTGGAATGTGTATTGTGTTGCTCATAAATATTTTGGTTTTCTGCCACAATCAGATCCGTGGCAATCCGTTCTATCTGTTAAATCGGTGTGCCATTCTTATGCGGCTACGCCGCGCCGGGTTGTTTTGAACGGGTGTCATTTTAGAGAAAATAAATCCCGGATTAACTTGCTGCCGCCTTTGGCCGCAACCAGATAATTTATTCAACCACGGATTTACACTGATTGACACAGAACGGCAAAGCCGTAGAGAAAAATGTAATTTAAAAAGGTCTGCACCAAAACCGGTGTTTTATCAGTGGCAATCCGTGGCTAATATTTCCACTTTACCCACTCTGATCGACATGGAGCCATTTTTCTTGGCCATGGTACAATCCTCTACTTAAATTATACACAAGCCTATTGTAAAAACATTATTGAACTATCAAATTCTATTTTGGGGCCGTCGTTAACAATTGAAGGTGAAATGATAGTCTGCCCTGGTTTTACTATTTTAAATAGACCAGTTTTTTACTCTGCATAAAATCACCCGCAACCATCCGAACCACGTAGAGACCGGTACTGGCATCATGACCCTGGCTGTTTTTTCCATCCCACGCAATTTTGTAAACACCCGGCTGTTTCACTTCGTCCGCCAGCGTCTGCACCAGCTCGCCTAAAATATTGTAGATTCTGAGTGTGACCTTGCCGGTTTGTGGCAAATGATATTGAATGGTGGTGGTGGGATTAAACGGATTCGGGTAGTTTTGCAACAAGGCAAACTTTTGGGGATTTCGTGGATTCGCTTTTTCCACAGCACTGGGCAGGCCTTCTCCGAATGCAAAAATACGCACGGGATTTCGCAAGGTATCATTGTTATAAAAAAACAACGTATCCGTAAATGGGAAAAATCCCATTCCCTGTTTACACACCGGGCACAAATCTGGAGGATAAAATACCAAAAGCGCGGAATCGTTGGCAGCCAGAGTCAGTTTGTTGATTTCGAATTGCGACGGGTCTTTTCCGTAAATAAACCAGGTAAAAAACGTGTCCCTGGTAGTCACTTCGACGCTCCATCCGTAGGGCTTATGGGAGAGTACGCTGTCAATATTTAATACTTCGTTCCCGACGTTTATCACCCAAAGCGAGTCCACACTGTAAATGGTCTCAAAGAACAGGGTGTCGGGTCGAATGACAATTTCTGCACCGGCCGAATCTCCAGAAATTCCCGATTTCGAGTTGTGAACCGTCAGGATAGAAACGAAGGTAAACAACAGACTGAGAAAATGATGGACTTTCATGGTTTTTCCTTATCTGAGCAGTAACATTTTCTTCACATAAACAAAATCACCAGATTTTAACTGGTAGAGATACACCCCGCTGGCCACGCGCTGTCCGGATTCATCTGTCCCCTTCCAGACAATTTTACGGCCACCAGCGGTTTGACGGCCTTGCACCAGTGTGGCCAACTTCTGCCCCCGCAGATTGAAGACGGTGATTTCTAGCTCAGAAGTGCGGGGCAATTGGTATTCAATCACGGTTTCAGGATTGAAGGGATTGGGATAATTTGGAAACAGGACGTATTCTTCAGGCTGCTTACTTTCATCCGGTTCAACGTGAACCACATCGATGGGCGATGTGGCTATGGCAACTTTTCCGCCGGAGACATAGGTCATCCAGAGCTGATCATGTGCCTCAATCCAATCGAGCGTAAAAGGACCCGAGGCATCCCAGGCTTGTGGTGTGCCGCTGAGCACCGGTTGCTCTGAAGCCTTTGTCCAGTGGATGCCATCCTCAGAGACCGCGACACCGGTGTGGGTGTGGTTAAAATCATAGCCGGTGGCTGAAAACACCAGACCTGTGTACAGCATAACAAAACGGTTTTCCAGCCAGCGTATTTGCGGAGCATAGACGCCCACGGAATCCCATGCACTAGAGGTAGATGGTGAAAACACAGGATTGCCGGGATATTTCTGCCAGTTTATCCCATCCACCGAGGTTGCCAGGCCCACATGAATTCGCCATTCTACATCCGTCCCGTTATACCACATGTAGAATAGAGAGTCTTTTCTGAGCACGCACGGGGATTCGATCTGGCGTTCTTCCCAGGAACCCGGTAAACCTCGCTCAAGAATGGGATTGGCCGCATGGCGAATCCAGGTCTGACCATCCTGTGAAGTAGCCAGGCCGAATTTAAGCTGAGCGCCATCGTCGGCCATGGAATCTGGCGTGGCCGAGTAATAGAGCCAAAATCCCTCGGAAGAGCGAACGACGTTGGGGGTTTCGATATGGCCGGAATCCCAGGCGCCAGCTGCTGCTTCTCTAAAAACAGGATTCGTAGAATTAGCCTGCCAGGCAAAACCATCAGCGGAGGTGTAGTAGTAGGTTCGAACGCCGGCCGTGGTCTCTCCGGGAATAAATCCACCACCGGTAATCCACAGGTGAAAGTTTGTACCGTCAAACAAGAGCGCTGGATCGCTATAACCTATGATGCCGGATTGTGGATCGGGAGAAAGGACGGGATTGCCGACGTATTTCTGCCACTGGCTTTGCCCAAAGGCTGTTGATAGCGGCAGGACAAACACTGCCAGGATTAATGTAATATAGAAAAATTGAAAAATTATATTGTTCACTTCTTTCATCGTTGCGTCTCCTATTAGTTCTGTTGCAAAATGTCATTCTCCGAAAATGACTCAGAGCAGGCTGGAAGAATCTTTTTAATAAACAGAACCTTACGTCGAATCAAAAAAGATTCCCTCTGAATGACAAGAACTGCAGAGATTGACTTTTCACACAGTCTGTCCGTTCTAAATGACATCATGCAGTAGTTTTCGTTCAAACACTATAAAATCGATATTTTATTTTATAAGCCATATTTTTTTACTTTTCACAAAATCACCCGCTACCATCCGAACAACATACAAACCTGTGCCGACCTGCAGTCCCTGGTGGTTTTTCCCATTCCAATCGATTTTGTAAATGCCCGGCGGTTTGACTTCCTCTACCAGCGTCTTCACCCGTTCACCCAGAAGATTGTAGATTCGGAGGGTGACTTTACCGCTCTTTTGTAAATGATATTCGATGGTCGTCGTGGGATTAAACGGATTCGGATAGTTTTGCAGCAGCGCGAACTGTAATTTGACCGGCTGCTCCTCAATAGAGCTCACCAACGAATCCAGATTGACTTTTATCAGGAAAGCGTCGAACTTGCCATTGGGATTAAATGACTGGGTTTTGCCGGTGGCATAAAGAAAATGCCGGTAGGTGGCGATGTCGAGAAGGTTGTCATTTGCAGTACCACCCCAGGTTTTATAAGCCATGAGTTCCCCGGTTGGCGAATATTTTAACAGCACAGCCTCCAACCCGCCGCTTCCAAAGCTGGTGGTATTGCCCCCGAGATAAATCATACCGTCATCTCCTACTGCAATGGCTCTTGCCGATTCCGCTTCCTGGTCTCCCCACGTTTGATACCAGAGTTGATTTAAATTCTTATCATATTTTGTCAGAAAAAGGTCATTATTATTTTCTGAGACGGTTGTGATACCGACAACATACAGAAACGTGCCATCACTAGCCAGGCCGAGAGCGTTTTCAAAATTCGTCCAGGAATCGTCCCGGCCAAAAGCGACGTGATCGAGGTAGCGCCCGTCAGATTTGGAAAATTTTGCCAGCAGCGCCTGACCATTGAAGCCTTTCAGCGCCGCAACAGGATTGGTGTCGCCGTCGTACAAACCCGCAATATAGATGACCGAGTCATCGAAGGCAATGTGACCATCCTGGTGCTCTACCCGGCCGGTGCCCCAGGGTTGCGCCCAGAGCAGATGACCGTCGAGATCAAATTTGAGCAGACCCACATCCAGATCGTTGCTGCCGCTATCGGTCCAGCCGGTTAGATAGATACCATCGTTTTCAATGATCAGACCGTCCGCTTCGTCGTAGCCAAATCCCTGATCCCAGGTGACGGTCCAGAGGGTGTCGCCGTTGGTGATGTCCACTGCCACTAGGAGCATGTCACACAATTCTAGGTTGAGACTGATGTTGCGGCAATTGCGACCGCAGAAATAGGCGATTCCGTTCGCCACTTTGGCGTTATAGGCTTGCTGTGCAAATTGACCGGCGTAGATGGCTGGCGCAGACCAGATTTCGTTTCCGGTGGGGTCGAGTTTGTAAAAAACGACATCCAGCCCCTGAAACACGCCCGGACGCGTTTGATTGGTGGCCCAATACAGATTGCCTTGGCCATCGACGGCAATGCCCCAGGCTTCGGCATCGGTATTGTTGATCGGGCTGGTTCTGCGAATGACCCAATCAGGAGTCATCGTACCCTGTGCCTGCAAATAATCAAAGGCACAAAAAACAAAAATCATTGCCAGGAATTTAATATAGCAGTTCATTTTCACGTATCTCCTTTTTGTAATGAATTCAAAATGCAAAGTGAAAATGCAAATTTTAAATTTTTGGTCTCTTTCTTTTCGGTGTTTTTCTGAAGAGGTGTTGATCGAAAGAAATGTATCATCGGTGTTCAAGCTTCAGCTTGCATTCATGGAGCGCTAAACAAGCTAAAGACTCTGTGTAAAAAGTCGAACACAGCGGATTTTGTCATTCAGAGGGAATCTTTTTAGATTGGACGTAAGGTTCTGTTTATTAAAAAGATTCTTTCAGAATGACAGTGGTAGCGGAATTGGTTTTTAGATTACATTTCGATTTTTCACACAGGCTCTAAAGCTTGAACACCAAAACAGAATCGTTGTAAAAAGAAATTTTACATTTTGCACCATTCATTTTTCCATTTGCATTTCATGAAAACACTCAATGACTCAGGATGAGCCTATTTCAAAAGCACGATTTTTTTACTCAGCACAAATTCACCAGCCTCCATTCGCAGCACATACAAACCCGTACTGACGTTCCTCCCATAGTGATTTTTCCCATCCCATTTGATTTTGTAACTCCCGGGCTGCTTAACCTCATCCAACAGCGTCTGCACTTCCTGTCCTCGCAGGTTGTAGATTTTCAAAGTCACACGGTCAGTCTTAGGCAATTGAAACTGAATAGTGGTTGTGGGATTGAATGGATTCGGGTAGTTCTGTAAAAGCTGAAAATCATTTGGAACTGTCTGAGAAGGACTCACATCAATACCGGTTACTGAATGCTTGTAAACGCTTCCACCAAGGATGACCGCATCAAATGTCAACTCCTTGATTTGACTGATGGGTACCGTAAAATAGTCGCCCGACCAGACAGCCATGTCTGCGAGTTTCCCTTCCTCAAGAGAGCCTTTTTTATCTTCTTCAAAAGCAGCATAGGCGGAACCAAGGGTATGAATCTTCAGCGCTGTAACCCGGTCGATGCGCTCAGCAGGCCCTATTTCATTGCCCTTTGCTGTTTTTCGAACAATAGCTTCTTGCAGCGCCAGTTGCGGCATAAGCTCCGGTGTTGTTGGGTAGTCAGAGCCAAAAGCCAGGGGAATGCCCATATCATACATTGTTTTGATGGGCATCATGCGGTTTATCCTGGATTCCCCGAAGATGTACCGGTAAGATTCTCCACTGGGGTACAGAGCGCCCGGTTGAAAAGAGACAACCAAGCCCAAATTCTTAATCCGCTGTAGGGCCGATTGCGTGGGAATGAAGCAATGTTCCAGACGATGCCGGTGGTTTTCACGAGGATTTTTTTGCAGCGCCGCTTCCAGCGCATCCAACGCCATATCAATGGCGCGGTCGCCCATGCAATGGATGGAAAGCTGGTAATCGGCATCGTGGATCAGGCTGACAACCTTATTCAACGTGTCTGCATCCCAGGTTGCCATGTTCCAGGTGAATCCATTCGTTGGTTCATAACAATAAGACATGGGCGCATAACCATCGACCAGCAGCTTGAAACCGGCAAATTTCAACATGGGCGTTTCATAGCGTACGGAATCCTTGGCAAAAAACGCCAACGCACTGTAGACTGTCTTTGCTGTTTCAGCGGTTAAAAAGATTTGAGTGCGAACCGTTAAAGTTCCCAGGCTGTCCGCCTCCTTATAAGCCATTAACTTGGACAACACACCGACATTAACATCTTGAATGCTGGTTATGCCGTTATCATGATAAAACTCTAAGACCGGATCAAGCGCCTCACGGTATTGCTCGGTCGTATAAGGTGGGATATGTTCTTTAACCAGGATCATGGCATAATGATTGAGAAGCACTCCTGTCGGTTCGCCGGTGAGCGAATCCTTTTCCACAACCCCACCAGGAGGATTTTGTGTGGACGAGTCAATGCCTGCAATCTGAAGCGCCATGCTGTTGGCCACGCCCATGTGACCACTAATGTGAACAATGAAGACTGGATTGTCCGGCGCGACTGTGTCCAGGTCGTAGCGATTTGGAATTCTACCATCGGATAAATTGAAGAAACCGTGGCCGTAAATCCATTCTCCTGCCGCCTTTTTTTGCACCTCATTGGCAATGAGTTGTTGGATATCACTAATGGTTTTTACTTTCGGAGGCAAAAAATCAAGCGCAAGGACTTTCGTTTCACCGGCCGTGATCATGTGAGTATGAGAATCGATGAGACCGGGTGTGACAAGTTTACCATTTAAATTGTAAACAGTGGTTGACGCACCGATGTAATTTGTGATAAGCGTATTTGAACCGACCTTGATAATTACGCTGTCCTTAACCGCCACGGCCTGCGCGAAATGATCTTCTGAATCCGCGGTATAAATTTTTCCATTAAGAAGAACTAAATCCGCTGTGGGCTGGCTGAAAGAAATTCCTGTGAAAAGAAGGAGATTTAAGATTAAGCCTCCTAACGGCTTGAAACTGAAACTTAGTTTTTTCGTAATCATGATTCCCTCCGGGTTCTTAAAATGGATTATTCGATAACAAAATTACAGCATAAGTTCATATTTGTATTTGTAATTAGTGTCCATCCGTAATCGTCATTCCAGAGTGCCGTTATCGGGAATCTCGTGCTTCACTGACCAATGGATTCCCGCTTAAAGATGCGCAAATGACAAAAAAAGCCTCTTTACGGATGGACACTAATTAATCGAAAGTGTTTAGATTCGAACATTTCAGCTTTAAAATGTTATATAGCTATTTCAAAAAAAGCATTTTTTTCACTGCCTGATATTCTCCAATTTTCGTAGTGTAATAGTAGATTCCGGACGCAACGTTTACCGCATTAAATATCACTTGATAGCGCCCGGCTGCGAACCTTTTGTTGACCAACACCGCCACCTGTCGACCGAGCACGTCGTACAGGAGCATCTCTACGTGAGCGGGTTTCGCCACGTCGAATCGAATGGTGGTGGTGGGATTAAACGGATTCGGGTAATTTTGAAACAGCATGAATTCTGTTGGAATGGTCGAATCATAACTTTCCGCAACATCTACCGTATGCAGTGTCCCCTCCTCCAGGGTTAGAAACTGATCCACCGCAATGGCGCGCGTGGTGGATTCCTCCAAGCCTGAGGGCCAGCGGATGGTGATTTTGTCCACCTGCTGCGCCTGCCCCAGACCAAATTCCACCGGCAGGCTGTTCTGCGAGGTGTTGGCGCCGCCTTGGACCTCGCGGATTTGGGTGATGCCATTCGCCTCGACTGTGACACGCGCACCGATGGCGGATTTGTTGCTGTTTGTGCCAACCAGTGTGAGCACAAGAAAATGGTTGTCTGTGCCGTTGCCGCGATTTTCAAAAAGAAAATCAGGATACGTTTCATTTGCCACGAAGAGATCGAGCCTGCCATCGTTGTTGAAATCGCTCCAGGCTGCTCCCTGTCCCGGTTGCGCACCAGGATGCCCAGGAAACCAGTCGCCGCGAACCACATTCGCAAGGGATGCGATGTTTGTGAATGTGCCGTCGCCGTTATTGCTAAATAGGACATAAGGTGAATCTATCATCGCAGGGCGGGTGACAAACAAATCGAGGTCTGCATCATTGTCAAAATCAGCCCATTTAGCAGAGCGCGATTCAGCCACGGCAACACCCGCTGGGGAAGTGACGTCGGTAAAAGTGCTATTCCCGTTGTTTCGATAAAGCACGGAAACTCCACTGCCCAGGGCGCTGCTTCCGGTTATGAAAAGATCAAAATCCTGATCGTTGTCATAATCACCCCATGATGAGAATCCACCGGCACAGCAGACAATGCCGGTCGTTCCTGTGATGTTTGTGAAAACGCCATCGTCGTTGCGTAATTGGCTTTCGTCATTGATGGGCTCGAGATCACCGTCATTGTCAAAATCGATCCAGACCACGCCGGTGATGATATTCATGCCAGTTTCCTGCGTTACATTTCGAAAAGTCTTATCGCCATTGTTTTTGAACAGGAATCCATCACCTACATGAACATCGAGATAGCCATCGTTATTAAAGTCCACCCACGTCACTGAAGTCCCGCCACCTTGAATATCAATCCCGGAAGCTGCGGTTGCGTCGGTGAAGGTTCCTTCTCCGTTGTTTTCAACAAGCAAACCGTTTCCGCCTCTAATCAGGAAAGCATCTGGATCCCCGTCATTATCATAATCACCCCAAGCAGCCCAATCAGCGCCCTGTGCAATGGCGGCAATTCCGGAGCTTTCGCCCAGTTCTGTAAAAGTGCCATCGCCATTATTGCGAAATAGGGTTGTATAAATATTAGAACCACCAACGTAAAGCAAATCCTCATCACCATCGAGATCATAATCAGCCCAGGCAGAGGCGAATGCACCCTGTCCTGGCAAGTTGAACAGCACATCGAAACCAGCCGCTTTGCTGATTTCGTTAAACAAAGTTATTTGTGGATCGAAGAACGTACCGTTCTGAGCAACCGTCGGAATCAATTGACCATGAACATCGACGATAAAAACATCTGAAAAACTTAAAGTTACTGTACCATTTGGTGTTCCAGGGTCTAAGTCGAATTCAATTTCAAGAATCTGACCCTGGCCAGGCTCTAAAACCCGTGATGGAACGGTGCTCATCGCCAGTATGTGTAACAAACTGTCCTCAGTGAAAAAAAAATCTACAATATTATACACATTGCTGCTTCTTTCTGTGAGTCGCACATTTGAAGCAATAAGAAAATTGGGCGACTGCTCCAGAGTGAATTGCACACCGGCAACAGGGTTTGAATTTCTGAGTGAGATACCTACCCTGCCTCCTGAATTACCAACACCTCTCACACCATTAATCACACTAAGAGAATCTGTCTTGGCATTTACCTTTAACGCGAAAAATAAAAAGATAATTATCCAAGTGTTTAAATTAGTTTTTAAATTCATCTTAATATCTCCAATTCGATAAGGGTAACTTGAACTCACTATAAAATTATTAGCGGTTTATGAACTGCAAGCGCAAAGCTTCAGTTGCTGGTTTATTACGTATAGAATGGTGAATAGCTGAAAAACTCGATGGGTCTAATGGAGTATCAAGGCTAAAGATTGGCTGTCCAAGCTCATCAAGGGTATAGTTTAAATCGAAATAACTAAAACCCCGAGAAAAAATTCCTTCAATGTAAGCTTTGTCGTCAATTGCCTGAAACAACGCTTCGTACATATCCACTTGCTCTTGAAAATCGATGGGAGTTGTGTATGGATTTTGAGTGCCGCTAAATATGAGTGATGTGTTTTTATTTGCGCCATCAAAGCAGGGAAAAATAAGCTGGAGATAGATCGGTTTTTGAATTACATCCTCCACAGGCTTTATATAGTTGTTCATGATCAATTCAAATTGGTTTCTTAACTGCTCAACAGAGGGATCGTTCAAGTGTTCTGTTATGTTAGGCTGAAAAGAAATTTCACAAAAATCAAAATTTTGATACAATTGTCTGTGAAATTGAGGCTGCCCAAAGTCAATAATACTAAAATTGAAAACCCCTTCCCAGGTACCCTCTTTGGGACCAAAGAGTAGTTCAGTCAAGCCTATTTGTCCTGAAAAATTTTGTCGAAAAGATGTCATGGCGTCATTAATTTTTGGCAGGAAAATGTTTTGATTAAGAGTGCTATCTCCCAAGCCAAAGGTGGGAAAGTCCTGAAGGAGAATCATTTCGACACCCAGACTATCAAGATATGATGCTTGTTGTATGGCGATTTTTTGCTTAAATTCTTCAGCCCATTGATTACAATAGTCAATTGGGTTGCCGATGCCGAAGGGGTGATCAAATTCAAAAATAAAAATCCACTGAACTTTGAACCCTGCTTCATGGTATAAATCGACAATCTGTTTTTGTACATTTCTGTCTGGCGTGGTATTGGGGACTGTAGGCGGAATAGGTTCAATTACCGGCAAAGAATCTTTAAGTGTTACGAAAGAAAAATACCAGAAGGAAAAGTACTCGGCATGTGTTTTTTTGACCCTTGTTACGGTCGCTGCTAATCCTGGCAAATAAAGTTCTTGAAACCATGCATCAGCCGGAATTACCCCTTTTACAGCGAGCGCCCGAGCGGTAGGATCACTTTCCACAAAAACTCTGATTGTATCTCTATCAATTAATCCATTCGAATCAGTGACTTCAAGTTCCAGCTTATAGTGACCAAGTGCTTTAGGTGTGAAAATTGTGATTCTTTTCGTGGTATCTTCAATAGGCGTCTCAGTGTGGCTAGTGTACTCAAAAGAAACCTTAGGGCCAAAAAGTTGGCGCCAGCGATAAGTTAGAGTATCCTCATCCAAATCAAAGGATAAAGATGCGTCCAAGTTTACAGGTACTCCCACTGTTCCTGAATCGTCAGAAGCACTGATATCAGCCACCGGCGGGCGGTTGAGTCCAGCAATAGTGTTCGAGATGAACACTAAATCCTGCACCGTAATGCGACCATCGCGGTTTATATCGCCGGAAGCAAGTTCGCTTTGAGTCGCGGGCGGTAGTTTACCCAGAGCAATTTGTACACCGCGCGCGATGTCGGAGCTGTCCACTTTGCCATCACCGTTGATGTCGCCCGGCGTGAGCTGGGCAAATAGTGAGCCGGGATCAATTAAAAACGCTAACAGTGCAGCTCCTAAGCTACAATAAAGTTTAGAGTTCATGATGTCCTCCCCTGGTCATGTGTCCTTATCTCAAAAAAACCATTTTCTTATTTAACACCCTATCGCCTGTTCTAAGCGTGTAGATGTACAAGCCGGAACTAACCACCTGTCCCGCTTCATCTTTCCCGTCCCATGTTACCTGATGATTTCCAGCGACCTGACTACCCTTTGCCAGTGTGCGTATCTTTTGCCCCAAAAGATTGTAAATAGATAGCTCCAAATTGCTGACGACTGAAATCTGATAACTGATCACAGTCGTTGGGTTGAACGGGTTAGGATAGTTTTGAAATAATTGAAATGCTTTAACCGGTGAATCTTCAGAATAGTTTTTTACAGACGTAATAAGCGTATGCCTTTTGAAGAAACCCCAAACTTCTCTTGACATTTCAATGTCATGGTTCTGCGCCCCGAGACCGGCAAGTTTTAAAAACCAATCAGCATACTGCTGTTCAATGCTTGGTGAATTATGTCCTCCGCCATCGACTCGATAATGAACCACTTCTGTATTTTGAGTACCATTAGAATAAATGTCACGATGCACCGTTGAACTATCTTCATAAGGACCATCCGGAAAATCATAAGATTCCGGAATCGTGTCGCAATTGTTGTAGTTCACCCAGAAATCCACCGTCTCAGAAGCTGATAAAAAGGAGCCGGATCCTTGGTTTATACTTAGTCCGCCTTGCCAGGGAATAAACTTATCAGATGTTCCATTCATGATCAGCACTGGAATGGGCTTTTCCGGTCCGTCGCAAATATTAATCGCAGGTAAGGCCGCTATTATGGCAGCTATCGCGGTAATTCTATCAGACAATTCAAAAGCCAGGCGGTAGCTCATAAGACCCCCGTTTGATTCGCCGGTGGCGTAAATTCTGGTGGTATCTATCGCATACTTATTCGTTAATTGATTTATCATTTCGTTCAAAAAACCGACGTCATCTTCATCACCGCAATGTATGCAGTCCCCGCGACAATCATTCCAATGTTTTTGATAACCTTGTGGAATGGCAAGAAATAACTTTTCTTCGTCAGCAATATCGAGCCAGAGTTTAAAAGGCGCTTTTTTACCATCCAGCCCAAGAAATGAGTCGATGTTTCCTCCGCCGCCATGCAGGAGAACAACCAAAGGTCGTGGTGAAGATACCGCATCGTCC
>JBHHXN010000072.1:0-24530 GCA_046757025.1 bacterium
TCCCCCCCCTCGCAAAGGCGGACTTGAGACTCTTTCCCCCCTTTCACAAAGGGGGGTCAGGGGGGATTGGACGCCGTCACCGAACTTCTTGCTTCCAGCAATTTTTCAGAACAGAACCAGACCGCATAATCCAGCCAGCGGTGATCGCCCAGTGGGGTTTTGTGAGCTGAGACAAATCCCATGTGTCCACCGCTGCGGGTGAGGTGCACTTGCAGGTGCGAATTTACCGGCAACCCTTTAAAAGATTTCACTGGTACGAATGGATCATCGTCGCTGGCCAGCAAAATGGTGGGCACCGTGATATTCTGCAGAAATTGTTTGGCGCTGCACCTGGTGTAATAATCTTCAGCCGACTCAAAATGGTTGAGCGGCGCGGTGTAAAATTCGTCAAACATGCGCACGGTCGTGTTCCACGGAAAACGATAAACGGGAAAATCAGGAAAATGCGCCTGGCGCTCTTTGATGGCTTCTTTTAGCAGCCGCACAAACCGGTGATCGTAAATTCGATTACGTATCTTACACAACGCCACAGAACACAATGACAGATCGATGGGCGGGGTGACGGCCATGGCGCCGCTCAATTCATCCGGGTAGGGATGCATTTGCTCCCCAAGCAATTTCAGTAGGGCGTTGCCGCTGAGCGAAAATCCCACTGCCACCAGCGGCAGTCGGGGATGCAATTCGGCGAGATAATTCAATACCGCGCTGACGTCGTCGCTGCGGCCGGAATGATAGAGATTGCGGGCCAGTCCGGCGCCCGCTCCGCAGCCGCGGTGGTTCATGCGAAAAGTCAGCCAGCCGCGCTCACTGAATAGTTTGGCCATGCGCATCATGTAGGGCGACTCTTCGTGACCGCCAAGCCCGTGCATAAACAGCGCGGCCCCTTTTGGTGCAGATTCCCAATTACTTGCGTTTTCACAGACCGCTACTCTATCGCCTTCTGACACCGGCACCTGATGGACTCTATCCGGCTTGATTTCTTTGGGTCCCGGTAGGTAGTAACCGACAACGGTTTGCAGATGCCCCCCCGGCAGCAAGGGGTGGCGTTGAAAAGGCATGAAGCCATCTAATTGCGACATTTTCGATCCCGTTAATTGTTCAAATTGTTAAAGTGGGTAATTTAATATATTTTTGGAATTTTCAAAAATAAATGTAACTATTCAGTTCTGAAGGCAAAATTATTTTATGTCAAAATGATTTAAAATTCAGGCTAAGGCAGAATCGCTTTGAAATTGATACTACCCTAGTCAAAATTGCGCCATTGCATCGCCTTTAAGCACGCGAACCGAATTCAGCGGCAAAGAGCTTGCTCGAAAATTTTTCGTCTTTCGTTATCAATGAAATCTTGAAAGCAGCCTCCGTATGGATTATGGGAACTTTTGCCTGCCAGGAAAAGCGCCACATTATTCGCGATGAATGGAGCAGGCCAATCCCATGATCACGTAATCAAGTAAACGAAAATCTTCATGCGAGATGGCTTCATCCCGCACACACCGCGGGACTCGCAACGACAGCCCGGATTACTTTTTACGAGATACTCATAAACCATTTTACATTTAGCACGTTACTATTTGAGTTTTGATTTTTTGCTAATCATTTTGTCTAATAAAAGCTTGGCCCATTGTACAGCGTTTTGGAACGGTTCAGCCTTTCACCCTGCAATTGCGTGATCTTTTTTAAGTCGGAGAGTCTGTTGGCCAAACAAAGAAGAGCTAAACAACAAACAAGCTCCCCCTACGGGAAGACAATTCAAGGCTGTCCATGAGAGGTCTGGCTTCGCGTCCGCAAAAAGACCTTTACGAAGGTAAGTCATTTTTATTTGATAAAAATTGCGAATTATTTTATTGACTCTTAGCGAGAAAATCCTTATCATGGCGGGCGAAAGGGGTTGAGCGAAAGGCCATGTATTTAAACAAAAAACCCATTTTAGAAACCGAGCTGGTGCTCATTTACATTGATGACGAGCCGGCATTTTATGCGCGTGTGGAAAAAATCACTGCGGACGTCAAACCGAAGTGGTGGCGCGTGAAATTGCTGATATTGACTTTTCCGGCCAAACTGACCACCTGGATCATCGACGACGAACAGATCCGAGGAGCGGATTTCACCATGGGGGGTACGCCGCTCCGCATCGAAAAAGTGAGCGTACCCGAAACAGGGCAACTGAGCGAGCAGGACACCGGCGAATCCCCGCAAGAAAAAAAACGCACCCCGGCGCGCGTGGTTTCCATGCCCATTAAGAATCCGGTCAAAAAAACCACTAAATGACTTTTTTAAAACTTGACTTTTTTTGAAAAAATATTTATATACCAATCTTTTGAAAAACTAATTAAATAACCAATAATAAAACAATAAGGAAATTGCTCAAAATCTGGTTACTGCTTTCATTTTTCTCCTCGGTTTGTGTATTAGACAAACGACTTCTGCAAACGACCGCCAAAAGCAAAATCCTTTATTTCATATTGGATTCAAGCTTCATTAATGTCTCAAATTTTTCATCCTAGTACGAATACCTTTTCAAAGGTGACCATCTTTGGAACGATGTTTTTTCTGGCCGCTCTGGGCTGGATCGTTCTGGCTATCGAACGCTCCTCTTATGTGACCCAAGCCAGCGTAGTTCGCGAACAACCGGTGCCGTTCAGCCACCGACACCATGTCTCGGACCTGGGCATCGACTGTCGCTACTGCCACACTTCAGTGGAAGAAAGCCCATTTGCGGGCATCCCACCCACCAAAACGTGCATGACCTGTCATTCCCAGATTCACAACACAGCCGAGATGTTGGAACCGGTGCGAGAAAGCTGGCGCACCGGTAAATCTCTGGAATGGGTCCGTGTGCACGATTTACCGGATTTTGTGTATTTCAACCACAGCATCCACCTGAAAAAAGGTGTGGGGTGTGAGACTTGTCACGGGCCTGTGGGCGATATGGCCCTGACCTGGAAACAGAATTCCTTGAACATGGAATGGTGCCTGGAGTGCCATCGGGCGCCGGAAAAATTTGTGCGACCACGGGAGAACGTTTTTAACCTCCACTGGCAACCGCAAATCGAGCAGGAAATCCTGGGGGCGCAACTGTTAGAAAAATACCACATCAAGAGTGAAACCAATTGTTCAATTTGCCATAGATGAAAAAATCACACGAATTAGGAAATAACACCGATATTTCAGCCATTCGCGCTAAATTGCAAAATCTGCGAGGAAAGGCGTACTGGCGCAGCCTGGAAGAGCTGGCGGAAACGGAAGAATTTCAGCGGCTGGTAGAAAACGAGTTTCCACAAAGCCCCATGGTATGGGAAAAACCGTTCAGCCGCCGCAAATTCATGCAGCTCATGGGGGCTTCGCTGGCGCTGGCGGGTTTAACCGCGTGCACCCGGCAGCCTCTTGAAAAAATCGTTCCGTACGTGAAAGCGCCGGAAGAGATCGTTCCCGGCAAACCGCTCTTCTTTGCCTCAGCCTTCACATTGAACGGCTACGCCAGCGGTATTCTGGTGGAAAGCCACATGGGACGACCGACTAAAATCGAGGGGAATCCGCAGCACCCGGCCAGTCTGGGTGCCACCAGCGTACTGGCGCAGGCCTCGATTCTGGACCTCTACGATCCGGACCGAGCACAAGTGGTGACCAATATCGGCAGCATCAGCACCTGGGAAAATTTTGTCACCGTGCTCAATCAGCAACTGGACAGCCAGCGACTCACCGACGGCGCCGGCATTCGCATTTTAACCGAAACCGTAACCTCGCCGACGCTGACCGATCAAATCCAGTCTATCCTGCAAAAATTTCCCCTGGCCAAATGGCATCAATATGAGCCGTGTAATGGCGACAATCTGAAGAAAGGAGCGCAACTGGCGTTTGGTGAATTCGTGGACTGCCGCTACGATTACGAAGCTGCTGACTATATCCTGACCCTGGATGCGGATTTTCTGGCGGCCGGTCCTGGCCAGTTAAAATATGCTCGTCAATTTACAGCCAGAAGAAAAAGCACAGAAAACCAGCCGGACATGAATCGGCTTTATGCGGTGGAGAGCACCCCTTCCCTGACCGGCGCCATGGCGGATCATCGGCTGCCGCTGCAGACGAGTGAAATCGTCGATTTAGCCATAGCTCTATCGCGTGAGCTGGAAGTCCTGGAAGCACTTGATTTACAAATTGCAGAAGGTTACTCTCCACCCGCTTCGGAAAGGTCCTGGCGCAACTGGATGAAGGCAGCCGCCAAAGACTTACGCCGCCATCCCGGAAAAAGTCTGATCGTTGTTGGCGAATCGCAGCCGCCACCGGTGCATTTGCTGGCCCATGTCCTGAATCGGGCGCTCGGCAACGTCGGCAAAACCGTGTTCTATTCCGAGCCAGTCGAATCGAATCCGACAATTCAGTTGGATTCGCTGCGGCAGCTCAACGATGAGATGGCCAACGGCGCCGTGGAAGTGCTCCTCATTTTGGGCGGTAATCCGGTTTTGACCGCACCTGCCGATTTCAACATTACTGAGCAGATGGCGAAAGTCAAGTTCAGCGTGCATTTGAGTCAGCAGGAAGATGAGACTTCCCACTGGTGCCACTGGCACATTCCACAGACACACTACCTGGAGAACTGGAGCGACGTCCGGGCTTTTGACGGCACGGTGACCATTCAGCAACCGTTGATTGCGCCGCTGTATGGCGGCATTTCTGAACACGAGCTGCTGGCGGTGCTCACGGGTCAGACCGGTAAATCCGCGCACGACATCGTCAAGGATACCTGGCGCGCCCGCATGGCTTTGCCCGAATTTGAAAATTTCTGGCGGACTTCACTTCACGACGGTGTGGTTGCGGGCACCGCCGTCGAGCCGAAATCCGTGCCGCTACGCATCCAAAACAAAACTCTGGAAATCGAATCGATTTCGAAAAGCATGTCCACAGATTCAGACTTTGAAATGGTTTTCAAACCAGATCCAAACATCCACGACGGCCGATTTGCCAACAATCCCTGGCTGCAGGAATTGCCGAAACCGCTGACAAAGCTGACCTGGGACAACGCCGCTCTCATCAGTCCGGCGGACGCGGAACGCCGGCGACTGAGCAACGGCGATGTGGTGGAGCTACAAGCGGGTGAACATAAGCTGAAGGCGCCCGTGTGGATTCTGCCCGGACAAGCTGAACGATCCATCACCCTGCATTTTGGATATGGCAGAAAACGCGCCGGCATGATTGGGTCGGCCGTGGGAGTCGATGTTTTTAAGCTGCGCACCTCTTCTGCAACCTGGTTTGCCACCGGCGTGAAAATGCAAAAGACCCACGACAAAGTAAAACTCGCCAGCACCCAGATGCATCACAACATGGAAAACCGCCACCTGGTGAGAAGCGCAAATCTGCATGAATTTATTGAACAGCCAGAACTATTTCATGAGATGGGTCATGATCCCGACCCGGATTTAACCCTCTATCCGGATTACGAATACGAAGGCAACTCCTGGGGCATGGTGGTGGATTTGAATAGCTGTATCGGCTGCAACGCCTGCACAGTCGCCTGTCAATCTGAAAACAACATTCCGGTAGTGGGGAAAGATGAAGTCCTGAGGGGACGGGAAATGCACTGGATTCGCATCGACCGCTATTTCGAAGGGGAGCTTGAAAATCCAGCGGTGCACCACCAACCGGTCATGTGCATGCACTGTGAAAACGCCCCGTGCGAGGTGGTGTGTCCGGTGGCGGCCACTGTGCACAGCGACGAAGGTCTCAACGAAATGGTTTACAATCGGTGTGTGGGAACACGATACTGCTCCAACAATTGTCCGTACAAAGTACGGCGATTTAATTTTTTTCTTTACGCGGACCTGGAAACACCGACTCTCAAATTGCAAAGGAATCCCGATGTGACCGTTCGAACTCGCGGGATTATGGAAAAATGTACTTACTGCGTCCAAAGGATCAATTCAGCCCGCATCGAAGCGAAAAAAGAGGAACGAGATATTCGCGACGGCGAAATCATCACAGCCTGTCAACAGGTATGTCCCACAGACGCGATTGTGTTCGGAAATATCAACGACCCGGAAAGTCGTGTTGCCCAGCTCAAAGCGGATAAACGAAATTACGGCATTTTAACCGATTTGAATACCCGACCGAGAACCAGTTATTTAGGGAAGCTAAAAAACCCGAATCCGGAGCTCGAGGAAAGCTGATGTCAGCAGATGATTTAAAAAAGAAAAAGTCATCCGTAAAAGAAGCGCCGTTCATCGAGCCGGGACACACTTATGCTTCGATCACGGACAAGATCAGCTCCATCGTGCTCACCCGCAAAACACCGCTGGGTTGGTTTGTGGGATTTGGTCTGGCGTTTTCCCTGCTGATGCTGCTGCTGGTGGCGGTGACTTATTTGTTCATCAAAGGCGTGGGTATTTGGGGCATCAACATTCCTGTGGGGTGGGGATTTGCCATCATCAACTTTGTCTGGTGGATCGGAATCGGTCATGCCGGCACGCTTATTTCCGCCATTCTTTTGCTTCTGCGGCAGGAGTGGCGTACCTCCATCAACCGCTTTGCCGAAGCCATGACCCTGTTTGCCGTGGCTGCGGCCGGCATTTTTCCGCTCATCCACATGGGAAGACCGTGGCTGTTTTATTGGCTGATGCCCTACCCCAACACCATGTCGTTGTGGCCGCAATTCCGCAGTCCCCTGGTGTGGGATGTGTTCGCCGTGAGTACGTACGCCACGGTTTCGCTGCTGTTCTGGTATGTGGGGCTGGTGCCGGATTTTGCCACGTTGCGTGACCGCACAAAGAGTCGATTTTCCCAGATCGTTTACGGGGTGCTGGCCATGGGCTGGCGCGGCTCCGCCATCCACTGGTACCGCTATGAAACCGCTTATCTGCTTTTGGCTGGTCTAGCCACGCCGCTGGTGATTTCGGTACACACAGTGGTGAGTTTTGACTTTGCCATGTCCATCGTACCGGGTTGGCATGCTACAATCTTTCCGCCCTATTTTGTGGCGGGAGCGATTTATGCCGGCTTCGCCATGGTGCTGACCCTTTCCATCCCGCTGCGAAAAATCTTTGGCCTGGAAGACTTTATCACCATGCGGCACCTGAAGAACATGGCCAAAGTGATGCTGGCCACCGGCCTCATCGTGGGGTACGGATACATGATGGAAGCCTTCACCGCCTGGTACAGCGGCAGCGAATACGAAGAGTTCATGATCTTGAATCGCATGACCGGGCCGTATGCGGTATTTTTCTGGGCGTTGATTTTTTGCAACGTGGTGGTACCGCAATTTCTCTGGTTTGAAAGATTTCAAAACAACGTGGTCGCGCTTTTTGCCATCGCCATGGTGGTGAACGTCGGTATGTGGCTGGAGCGGTTTATCATCGTCGTTACCAGTCTGCATCGAGATTTTTTACCGTCGTCATGGGATATGTATGCGGGTACTTTTTGGGATTGGGCAACGTTTCTCGGCACCATCGGACTTTTCTTCGCGCTGATGTTTTTATTCCTGCGGTTGATTCCAGCCATTTCAATTTTTGAAATGCGCACGCTGGTGACCGAAAAAGAAACAAAATAACCAAAGCTCTAATTGAAAATTGAAATTAAAGTACCGCCACTGATATTCACGGATTGAACACGGATAAAATGAGTTTAGAATTTGAAGATATTACAGAAGCAATAATTGGGGCTGCCTTTGAAGTCTATAATATTCTCGGCTATGGTTTTTTAGAGAAAGTATATCAAAAAGCATTACAGGTTGAACTGTTACGCCGGGGACATTCTGCAGAACTAGAACATGCTATAAAAGTGAAGTTTAAAGGTGTCATAGTCGGTGATTATGAAGCGGATCTGTTTGTGGATGGCAAAGTATTAGTGGAAATTAAAGTTGCAAAAAAATATAATCCGAAAGATGAGCCACAGTTGCTGAATGAATTGAAAGCAACAAAAATAAGAGTCGGGCTACTCATTAATTTCGGCAAGCAAAAACTAGAATTCAAACGATTCAGTTATGGGTAAAAATCCGTGTGTAATCTGTACTACAAGCCGACAACATGGTGTTTTTTAGCAAAGTTTTGGACGCTTCAGAACCTATTTTAGCCACGGATTTACACTGATAAAACACAGATTTTAAAATATAAAGTATTTGAAATGAACTTTTATCTTCAAGAACCTGTTGTTGATTGATTGTGAAATTAATAAGTAAGCTCAAGTACAAAAGTTTAAATAGTGGAACGAATAATCATTTTGTTTTCATATACTAACGGTACTTAAAGGTATTTATCCGTGTCAATCGGTGTTAATCGGTGGCTAAATTATTGGGTTGCGGCTCTACAGTGCTGAGTGCATCTGTGGCTGTAACACTAAAAAATGAGTTTTTTATCAACACTGATCTATTCAGATCCCAAAAATATCATGAATAAAGAACGCGAAATCTACGGTTTATTAGCGGAATTTGAAAATCCCGAACAACTAATCGAGGCGGCAACGAAGGCGCGTGAGCACGGCTTTCAAAAAATGGACGCCTATACACCGTTTCCTGTGGAAGAGCTGCCGCAAGCAGTGGGCTTCAAAAAACCGATGCTGCCGCTCATCGTGCTCATTGGCGGCATCGTCGGGGCGCTGCTGGGATTTGGCATGCAATATTACGCTTCGGTCATTTCGTACCCACTGAATGTGGGCGGCCGACCGCTGAATAGCTGGCCGTCGTTCATTCCCATAACCTTCGAAATGACGATTTTGGTAGCGGCCTTTTCTGCGGTACTCGGCATGTTTGCTTTGAACAAGCTGCCCATGCCGTACCATCCGGTATTTAACGTACCGCGTTTCAAACTGGCGTCGCGCGACCGCTTCTTTCTGTGTATCGAAAGCAAAGACCCGCAATTCTATTTAAAACAAACCGCGGAGTTTTTAAAATCGCTGCATGCGGTGGAGGTATTTGAGGTGGAGCCGTGATTTTATTTGAGGATAGAAAATAGAGAATAGAGGTTTGAAAATAGAAAATAAATTTAGCCTGAACTATTCAAAAAAATATTAACGCAGAGTTCGCCGAGGACGCTGAGTTACACAGAGAAAATCCTAAGGATTTAAGACCATGAGAGTCAGGCATTGACCTGGAAGTGTTGCATAAAGCAATCGCCTTTCTCTGCGTCCTTTGCGAACTCTGCGTTTAGAAACTTGTTTTAACGTCAGACAATTACTTAACATGTATATATTAATCGCTTTAAGGCTTTCTCAAACAGATTTTGGAATAACCCAGGTTAGGAATTAGGATTTTAAAAATCGTTGTGATAAATAGCTTTTTATCAGATAAATCCTCGATACGCGGGATTTCATGGTTCGACTCCGCTCACCATGAAGAAGTTAGCTTCACCTGGAGCAGTCGAGGGGTGCCGACTGATTTATCTCGACTTTCCAGCCAGACTTCCGGGCGTTTGTATAAAGCCGCGTTCATGAACAAAATCAACGAAGCCCTGGGAGAAGCCTGGCAGCACATCGGCGCCATGCTGAACAAAATGATCCAACGAGCAGATAGTTTTTGTCAAACTAATATTAAATAGGGAAAATTAAGTGGCATTCATAAAAATCAATTTTCGATTTTCCATCTTCCATCATCTATCTTCTATCTTCAATCTTTTTATTTATTTGAAAAATATTCGAAGATGGACAAACTATAAAATTATTTTATTAGCAGTCACAATAATCAACACAACCGCCTGCCGGCAGGACATGCACGATCAGCCCAAATTACAGCCGTTGGAAGCCAGTGATTTTTTCAAGGACGGCCGGGCTTCCCGGTCGCTGATCGAGGGCACCGTGGCACGCGGCCATTTAAACAATGACCCACATTTATATCAGGGGAGAGTTGACGGAGAGCTGGTCTGGACGTTTCCTTTCCCGATCACCAAAGAAGTTTTGCGGCGCGGCGAAGAACGCTACAACATTTTCTGTTCGCCCTGCCACGATCAGCTTGGATATGGACGGGGAATGATTGTCCAGCGCGGTTTTCGACAGCCGCCCTCGTTTCACATCGACCGGCTGCGCAATGCGCCAGCCGGACATCTTTTTGACGTCATCTCCAACGGTCTGGGCGCCATGTTTGATTATGCTGAACGCATTCCGGTCCACGACCGCTGGGCCATCGTGGCGTATATTCGCGTGCTGCAGTTGAGTCAAAACGCCACCATGGACGATGTGCCAGAAGAATTGCGACAACCGTTAATGGAAAACAATAAATGAACGATTTTGAGTCCACCAAACCGGTATTGAGTCAAGTCCAGCTCCGCGTCTTTATTTTCGGACTGGCGGGAATGGCCATTTGTGCTGCGGGCGCCTTTTACAATGCCGAGCAGTTTTTTCAATCCTACCTGCTGGGCTACGTCTTCTGGATCGGCATCGCACTCGGCAGCCTGGCTCTGCTGGCTTTACACCACCTTGTGGGCGGCGGCTGGGGATTCTCCATTCAGCGCGTTTTAGAAGCTGGCACACGTACTCTGCCCTTATTTGTGCTGCTATTTTTGCCGTTGCTTTTCAATATGCCGAAACTCTACATTTGGGCGCAGCCGGAAAAGGTTGCCATGGACACCGTGCTGCAGCACAAAAGCGTTTATCTCAATGTACCCTTTTTCGGTGTACGGACCGGCATTTATTTTGTCATCTGGGGAATTTTAATCTATTTATTGAACAAGTGGTCGCTGGCACTGGATCGAGCAAAGAACGCGCCTCTGCTCAGCCGCATTCAAAAAATCTGCGGACCCGCCATCCTGCTGTACGTGCTCACGGTGACCTTTTCATCCATCGACTGGGTGATGTCGCTGGATCCGCACTGGTTTTCCACGATTTTCGGATTCGTGTTCGTCATCGGTCAGGCGCTGCTCACCCTGGCTTTTGCCATCATCTGGACGGGCAAACTCGCTAAATTCAGTCCTCTGGCGGAAGTCATTCAAAAGAAACATTTTCATGATCTGGGCAATTTGCTGCTGGCGTTCGTCATGCTCTGGGCCTACATCTCGCTGTCACAATTTCTCATCATCTGGTCTGGTAATTTGCCGGAAGAGATCCCCTGGTATCTGCATCGTTTGCACGGCGGCTGGCAGTGGCTGGCTTTTGCGGTGGTGATTTTTCATTTCACTCTGCCGTTTGTGGTGCTGCTATCCCGGCGCAGTAAACGCCGGGTGGAAATTCTCACCCGGGTAGCATACCTGATTATCATCATGCGCCTGTTGGATTTGTTCTGGTTCGTGGCGCCTAATTTTCATGCAGAAAATATCCGCGTACATTGGCTGAACATTCTGGTTCCGCTGGCCATGGGCGGCGTATGGTTGGCCTTTTTTATCCAGCAACTCAAAACAAGGGCGCTGTTGCCCCTGCACGATCCCCGAATGAAAGAGGCATTTCATCATGAGTGAGAAGAAAAGAGAAGCCGTGAAAAAAAATCATTCTAACTACGAACGCAGCGATGCAAAAATCCGTGCCATCACTTGGTCGGGAATAAGCTTGCTCGCGCTGATCTTTCTCATTTTTGTTGTCATATTTGGGGTGTTTCATTTACTCAAAGAGAAGAGACAAAAATCCTTGCCCGTTCCATCGCCGCTGGCCGGTGCAAAGCAGCAGAAAGTCATCGAGTCACAGTTGTTGGTGCAACCGGCCATGGAGCTGGTAAAATTTCGGGCGCTGCAAGACTCCTTGAAATCCCATTATGGTTGGGTGGTGAAAGAAGCCGGCGTGGTGCGCATCCCTGTCGATCGTGCGATGGAGCTCATGCTGCAGCGCGGTTTACCCGTGCGGCAAAATTTGTCAGTACAACCTCATGGGGAAGAAAGAATAAAATGAGTTTGTCTGTCCAGTTAACTCGGAAACCGGTAGTTCTGAGAAGTTCTGTGACAAGGCGCAGAATGACAATAAAATTAAAATTTACCGGATAAAATGGAGAATCCTAAACAGTGAGGATTTATGCCATGAAAAAAAAGAATTGTTTTCACCATTTTTTAAACGCATACGCGATTTTACTGCTGGTCGCGGTAGCCTGCCTGTGGACCCCGGCGGCTTCTCTTCTGGCGCAGGAAATCAAAGCCAGTCAGCAAATCGATGTGTTGGAAGAAGTGGGAATCGACCAAAAACTCAACGAGCAAATTCCTTTGAATTGGTTTTTCACCGACGCCGGCGGGCGTTCCGTGCAATTGCAGGAATATTTCAATGAAAAACCCGTGATCCTGGCTTTTGTCTATTATGAATGCCCCATGCTTTGCACCATGGTGCTCAACGGCTTGCTGCAAAGCATCAACACATTGAATTTTAACGTGGGCAGTCATTATGAGATCGTTACCGTCAGTTTCGATCCAGGAGAAACGCCCAAATTGGCGGCAGGGAAAAAAACCACTTATGTGAACAAATATGGCCGACGGGGCGCTGCAGATGGTTGGCATTTTCTCACCGGCGATGAAGCCGCCATCAAGGCGTTGACTCAGGCTGCGGGTTTCAAATACAAATACGATCCCGAAACCGACCAGTATATTCATGCCAGCGGGGTGATGGTGCTGACGCCGGAGGGCCGGCTTTCGCGTTATTTTTACGGTGTGGAATACTCCGCCCGCGATCTCAAGCTGGCGCTCATGGAAGCTTCAAAAAACAAAATCGGGTCGGCTGTCGATCAAATTTTGCTGTACTGCTATCACTACGATCCCACAACAGGAAAATACGGAGTGGCCATCATGCGCATCATTCGCGTGCTGGGCAGCGCCACCGTGATCATCATAGTAGCATTTATGCTCATCATGTTTCGCCGCGACAGGCGGGCAAAACGAGCCGCCATAACACATTAAATTTTGAGATTTCATCATGGACAAAGGATTTAAATTATTACCGGAGCAAGCTTCCACCCTGGCAGGAAAAATCGATCTTCTCTATTTTTTTCTGGTGCTGGTGAGCCTCTTTTTTGCGGCGCTGATATTTTTTCTCATCTATATTTTCGTGGTAAAATATCGCCGGCGTTCGGAAGACGAAGTCCCCAAAGAATTACCCGGACTGTTGAAACTGGAGCTGCTCTGGACCATCATCCCGCTGATTCTGGTGCTAGTGGTATTTGCCTGGGGCGCCTCGTTGTATTTTACCAGCTACTCGCCACCCGAAGATGTGCTGGAAATTTTTGTGGTGGGCAAACAATGGATGTGGTATGTGCAGCATCCCACTGGCCAGCGCGAAATTAATGAATTGCACGTTCCCATAGACCGAGCCGTGAAGTTGACCATGGCCACCGAAGACGTCATCCACAGCTTTTACATTCCGGCATTTAGAATCAAAAAAGACGTGGTGCCGGGAAGATACACCACCATGTGGTTCGAAGCTACCAAACCCGGCGAGTATCATTTGTTTTGTGCTGAATATTGCGGCACCAAACACTCTGAAATGAGAGGTCGGGTGGTGGTGATGGAACCCAATGATTACCAGAACTGGCTGAGCGGTGGGGCTGGCACGGAACCGATGAAAGTTTCGGGTGAGAAAAAATTTCAACAACTGGCCTGCCACACCTGTCACAAAGAGGTGCCCGGCGCCCGCGGCCCCTCGCTGGTCGGCATATTCGGACAGCCCGTGCTGCTGGAAAGCGGGCAAACAATGCTGGTTAACGAAGATTACATTCGAGAGTCCATTCTCACCCCGAATGCCAAGATCAAAGCGGGCTTCAAACCGGTCATGCCGACTTTCAAAGGCCAGATCGACGAAATCAGCTTGCTGCAGATTACGGCTTATATTAAATCTTTATCAAAAGATAGGAGCAATGATTGATGAGCACCGCCGTTTTTAAACATCGCAGTTCCCAGTTGTCTGATGATCAAAATGGCTCTGAAAGAAATTACCTGAACGCCGGTTTCAGCGCCAAATCGTGGCTGCTAACCGTGGATCACAAGCGCATCGCCATTTTATATCTCATCGCCATCACGCTGTTTTTCTTTTTAGGCGGGATGTTTGCAGTGCTGATTCGGCTAGAGCTGCTCACACCGCAGGGCGATCTCATGCAGTCGGAAACCTACAACAAAATGTTTACCATGCACGGCATCATCATGATCTTCTTTTTTCTGATCCCGTCGATTCCGGCTGTGCTCGGAAACTTTCTCATTCCACTCATGATCGGCGCCCGCGACCTGGCGTTTCCGCGCATCAATCTGTTGAGCTGGTACGTTTACGTGGTTGGCGGCCTGTTTACGTTTGCCGCCATCGTCTTCGGTGGGGTGGATACCGGCTGGACGTTTTATACGCCCTACAGCAGCACGTACGCCAACACCAATGTGATTCTGGCGGCCATCGGTGTGTTTGTCACCGGTTTTTCGTCGATTTTAACTGGATTGAATTTTCTGGTTACCATCCACAAAATGCGTGCTCCCGGGCTGACCTGGTTTCGACTGCCGCTGTTTGTGTGGGCGCATTATGCCACCAGCATCATTCAAATTTTGGGCACCCCGGTCGTGGCCATCGCCATCGTGCTGGTGGGCCTGGAAAGGCTGTTTCAGATCGGCATCTTCGATCCCAACCTGGGCGGCGATCCGCTGTTGTTTCAGCACCTGTTCTGGTTCTACTCACACCCGGCCGTGTATATCATGATTTTGCCGGGCATGGGCGTGATCAGCGAGATCATCACCTGCTTTGCAAAAAAGAAAATTTTTGGTTATCAATTCATCGCCTTCTCCAGCATCGCCATCGCGGTTATGGGCTTTTTAGTCTGGGGACACCACATGTTCACCAGCGGCCAATCCATGTATGCCAGTCTGGTGTTTTCGATTTTGACGTTTCTGGTTGCAATTCCTTCGGCCATCAAAGTCTTCAACTGGACCGCCACGCTTTACAAAGGCTCGGTTTCTTATGAAGCGCCCATGCTGTACGCCCTCGGTTTTATCGGCTTGTTCACCGTGGGCGGGTTGACCGGCATTTTCCTCGGCACCCTGGCGGTGGATGTACACGTACACGACACCTACTTTGTGGTGGCGCATTTTCATTACATCATGGTGGGCGGCGCCATCATGGCTTACTTGAGCGGCATTCATTTCTGGTGGCCGAAAATGACCGGCCGCCTCTATCCGGAAGGCTGGGCGCGTTTTTCCGCGCTGGTCATTTTCATCGGCTTCCACCTGACCTTTTTCCCGCAGTTCATCGTGGGCTACCTCGGCATGCCGCGGCGCTATCATGCTTATCCAGAAGAATTTCAAATCCTGAATGTGCTCTCCTCGGCTGGCGCCACCATACTCGGGGTGGGTTATTTGATCCCGTTGATATATTTTATCTGGTCCCTGCGCTACGGCAAAAAAGCCAGCGCCAATCCCTGGAACGCCAAAGGTCTGGAATGGGAACGGGTGCCTTCCCCGCCTACAACGCATAATTACGAAAACATACCGGTGGTGACGGAAGAAGCTTATGAATATACTGCACAGCAGTCGAAGGAAGTTTTACAAAATGAAAAAATCTAATTTAGCCATACAATTCTTAATTGACATCGCAGCCATTAGTCATTGCGAGTCCCGCGTTTTTTGCGAGACGAAGCCATCTCTTAACTTTCATAAAATCAGGGGATTGCCTCGTCATCCCGCTTTTGGCGGGATTCCTCGCAATGACAATTTAATTGGTAAACTAATTTCCAAATCAAGACACTAGTTTATAAAACTGAAATTAACGGAGAGTAAACTTGTCTGAAAAACCCGGCGCATTAGCCCATCATTTTGAAGATATGGAGCAGCAATTCGAAGCCTCCACACTGGGTATGTGGGCGTTTTTGGTAACGGAAATTTTGTTTTTCGGCGGCTTGTTTGCGGGTTATCTGGTGTACCGCACCAAGTATCCACAGGCGTTTGATCTGGGCAGCCACGAGCTGGACATCGTTCTGGGCGCCATCAACACCGCCGTGCTGATTCTCAGCAGCCTGACCATGGCGTTAGCCGTGCACTGGGGGCAAAAAGGCCAGAGCAAAAGAATCGTGCTGTTTCTCATTTTCACCATGATTTTAGGCGCGACCTTTCTCGGCATCAAGGCCGTGGAATATGCGCACAAAGCCCACGAACATCTGGTACCCAGCACCGGCTTCCTTTTCGAGGGAGCGCACGCGGATCAGGTGCGCATTTTCTTCTCCTTCTATTTTGCCATGACCGGCATGCACGCCTTTCACATGATCATCGGTCTGGGGCTGCTGGCTTACCTGGTAATTCAAGCATGGAAAGGCAAGTACACCGCCAAATACAACACCCCCATCGACTTAATTGGACTTTACTGGCATTTTGTGGATATTGTCTGGATTTTTCTGTTTCCACTGCTTTATTTAATAGGAAGAAATTAAAAATGTCACAACATATCGTACCGCAAAGAGTCTATTTTCTGATCTTTTTTATCTTGATCGTTTTAACCGCCATGACGGTGTGGGTGGCGTTTCTGGATTTAGGCCCCATCAACGACGTGCTGGCGCTGTCCATCGCCAGCGTCAAAGCCATGCTGGTGATCCTCTATTTCATGCACGTACGCTACAGCAGCAAGCTCATCGGAATTTTCGTGGGCGCGGGCTTTTTGTTTTTGCTGATTCTGCTGGTGTTTACCATGAGCGATATCCTGACACGGGGCTGGGGGACGCCGGCGGTGGGATGGTAGAAGTAGATTCAAACCGTCTACTTTAATTTAACCTTATTTTTTCTCCATTCACCTGCAAGAAAAGCTCTAATCAATCATCATTTTGTGGATGGAATCCAATTCGTCTTTTTGTTTTGGCATCCGGCGCCATGAGCTGTCGAATGGCTTCAAACACAACCCGGAACTGTTTATCGTATTTTTTCTCCAGCTCATCGAGCCTGCGAGCCAAATCTTTATGAGAGGTGAGCATTTGACGCAGGCGCACAAAAGCTCGCATGATTTGGCAGTTGACCCGAATAGCTTGTTCACTCCTCAACACACTCGAAAGCATGGCCACACCCTGCTCGGTAAACACCCAGGGCAGCTTGCGCCGGCCGCCTCTACCAGTTTTTGATATCACAGTTTGTGATATCAAAGCCTCGAACTTTTTCAGGGGGAGCTAAAACATGAACTTTTTGGAGAAGAGGTCACAAATTGTGACCGGTTTCACTTGAATCTTCAAAAACGATTACCTAAATTGCTTATTGATATTTCGAAATTCAAATTGTCGATTCTCAAAAATTAGAATAATCTTGTGGCAATTTCCTAAATATGAGAATTTCTCAGTTTGTTTAAAGGAAGAATTCACTGTAAAAAATACCAAGCTGCTTAAAATCAACTATTTAAGTCTGGTCTAAATTGAAATTGTTGAATGAACCCTGGCATTAAATTTGTTTATATAAATGCGCGTTCAATCAAGCTTCTTCGCTAAATTTCAACAAAGTTAACTGCCGTAGCCAAATTGGCATTCCTTGAAAACGCAATCGCAAAAATTGAGGAGAAGAAAATATCATGAGCCATCGCATTGAAAAAGATACCATGGGAACCATCGAGGTGCCCGCGGACAAGTACTGGGGCGCGCAGACCCAGCGCTCGTTAGGCAATTTCAAAATCGGCGGACAGCGCATGCCCATCGAAATTATCCACGCTTTTGCCATACTCAAAAAAGCCGCCGCCCTCACCAATTTCGAGGCCGGCATCCTGCCCGAAGACAAAGCGCAGATCATCGCGCAGGTATGCGGTGAGATTTTGGCGGGTAATTTGGACGAGCACTTTCCGCTGGTGGTGTGGCAAACCGGCTCCGGCACCCAGTCCAACATGAACGTCAACGAAGTGATCTCCAATCGCGCCATCGAGTTGCTGGGCGGTGAAATGGGCTCGAAAAATCCCATCCATCCCAACGACGACGTCAACAAGTCGCAATCTTCAAACGACACCTTTCCAACCGCCATGCATATCGCCGCCTACAAATTGCTCACGGAAAACACCTTGCCGAAACTCCAGGCTTTGCACGACACGTTGGCTGCGAAAGCCAAAGATTTCATATCCATCGTCAAAATTGGCCGCACGCATTTGATGGATGCCACGCCCCTCACGCTCGGTCAGGAATTTTCTGGATACGCATCGCAATTAAAGCACGGCATGCAGGCCATCAAGAATACTTTGCCGCATTTGTCCGAGCTGGCGCTGGGTGGCACCGCCGTGGGCACGGGCATCAACACGCCGCCGGGATTTGCTGAAAACGTGGCGAAAAAAATTGCCGAATTGACTGGCTTGCCGTTTGTGACCGCGGAGAACAAATTCGAATCCCTGGCCGCACACGATGCCATTGCCGAATCGCACGGAGCGTTAAAAACCGTGGCCGTGAGTTTGATGAAAATCGCCAACGATATTCGATTGCTCGCTTCCGGACCCCGCTGCGGCATCGGTGAGATCATGTTACCAGCCAACGAGCCCGGCTCCTCCATCATGCCCGGCAAAGTCAATCCCACACAGGCCGAAGCGCTGACCATGGTGGCGGCGCAGGTCATGGGCAACGACGTGGCCATCAACGTCGGCGGCATGAACGGACATTTTGAGCTGAACGTGTTCAAACCGGTGATGATCTACAATCTGCTCATGTCAGCAAGACTGATCGGAGACGCCTCCGAGTCGTTCAATAAAAATTGTGCAGTTGGCATCGAACCCAATCACGAAGCTATCAAAAAGAATCTGGAGAATTCGCTTATGCTGGTCACCGCATTAAATCCCGTCATCGGCTACGACAAAGCGGCGGCGGTGGCGAAGAAAGCGCACCAGGAGGGCAGTACGTTGCGAGAGGCGGTAGTCAGCCTGGGGTATCTCACTGCAGAAGATTTCGATAAGCACGTGGTGCCGGAAAAAATGGTGGGCGAGCTGCCGAAATAATCGTCTTTGAATCCCCGGTGATCATTATTTCACCGGGGATTTTTTCATTCTCACAAATCTATCTTGTTTTTACAAAACTTTCTACTTTAAAATGATGCTCTGTTCTCAAAAGTGAGAAAAAAGTGCTCTGTGTTCCTCTGATCTACACACATTGAGAGAGGAACCAGAATTCCAATTTCAAAAATTTCGTTTTTTTGTTGTAAAAGTATATGTTCAATATTTTTATATAATTAGACTTAGTACTGGTCAATTATTTCGACTTTCATCCTAACCTATGCGGTCAATCACACACAATGGAATAAAAATTGCTTAATTAACCCAAACCCGAAATATCCGGCACATAACCGACGTTTTGAATATGGAAGCTGAAAAGGAGACTAATTGTGAATGACCAGGACGATTTCTTGAATAAGCCATTCCACCAGCCTGCCGAATCCCAAAGCCACTCTTGTTTTGCTGTTCGCGATGGCGATTGGATTATTTTTCGCTGCTCCATCTGTGCAGATTACGAACGCAGAATCAACTGGCGAACCGGTAAAATGAAGGTGCACAGTAAAAATTCCGCTCAAATTCGTCACAATGGCGTGTACCTGCCGAACGAATACAAAGAAGTCTATATGAATAGCAATTAATAGACTTGTACTTTATCGTTTAGTAAAAATCCAGTCCGCTTCAGGTAGGTGCCTCACATCTCATGCGCCCACCCAATCCAACTCCTGCCTGCGAACAACTTTTTGAAAAAAGTTGCATGACCTCTTCCTTCGACTGCACTTCGAAGAAAAGCTCTTTTTTTGGGTTTTCAAACTTTAGGCTTGTGTGAAAAGTCAAACTCAGGGGTATTTGTCATTCCACACCTTGCGGGACTGGCAGGAGGCCTCTTTTTTTATTCGACGTAATGTGCTGTTTATTAAAAAGATTCTTCCAGAATGACTGTAGTGGCGAACTTGGTATTTAGTTGATGTTATGATTTTTCACACAGTCTCTACACTCAGAATGAAATTGGTAACAAAATTACCTTACTCTGCGCAGGATGCTGTCACGCCCAAAATTCTCTTTTTTACTGAAATTCAAAGCCAAAACTTCTCTCACTCAAAATAGATTCAATACACATTCAGAAACCCCACCTCCAGGTATTCATCCTCCGGGGTCGGGCCATTGCCTTCCTGACTGAACGACACGGCTGCTTCCAGAAGATAGGTGCCGATTTCCTGCAAAGCGATGGCGCGGGTTTTCACGGGCACCATTTTAGCAGAAGGCAAAATCTCCTTGCTTTGCCCAACAATTTGTTTGGTACCCCCGGCCAGGCGTTTAGCATAAATTCTTACTGCCACATCGACCAGCTCTTCTGCAGTTAACTTCAAATCAGAAAGATCCATTTGGAACTGAATTTCAAAAGGCTGCTCCTGATGCAGCATGTTGCTGGGTTTGCGCGAACTTTCTGGCAGGATGACCACGTCCCGCAATCGTGAAACTTGCTGTGGTTTCCCCTCCCCTTCCAGCGCCTCCATTTCAGGCAAACTTTCTTTACCCACCTCTGACGTTTCCGCTTGTGTTTGCGAAGATTGAAAATTCACAGCTTCGTCTGGTAACTGCGGCAGGTGGTTGGAAATGAATTCAATGATAACCTGTTCATCCAGACTTCCAAAGGCCTTTTTGTCTTTCGATAGCGGGTGTTTAATTCTACCCTGGTATTGTCCCTGGCGGGGATAAATATCGATTTGAAAAGTTGATTTGGAGGAGGAAATTTCCTTATCGATCAATTCCGTTTCGGTTTCCTGAGCCTGCTGGATTTCCAGTTTGTTCAGCTTGGCATTTAACTCCTCAAATTCATTTTGCAGATGCTGCCGTTGGCGTTCTGCCTCCCGTTGTTCAAGCCGGGACTCTTCAAGCTGTTTTTGTATTTCATCTATATTAGCGTTGGATTTTTGCAATGCTTTTGCATTTGCCACCAACTCAGATTCCAGCTTATCAATGGTTTTATTAGCCTCAAGCAATTCTTGCTGCAACTGGGCTTTGGTTTTACCATTTTGTTTTGCCGACGTTCCTTTTCCTGAAGCATTCATGAAAGAACCTCGCTAATTTATTTTTTAAACGAAAATTGTTTAATCGGAATCATTCAGATCCCCAAAAACAAAAAGCACAAATTCTGGTTTCATTAATTTATATGAGAACGGACAATTTTTTGACTCATTCACTGCAAAAACTTTAAATTCATTTTGTCCTTTGTCCTTTGTCCCTTGTCCTTTGTACTGATGGGTGCTGCGATGAAAATAGATTTCCCTTTCAGGCATAATAAATCACGAAGGAGCCGAAACCAACCTGCTCCTTCGTGATTTTTGCTTTCATCAACATTTGTACTTTTTCCAAATCTGATGGAAAATTAAATCTCGCATCAATGTTAGAGAAAAGAATTCTACAAATGGCAATTAAAAGATTATGCTTTGTAGAACTGAACCAACCCGAAATCGGCAAATGCCGCGATGGGGGCTGGCTTGCCCGTGGGCCCGGCAAAAGTCAGGGTAGCCACCAGTCGGTAAACTCCCGGGTCGGTTACGGTATTTGCAGGAATGCTGACCGTATGTGAATAATCATGATTTTTCCCTGTAAAGGCCGAACCGCCGATCTCAAATTTGACTTTGCTTGGTGCCGGCAGCAGGCTGTCATCAAACTCTCCTTTACCCATTTGTTCCAGGTAAATTCTGGGCGTGTAGTTGCCGGAAATCAGCGGGCAGAAATCGCCTTCATCAGTCCATTTAAAATCCACAGTCCATGGCTGATCGAGCTGAATCGCTTTGCTGTCGCGGTAAGCCCATTGAGAATAGTACTTTGTAAATTCGCCCGTAGGTACCGAAGTTTTCTTTTTGGGATCCCATTTATATTGTTCATAGGCACTCCCTTCTTTGCCTTCGGCAAACCCAGCCGAAGAAGCGCCTTCAGATAAAGCAGCCGCACCGGCGAGACCAAAATGAGGCAACGAGTCCTCTAATTTAAAAGAAGCCATATCTTACTCCTTTATATAAATATCTTTCGGGAACCAGTTCACCCCAAGCTATTTTATTTAGCTTTAGTTCCCAAAGATGTTTGTATGAATGAAATGAATTAAAATCTCCCGAGAGGAATGTGAACGTAGCTCAAATATAAAGAAAAAAATTTAACCGGCGCTTAAAAGGCACTTAATTTGCACTTAAAACAATTCCGCATTGACATTATCTTTTTTGATTTGTTCATACAATTTCAGCGTGGTTTGTGTCGGGCTGACTTCCAGCTCCGATTCCAGGATTTCCGTACATTTCCGAAACTGCTTGATGGCTTTGTCTCTTTGTCCCAGGCGATAAAAGCACCACATGAGCCGGCGATGAATATCTTCCCGACAATTGTCTTTGAACAAAATATGCTCACACAGGTGGATGGCCGTGTCGGGTTTACCGTCCAGGCTGTAGTGCCGGCTGAGTCGATCCAAAATGACCAGATAAATTTCCTTGAGATTCTCCCGATCCAGCGTGGGCCAGTTTTCATACAGCTCTTCCTGCATGAAATCGGCGTTGTACAGCGCCGCTGCCAGCTCGTACTCGCTCAGGGCAGCCTGGGTATTTTTCTCTCTTTCAATGCTTTGCGCCACTTTCCAATGAAGAAGAAATTCTTCTACATCCAGCCAGATTTCAACCTCGGGATTCAAATAATAACATTCTTCTTTGAAAAGGATGTACTCGTGCAGCGGGTCACGCACCTGAAAGGTCTGACGCAATCCGTGCAAAGCCACATTCAGGCAATTGCGCGCGGAATCCGGTGTGGAGTCCGGCCAGAATTTGTCCATGAGGATATCCCGATAAATCCGCCTTTTATGATTGAAAGCCAGATAGGCAAAGATGGATCGCCCTTTTCGGCTGGGCCACGTTTGAATTTCGCTGGTCTTCAGAAATGTGCGGAAGTTACCCAGAAAATGAACTTGCATTTTGGGCAGATTGACAATCACTGTGCAAGGCTGCTTTTCCGGTTTGTCAAAGCCAAGGCTTTTAAAGCGCCATTGCAGGAACTGTGCCAAACGCATCAGCCAGGATGGGTTGCCCGCGCTGTTCCCGCGTGCTGCCAGAATGTGCCAATTACTCGGTCTACCATTTTTTACCTTTTGATCGTTCAATTGTGGGTGAGGTTTATTTACCTCCAGCAGGCGTTTAACTCGGTCACACAGGATTTCTGGTTCGAGGGGTTTTTCGATGAAATCTTTTGCGCCACTGCGAAATGCTTTGATGATGATCTCTTTCGTCGGTGCCGCAGCGACAAAAATGATTGGCAGCTCTGGCGCCACCCGATGCAATTTCTTCAACACCTCCAGGCCATCTTTATTTGGCAGGCAACGTGCAATGATCGCCAGCGTGATTTTATTTTTTTTCGCTAGCGCCACCGCCCTTTGTCCGCTGGGTACCCACAGCAACTGAACTTGACCGTCGAATTCCCTGGCCAGCAGTTGCATTGTCAGCTCATCTTCATCAATAACGAGAATTGATCGACCGTCCATGACGTTTCCTGAACTTGAAAAATGAAAAATTTAATTGACCGCTTTTCAAAAACACTAAAACGATTTCCTACAAAGCGGATTTTCAGCTAATACGCAGATGTTTGATTTCGTGAATGAAAAAAAATCACAAAGGGAAGAGACGTCTTTCTACTCTTCAAAACATTCCGAAGCCACTCAAAAACTTTTGACTTCAGGAAAGTGATTGCTCCCCAAACTGAAAAATAGCAATCAGGTAAAAAGAGGGCACTGCATGGAGGATAATTTAGAATGTTGATCTATATGAAAAAGAATTTCTCCTTCAAACAGGAAAAATCTTATTTTTGCCCTGAAAAGACTTTGCACAAATATGCTGGCTTAACAATTAATTCTAATTTTACTTTTACACGGTTAAACTAGATAGCTTTCTTTGAAATTTTCAGACCGCAACAGGCATCGACAGACCATTCTCCCCGAGATGAGTTCACGATTTGATGAAAAATGGCAGGAAGGATATTCGAATGGTGAAAACAAAGAAATGCAAATCTTCAAATTTCAAGTAAATAATATAAAACGATTCTGCAAAAAGCAAGGATTTTTTAAAAATAAGTTTAAATGAACGGCTGTTAGGAAACCATACCCAATCATACATTTTGTGTGAGCAGTTCGTGCTTAAAGAAAGAAATCCTGAAAAACTGGCACACTCATCAGCAAATTAGAATCCGAAAAAAGGACTTTGATTTAAACCACTAAATTGTAACAATTCGTTTCAAACCTAAAAATATTTTGCATTTCAGTCATTTAATTCGTAGTTTTTTCATCTCACAAATTTAATATAGTTCACAAAAATTCAACGTAAACCAGGTGGGCATTTGTCCGGAATCAGAAACAATTGCACAGTGCTTGTGACACTTTTGATCTTGGGATTTGATGGTCAGATTTTTGCGGGAAAACACGGCGAAGATTCAAAAGACCAGACCAAACCCTATGTGCCGATGGTGGAGGCGATCAAAGTCGAGAAAGCGCCGGTCATCGATGGAGAGATTCTCCGCGAAGAAGTCTGGCAAGCTGCCAAACCAGTGACGCAGTTCTGGCAAACCACACCGAATGAAGGTGAAAAGGCTTCTGAGAAGACGGAAGTGCGGGTCATTTACACAACCGAAAACCTTTATTTTGGCGTCTATTGTTACGACAAAAATCCCAAGGGCATCATCGTTTCCGATAGCCGGCGGGATGCGTCACTCAATGAAACCGACTG
>JBHHXN010000073.1:0-24280 GCA_046757025.1 bacterium
CGCCGGGTTCGCTGCCTTTGGTCCAGTAGGAAGGCAGGGTGCCTTCAAAACCGCCGATGGAATTAATCTGTCCCAAAAGGGTTGGGGACCATAATAAGCATGAAAGCAAAAATACGGTAGATATTTTAAGAAACAGCTTCATGTTATCCTCCCTTCTCTTTTAAGTGAATAATTTTTAACTAATTAATTATTAGTTTGAAATTTGTGATTACCTCGATTTCAAAAGGTACGAAATTTCAAGCACTGTAATTGAATTGTGGTGTTGAAAATCAAATCACCTCCTTTCGCATTTTAAGAATTATTGAATTGCGTATTTAAATTGCTATCACCTCCTTCATTAAATTCAATTTGGAATAATTTGATATTTTAAGATTTGACTATTTTTCAGTTGCGAAAAAAAGTCCGCGATTTGTGACAGTTCTAATGGTTTGACCTTGAGCGGTTCGGTGGAAATTTTGTTGGAAGTGAGCAGTTGAATGGCCGTTTGAAATGTGAAAGGATTGAGCAGGGAGCCTTTCAAGGTCAGCTCGCGATGAAAAAAATCCTGTAGGTTGAGATTCACGCAGTCAGATTTACCTGCCAGGCCGAACAAAACAATTCTTCCGCCGCGCTTTGCCAGTTTCACCGCGCAAGAAACCGCTTTTGAGTTTCCCGCACATTCGATGACCACATCGGCACCGCCGTTTGTGATTTCATTTACTTCTTCGAACAGCGCGTCAGAGGCCGGATCGAGAACATGATCCGCGCCCAGCCCGGCGGCTATTTCGCGCTTTTCGGCCACCGGTTCCATGAGGAGTGTCATGGCGGCGCCGGCTAATCGAACCAATTGCAGCATCAGTAGCCCGATGGTGCCGCCGCCGACAATGGCCACGGCGTCGCCGGTATTTATGGCCGCCTGCTGAATTCCATGCAGACAGCATGAAAGCGGCTCTGCAAACGCGGCTGTTTCTGCTGGAAAATCATCCGGCAGCCCGTACGCTTGACCTGCGGGCACGATGGCATATTCTGCAAAACCGCCGTTCAGGTTTACCCCCAGCGCTTTGAGATTCGTGCAAAGATGAATTTTCCCGGCTCGGCAGAAGGAACAGGTTCTGCAAGGGATGTTGGGATCGATGGCCACGTGGTCGTCGCTTTTGAAATCAACCACACTGGCGCCGGTTTCAACTACGCGGCCAACAAACTCGTGGCCTAAAATCACCGGCGGGCTGGCCGGCGCTTCACCGGCGTAGATGTGATGGTCGGTACCGCAAACGCCGCAAGCCTCGATTTGAACGCAAATCTCCTGGGGTTGGAGATTTCTGAGTGGATAGTCCGTCAAGGCCATTTCGAATGGTTTGTTAAAAACCACCGCTTGCATATTTATTCCTGTTATTGGATTAGCTGCTCGTTACCGGAGCCGTGGATTCCCGGAGAATCAGCTCCACCGGCACCAGGCTTTGCTCAACCATGCTTTGTTCTTTTTCAATTTTTTCCACAAGCCGCCGCACCGCGATGGCGCCTAATTCTTCCTTGAAAACTCGGACAGTGGAAAGTTGGGGTTCCACTTGCAGGCAAACCTCGATATCATCAAAACCGATAAGGGACACGTCTTTTGGTATTTGCAGATTCCGTTCGCGCAAACAGCGCATGGCGCCGATGGCCATGGTGTCATTTGAAGCAAATAAAGCCGTGAAGGACACGCCGGCGTCCAGAAGTTTGCAGGTGGCCCGGTAACCGTCATCTACGCCGGTGGACATTTCATCGTGCGAGATCAAATTATCCGCAACCGGTAGATTGTGCTCGATGTGCGTTTCTCTGTAACCACGAAGCCGTTCGGCAATACTGGGGTGGTTGATCTCGCCGCCGATAAAAGCGATTTTGCGGTGACCGCTTTTCATCAGGTGGGAGACCGCCTGGCGCGCCCCCTGAAAATTGTCGATGAACACATTCGACACTTTGCTCATCTGGAGGCAGTAGTCCACTAAAATGAGAGGGATGCCTAAATTTTGAACGTACTCGATCAATTTTGCTGGTACCTTACCCGCCAGAATTACGCCGTCGACGTTTTTTTCAAGTAGAAAGCGCGGTACCGACTCGTGAACTTTGAAGGATTTTTTCACGGTGGTGAGGAGGACGTAATAGTTGTGTTTTCGGGCTTCGAACTCGGTTCCGAGAAAGATTTTTGTGTAAAACGGCTCTGCTAATGAGAAGTGGTCTTCGGTGAGAATGAATCCAATGTTAAAAGTTCTTTTTGAAGCCAGCCCGCGGGCGTTGCGACGAGGATGATAATTCAGGCTGGCAATGACCTCTTGAACTTTCTTTTTGGTGGTGGGACTAACATTGCTTTTGTTGTTGATCACCAGCGAAACCGTGGACAAGGAAACGCCGGCTTTTTTGGCAACATCTTTGATGGTTGGTGACATAATCTATAAAAACGTTTTTATAAACGCTTACATTATTTATGATTAAATGCCAGTTTATACTCTAATTTGTGGGGAATTGACGCTGAAAATATATCGAAACGTTTCGATAAAATAACAAATAAATTGTAATTTGTCAAGTAAAAGTTGAAAAAAGTGTTAAAACCTCACTCATGGCGGGGAATCCATCGGTCTTGTTAGGGCAGTCTAAAAATCGCAGTTTTTCAACCAGAGAGGAATCGAAGGGTGTACGGCTATCCAGTTAACTCAGCTTGAACTTATAAAAGCTCTTTTCGATTGATATAAACCTTAATCGTCATGCCCGCGAAGGCGGGCATCCAGAGGTTTCGACCGCCTCAATTCTTTGTTTCTAAATGGATTCCCGCTTTCGCGGGAATGACTGACTATAGGCATTCTTTTAAATACTGAATTCAGTAATAACCCCGTTTTTGAGCAAACTAGATAACCGTAGAAGGGTGTTGTAAGTTGTATAAAGACAAACATGCTTTCCCGAATTCACTTGGGATTCAGCATGAATTGATTTATTCATATTTGATTTTTTGGACAACCTCCAACCAAGATCGCTATTCAAGTTCATGAGCTTGCGTGAAAATTCAAACACAGAGACTTTTGCTTTCTCTGTCTTGTGGAACACAGGTTGTGGAAATCACTTTTGTTTTGACATAAAGTCCTGTTTATTAAAAAGATCTCGCGGTTGCGGGATTACATTGAGGTGATGTTTAGTTAGTGTCTGAACGAAAACTCGAGAAATGCACGATTTCTAAACCTCTTCGCGAAGGCGTCCCTTCGACAAAGCTCAGGACAGGCCCCGCCGAGCCAAGCAGGAATTCACACTCGGCCCGGAGGCCTCGGGAAGATGGAGTCGTTTTCGTTCAAACTATGATTAAGAAACGTCTCAATGGATCTTTTCGCACAGTTTGCAAATCTTGAACACACAACCTGGGAGCGTTTCTTGAAAGAGGATGAGTTTTGAAATGACTATGGCATGGTGGTTTGCAGATTAATGATTCACAACGATCAATTTACCGGGATTTTCTTTTGTCGCCCGGCCGACAATTTGCGCCGCGATGGTACCGCCGGCGTGGAGTGCTGCTACGAATTCGTCGGCTATCTCTGAATTCAACGAAATCAGCAATCCGCCAGAAGTTTGTGGATCGAACAAAACGCACATTTTTTCCTCTGAAATTTGTTCGTCAAATTCCAGATGTTTTTGCAGGTATTCGCGATTGCTGACATCCCCCATGGTGAGGAATTTACGTGCAGCCAGCTTCTCCACGCCGGCAAATATGGGAATGGCAGCCGCATAAAAGACCAGTCCCACGGCGCTTTCCCGGGCTAGGTTCCAGGCATGACCCAGCAAGCCGAAACCGGTGATATCCGTACAAGCGTGCGCACCATATTTTACCGCAAGCGAGGCTGCGTGCTGATTCAGAGTCAGCATGGATTGCGTGACGCTTCGATAAAGTTCGTTCGGTATGGAGTCGAGTTTAAAAGCAGTAGTGACGATGCCTGTGCCCAGGGGTTTGGTTAAGATCAAGGTGTCGCCGGCTTGCGCTCCGCGGGTGGTCAATATTTTTGAGGGCGCGATTTTGCCTGTCACCGCCAAACCGTATTTGAGCTCCTTGTCTTCCACCGTATGGCCGCCCACAATGACGCAGCCGGCTTCCGTGGCCTTGTCGTGTCCGCCTTTTAAAATTTCCACCAATACCTTCGCGTCCATTTGACTTTTGGGAAAGCCTACGATGTTGAGTGCGGTAACGGGTTCGCCGCCCATGGCGTAAATGTCCGAAAGGGAATTGGCCGCAGCGATGGCGCCAAAGGTGTACGGATCATCCACGATGGGCGTGAAAAAGTCCACTGTTTGCACCAGCGCTAATTCGTCGCTGAGTTTGAACACGCCGGCGTCATCCAGCGTATTCATGCCGACCAGCAGGTCGGGATGTTCTGGTTTTGGGAGTTGATTGAGTACTTGCGCCAACGCCGTTGGGCTCAGTTTCGATGCTCAGCCAGCGCAGGCCACGGTGTGGGTCAATCGAAATATTTCTTTTTTGCTTTTGTTTGAATTTGATTTTTCGTTCATATTATAAATTGAAACTCAGTCAATAATGTGCTTTGTTGGTTTGGTGCCGGTTAGTGGATTCTCAAAACTCTAACATCTTCCATACGCTCGGTTATTCCAATGGCGTCGAAATAGCTCAATAGGGGCAGGGCATATTTGCGGCTGGTGTTTCCCAGTAAATCTTTGAACTGGCTGACGGTGATTTCCCGATGTTTCTTTAAAAAGGAAAGCAATTTTTCTTTGGCTTCTTCGACACGATGGCCATGAAAGTACATGCTGTTTTCTACGCGCACGATTTCGCCGCTGCTGATCATGAGATTGAGAATTTCGCTTAACACGTCCGGGGCCGCGCCAATTTTAGCTTCCAGCTCAGCCTCCGAAGAAGTGGCAAAACCTTCCTCAAAGAGCCGAGCCGCAATTTTCTCCCGCCATTTTTGATGTTCTTCGGGCAATTCTATTTTATGTGAGCTCAGGCCGATGACCCCCCCCTGTTCCTTGATCCGTGGTTCTTTTTTCAGCTCATCCAGGGTAAAATCAAACAACTCGCGGTCGATTTTTGCGGCAATCCTTTTTTGCAACTCCGCCTTTGGCAGGCCCAATTTGAGCGGATTTTTTTGATGGAACAAATTTAACGATTCCAGGATCAGCGATTGTAATTTGTTGAAATTATTTGCGTGCAGCACCGCGATTTTGCCAGCTTTTTTAAGCGTGAACAGTTTTTGTTCAGCGGAAAGCCGGTTCAACAGTTCTTGCAAAGATTCTTTGGATGCGGCAATTTCAGAGGTCAATTGCTCCAGGGTCAGCAATCGGAACTCGGCGGCAAACAATTTTCTTTCTAGAACTTCCAGTGGATTTTCCTTTTCCAGGGTTTGCATTTCCTGCAGGAGCGTGGGGTCGGACATTTTATGGCGGCGGGCGTTGGCGTCCAGAATAACGCCCCCGCCGATGGTGAGGGTGGGCGAGTACTGTCGAATGACGAACGGGTCCAACCGCCGGGCGCAAGCGGTTTCTTCCAGATGAAATTGCACGAAAGCGGTCTCCCCGGGCGCGATTTGCGAAACCCGCATCAGCGACACCCTGGCCATGACCTCGGTGGTGCCGAAATGCAGTCGCACCCGGCTGCGCGGCTTCAGCGCTCGCGGTGCGGATTCCAGCAATTGCAATCGTGCGTCAAATCGCTGCGACGGTTTGAAATAGTCGGTCTCCGCCAGCACGTCCCCGCGATGGATTTGTCTTTTGTCCAGGGCTTGCAGATTGATGGCGGCGCGGTCGCCGGCGCTGACTTTTTCCACGGTGTGACCGTGACTCTGTAACCCGCGGATTTTGGCTACGACTTTGTGGGGTAAAATTTCCACTGTGCTGCCGACTTTGATTTCGCCTGCCAGAACCGAGCCCGTCACCACCGTTCCAAATCCTTTCATGGTGAAAGAACGGTCCACCGGCATCCAGAAGATGCCCTGGTTTTGCTTGCGATTGATTTTTGTTAATTCCGTTTCCAACCGGGATTTGAGCTCCGCCATGCCGTCGTGGGTGGCGGTGGAAACGGGCACGATGGGTGCGTCTTCTAAAAAACTGTTTTTGACCAAAGCCCGGATATCGTCTTTGACGAGAGTGAGCCAGTCCTCTTCCACCAGATCGATTTTGGTGATGACGATAAGACCGTTTTGTATTTGCAGTATTTTCAGGATGTCTAAATGCTCACGGGTTTGCGGCATCACGCCGTCGTCTGCCGCCACAATGAACAGCACGAAATCGATGGTGCTGACGCCGGCCACCATGTTGCGAATGAATTTTTCATGGCCGGGCACGTCGATGATAGTGGCTTGGTCGCCCAGATGCGCAAATCCTAAATCGATGGTGAGACCGCGCTCTTTTTCTTCTTTCAGTCGATCCGTGTCCACACCGGTCAAGGCTTTGACTACAGACGTCTTGCCGTGGTCGATGTGGCCGGCCGTACCGATGATGAGGTGTTGCACGGAAATCTTCTTCTCCAGATTTTAAGGCATAAATTTGAATTTCGAATTCTGCAAAATATAAATAAAAAAACCGCCAAAAGCAAAACCTTTGGCGGTCATTCATAAAACGGTGAGTTATTTAGTGATTGACCGAAAACAGCCTTTACCTGTCATTCCTGCATGTTTTTAGCAGGAATCTCTTGCCTGAAATGAGCGATTCCTGCACAAAGCTTGTCCCTGCATGTCTTTAGTAGGGAGATCGCAGGAATGACATTAAGAATCGAGTTTTCGGTCAATCACTATTTAATTTGCCTAATCGTCCTCCAGACCAAAACCGATCATCTCCGGTTGCGAGCTTTGCTTATCTCTTGAGCGTGGGTCTTTTTTTTCGTCGTTTTTAGTCGGGATGACCTTTGGCGCTTTGGGAGGCGCATCTTGGGGTTGGGTCACCATTTTTGTCTTCGGTTTTGGCCTGGATTCTACTTTTGCGTTCTGGTTGCGTTTATTGACTTTTTTGGATTCTGGCTCTTTTGATTTGGTGGCCGCCGTTTCTTTGCGAAAGACGCCGTAGTTGATAGCCGGTTCTTTTTCTTCTACTTCCAGATTTTTCGCGGCATAATTGAAAAGCTTGGCCAGGACGCCGAGAACGAGGCTGGTAACGATGCGCAGTTTTTTGAAAGTGGTCAAAAGAAAATTACGCTCCCGAAATCCGACATCCCCAACTTCAAGCTGGTTGCCGCGGCTGCTTTTGAGCATTTCCACGGCTGAATAATTTTCCGCCACTTTGATTACCAGCACTTTCCCTTTGAAAATAATGTTTCGCCCATCTTTTTTGTAGAGTCGGATGATGTCGTCCGGTTTGACGCCGTCCTCGCTGCCCTGATCGATGACGCCAAATTTTCCGTTTTTCTTGATCAAATGCGCCGGGAACAGGGAAAATTTGCCATAAGTTGGCGATTTCAAACCGATCACTTTCAGGAAAATGGTCAGTGCAATGGTGAAAACGGTGACGGCAAATAGAATCACATTTTGATATTTCAAAATACGAATTTGTTTAGCGCTTTTCTCCAGGGCGATGGCGCTCGCATCGGGATAATCGATTTCGGTTGGAGTTGCAATGATCGGTTCTATGGCCTCTGTGGCGGTCATGGATTCCGGTCGTAGCTTTTGCTGCGAGCCGGCTTTTTTTGTACGCGCCTGTGATTTCGATTTAGATAACGATTTGGGTTCAACGATCACCAACTGCGGTTTTTTGACTTCAGGAACTTTGATTTCCGGCTTGGTTGGATCAGAAACCGTTGCTTCCTGATCGATTTCGCTTTCAAGCGATTCTCGTGAGACTTCGGGTTTGAACAAATCCTGAAATTCGTCGGGTGTTTTCTCAGGCTCTTCAGCCGGTTTTTGCACCGCGCGCGGGGTTGGCTTCGGGTTTTTTTTCGGCTTTTGATCGATTAAATCTTCGGTTTGAAAATAGAGCTTCGGAGTTTGCGAGGACTCTGGTTTCTCAGTAGTCGGGGATTTGGTTTTTAAGTCAGAGATTTTAATAATGCCCCCATCTTTATCTTCAATATAATCGATTTCAGTGAGATAAAATTTTTCAGCTTTCGAATACAATAAGCCTTTTTTTACTTTCATCACCACAAAATCGTTGCCGATGTCCCAGAGCGTGCCTTTTACATCATCGCCGTTTTTTAATAACAGCTTGCATTTTTGACCAACTAATGGCAATAATGATAAATTTTCGTCTTTGAGTGCGGATATTTCTTGTTGACTTGAGCTTAATAAGTAGGTCGTTCCACTGGTGAAACACACCCCCAATACTGCAATTAAAAGCACAAAGTATTTCTTATCCATTATTCTTTTCCTTGAAAAATTCGCAAATCATCTCCGTAAATTCCAAAAATGAAATAATTGTATTTTATTAATATTATTTTCGACTATGTTTTTAAAAATCTTAATGTAATAGTAGTAATATCCGGCATGTGCTGGAAGCGGCTGATTGGAGCGTCGATCTAAATACTTTTGTTAAATAGTGATTGATCGAAATCTCGATTCTTGATGTCATTCCAGCGATCTCCCTACTAAAGACATGCAGGGACAAGCTTTGTGCTGGAATCTCCTCATTTCAGGCAGGTGATACCTGCTAAAAACTTGCAGGAATGAAAAGAAAAAGCTGTTTTCGGTCAATCACTAAAAAGGGAAAACTTTTTTCAAAAGGGAATAAAAAGACCGTTTGGTCTGTTTTAGATTAATGACATTGGGAAGAAACGGTGAAAATGAACAAAAAAAATAAAGGCGAGAACACCCGACAGCAAATTGTAGAAAAGGCCACAACCCTTTTCACCAAAAATGGCTACAACCACACCTCGTTGAGCCAGATTTTAAAAGCCACCGGGCTGGCCAAAGGCGGCTTTTATTTTCATTTTAAGAGTAAAGAGGCGTTGGGGATGGCGGTGATTCAGTCGTTGGAAGATTGCTGGAAAAAGCAAATCTTACCGCAATTGCTGCGAGGTAAAAGCGCCAAAGAAAAATTAGATTTGATGTTTTCTTCTCCCGGTGATTGCAGCAGCTCGGAATTTCGACCGACCATGCTGCTGCTGATTCTGGCTACGGAAATGCTGGAAGTGAACGATAAGTTTTCCAAGATGCTGAGTCAGATCATCAAAGGGTGGTGGACCATGATCGAAGCCATCATTGAAGAAGGCAAGCTGGAAAAACTCTTTCGGGAAGAGATTGACGCCACGGCGGTGGCTGCCATCATTTTGAGCAACATCATGGGGGCGAATTTACTGGCCCTGCTCAACGGCAGCTCTGATATTTATTACAAACAACTCAGCTCGCTGAAATCGGTTTTATTTGAAGGCATTTCAACTCGAAATGTGCCTTCCAATTTTGCGAACTAATCATTTTCATAAAAAATAGACCGATTGGTCTTTAATTTAAAGGTGGTTCAAATGCAATTTTTAAAAACAAAATCTACAGAGCATCGATATGAGTTTGACATTCTTTTTCGTGAACAAGTTGACAATCTGTTTTCTCTGGCGCTGCGCATGACCCGCAATCCCATGGACGCCGAAGATTTAGTCCAGGACACGGCTTTGAAAGCCTTTCGCTATTTTCGTAATTTTGAAAAAGGCACCAATTTTAAAGCGTGGATTTATCGAATTCTGACAAACAATTTCATCAACAATTACCGCAAAAAAAAGAAAATGCCTACCCGTATTGAAATCGAAAACGTTTCCTTTAAATTGGAGCAGGAAGATGCCGGCTACTGGGATGATCTGGATGACCGCAGCAACGGCTTTGAATACGCCGATCTGTTCGACGATGAAATCAACGCCGCCATCGACAAATTGCCAGAAGAATACCGTATGGTGGTGATGTTTTCTGATGTGGAAGGATTGAGTTACAAAGAAATCGCCAAAATTATCGATCATCCCATCGGCACGGTGATGTCGAGGTTGCACCGGGGCCGCAAGATGCTGCAAAAAAGTCTGAACAAATACGCCCGCGCCAACGGCTTTGGTCTGGCGGAATAAACGAAATTCAGGCAAATCCCCCCATGCAAATCGGCGTTTCAAATCCGGTGTTTTTCATGGTTTCTGCTCTCAGTGAATAGGTTGCGACGTCCTCGGATTGAAATGGCAGATGGATTTTTGAACGCCGGTTTACACCCCTTTTAGTTGAAATGAACCCTAATGCAGCGAAAAGCCGCAAACCGAAAAGCGAAATTCGCAAAAAGGAATTCCGGAGTTGGCTTGTCTATTTCAAAATCTATAGACGACGAATTTCGGATTCCGGTTTTCGATTTTTATTTTTCTTGGCAAAAAAATGCAAAAATTCAGTGTTAATACTATAAAGCTCCTCTGCTGTATTTTCCCACAACGAAAGTTCTGTTAATTTGCCGGCCATTTGATCGAGATTTTTTCCTTGTGAAAGAATTTTAAATCCCTAAATTTGTTGGGTATGTTTTTAGACGGTAAGCTGCGATGTGACGCTGGCCAAGCCTCTGTTCATCCAAAAGCTTGACCAGGAATTGTGGTGTGATCGAAAGTCTAAAATGAGGGCTTTGCATGAAAATCTGTTTTGCAATCAGCGAGTGTGTGCCGTTCATTAAAACCGGCGGGCTGGCCGATGTGGGCGGGGCTCTGCCAAAAGCGCTGGCAGACGCCGGCTGCGAGGTAAAAGTGTTTCTACCCCTGTATGCGGCGGTCAATATTCTGGAGCATGAATTGGTTTTTGTGGAAGCGCTGCAAAATGTGCCGGTACAGGTCGCCGGCAAAACCGTCGCTTTTAATGTCTGGTGCGGAAATTTGCCGGAATCGGACGTGCCGGTATATTTCATCGAGTGTCCGGCCTATTTTCAGCGACCCGAAATTTACACGCGCCATGCGGATGAAGACGAGCGCTTTATCTTTTTTCAACTGGCTATCCTTGCGGTCATGCAGCGACTGCAATGGTCGCCGGACCTCGTTCATTGCAACGACTGGCAGACGGCGCTGCTGCCGGTTTATTTGAAAATAAATTTCTCCTTGGACAAACTTTTTGCCCAGACCGCGACCATGCTTTCCATCCACAACATCGGCTATCAGGGGCGATTTCCGAAGGAGTCGCTGCATCGGGCGGGCTTGCCCGATGAACATTTTTATCCCGGCGGTCCGTTTGAAATCGATGAAAAATTCTGCTTTCTGAAGGCCGGTCTGATGTTCGCGGATGTGATTACCACCGTCAGCGAAACCTATGCTCAGGAGATTCAAACGCACACGTACGGCGCGGGCCTGGATGGCGTGCTGGCCAATCGCAAACAGGATTTGTTCGGCATTCTTAACGGCATCGACACCCGAGAGTGGAACCCGAAAATCGACTTAAGACTTCCGTTTCGGTATTCGCTCAGGAATATAGACAACAAACTAAAAAATAAGCGAGCGCTGCTCAGTTACGTGCAACTGCCCTTCGATGAAAACATCGCGACCATCGGCATGGTGACGCGCCTGGTGGCTCAGAAGGGTTTGGAGCTGCTGCCACCCATCATAGAGGCGCTGATGCGGCTGCCTTTGCAGTTGGTGATCCTGGGCAGCGGCGAGATGGAATACGAATTTTTTCTACAGCGCACCGCGCAAACTTTTCCTTTCCAATTTCACGCTACCATCGGGTATGATCACGATTTGAGTCATTTGATCACCGCGGGCTGCGACCTCTTTCTCATGCCGTCGCGATACGAACCCTGCGGCCTCAATCAGATGTACAGTTTGAACTACGGTACCGTGCCCATCGTCCGCAAAACCGGCGGGCTGGCTGACACGGTACACGATTATCATGAATTTTATGAAGAAGGAAACGGGTTTTCATTTCAGGAGTATTCTGCACATTCGCTACTGCTCACCGTGCGCCGGGCGCTGGATGTGTTCCCCGACAAAAAGGTCTGGAAAAAAATCATGAAGCGAGGCATGCAACAAGATTTTTCCTGGGATGCTTCGGCAAAACGATATGTTGAATTGTATAGAAAAACAAAAAAAAGACTGCAAAAAGTCAGTTACTGAAAAATCGCCTATTTCTTTTAGAGACTCAAAATGCGCCAATTGGACTAAACCACTTGGATTGCCGGATATGAAGTAAATTTGTGAAAGTATCTTCAACAGGCGTGCTCATATTACAATTATTTCTCTTGACACACGCGGGGAAAATGATTATTATTTACTCATCTACGTTTCATCTTCGGCAAGAACACAAAACGATTTAAACGGGACAAATTTTTCAATTTTTAAAAATACGGTTGCCATCGCCTTGCCGGTGACCGGAACAGCCTTAAACAGAAACTCTAAAATTGGAGAAACTGCGTATGGATACAAACAAAAATGTCGTTGAGCTACTGGATGGAGATGATGTCAAGCTTCTCGAACATAGATGCAACACCATCCCCAGGGAGCAGCTGCAGATTCCCGGACCGGATTTTGTGGACAGGGTGTATGCTCAGTCCGACCGCTCGAATCGCGTGCTGAGAAATTTGCAAGCGCTGTTTGATCACGGTCGTCTTGCCGGCACCGGCTATCTTTCCATTCTGCCGGTCGATCAAGGCATCGAGCATTCGGCCGGCGCCTCGTTTGCGCCCAACCCCATCTATTTTGATCCGGAAAACATCGTCAAACTGGCGGTGGAAGGCGGCTGCAATGCCGTGGCTTCCACGCTGGGTGTGCTGGGGCTGGTTTCTCGCAAGTACGCTCACAAGATTCCATTTATCGTCAAAATTAACCACAACGATCTGTTGACCTATCCCACGGTTTATGATCAGACGCTTTATGCCAGCGTGGATCAGGCTTTCAACATGGGCGCGGTGGCGGTAGGAGCCACGGTTTACTACGGTTCACAAGAGTCGCGCCGTCAACTGCAGGAAATCTCCGAAGCGTTCGAGCATGCCCACAATCTGGGCTTGTTTACGGTCTTGTGGTGCTACCTGAGAAATTCCAGCTTTAAAAAAGATGGCAGGGATTATCACGATTCCGCCGATCTGACCGGCCAGGCCAACCACATGGGCGTCACCATAGAAGCTGACATCGTCAAACAAAAGCAGCCTGGCTCCAATAACGGTTTTACAGCCATCAACTTCGGCAAAACGCATCCGCTGGTGTACGAAAAACTCACCACCGACAATCCCATCGACCTGACGCGCTACCAGGTGGCCAATTGCTACATGGGCCGAATTGGCTTGCTTAATTCCGGCGGGCCTTCCGGTAAAAACGATCTGCAGCAGGCGGTGAAAACCGCGGTAATCAACAAGCGTGCCGGCGGCGTCGGCATCATCTCCGGCCGCAAAGCCTTCCAGAAACCCATGAGCGAAGGCGTGACGTTACTGAATGCCATTCAGGATGTGTATTTGAACAAAGACATCACCGTCGCCTGATCTCACATGGTAAAAAATCTAATCTGATTGACTTCACTCAGAAGAGTAATTTGCGTAATCAATTTTCTGAGTGAAGTCTTCAATGTTTTTCAATCTTTCACGAACCTGAATTGAACGATATAAGCTTATATTAGCTTGCAAACACTTAAGCATTGGGTGTTTACGCTTTAGAACTTGTGTGAAAAGTAGCTAGAGGTAGCTCTAAACTCAAAAACGCGTAGATGTCATTCCCCGCCTTGCAGGGCAGGCTGGAAGAATCTTTTTAATAAACAGCGCTTTACGTCCAAATAAAAAAGCTTCTTACAGAATGACAGAAGGGTAGTCGCGCGTTTTCACACAGACTCTTTAGCGTGCTATCTCCCCTTACCCCGGCAAGCCCCGATTCCCAAATCCAATTGTAGCGGGGCTTGACATGCCAAACGTTATTCATTCTCTGAATCAGGTTGATTGGCTAGATTTCGCAAATATTCGTTGAATTTATCTCAAATTATTATTAGTTTTTTCTGCGTTCATTGCTGCGCATTAAATTCTAAATTGATCAGTCAGAGTGTCGCATGGAAACAAAATCCGCCAATCAGCGAAAATCCGAACAAAAGCATAAACGACAGCAAGCTTTGCAGAAATTGCGGGCTGAAAAATTCAGCCGCAATTACCTGCTGATTTTGCTGGCGCTCATCATGATTTTGTTTTTTAATTTGATCAAAATATTTTTAGTCACCCTGCTGCTGGCGGCGGTGTTTACGGGTTTGTTTTATCCGATGTATCGGCGCTTTCTCGGCTATTTTCGCAACAACAAATCTTTGAGTGCGGTTCTCTGTTGTTTGACTCTGCTGTTGGGACTGTTAATCCCCATCTATATATTAGCCGATCTGGTTTCCCAGGAAGCCATCGATTTATTTAATACCGCGGTGCCCAAAATTCAGGAAATCGTCGAAAAAGGGGACGAGGGATTGCTGGGCAAAATCAAGAACCTGCCTGCGGTCAAGCTCGTCAAACTCGATGAGGTCGATTGGCAGGCCTCGCTCCAGGATATCGCAAAAAACACCGGCAACATCATCGCCACTGCCATCAATAAAACCTCCCGCGGCACGTTTCAGGTGGTGACCAATCTGTTTGTGACCCTGTTCACCATGTTTTACTTTTTCAGAGACGGCGACCGGCTCATCGAACGCATCAAATATCTGAGTCCTCTGGATGACGATTACGAAGAGGCGTTGATCGAGCGCTTTGTGTCGGTGTCACGCGCTACCATCAAGGGCACTTTGCTGATCGGCGTGGCGCAGGGCACCCTGGGTGGACTCACGTTCTGGCTGTTCAACATCGGTTCGCCGATTTTGTGGGGCGTGGTCATGGTTATTTTATCGATCATCCCGTTGGTGGGTTCATGGCTGGTTTTGTATCCCGCAGCCTTTATTCAGTTGATCATCGGCAATGTGTGGAGCGGTATTGCGATCATCCTGATCACCGTGATTATTATCTCCAACGTGGATACTGTTTTGCGGCCACGACTGGTGGGAAGGGAAACCGGCATGCACGATTTGATGATTTTCTTCTCCACGCTGGGAGGCATCAGCGTTTTCGGTATCATGGGGTTCATCATCGGCCCGGTGATTGCAGCGTTCTTTTTAACCATATTGGATATTTACAGTATCGAGTTCAAATCCACCTTAACTATTGCGCAGAAAAGTAGTCGGGAAGAACCCCTGACTGAGAAAAAGGTGGCGCCGTAAAAAAATAAAGATTGAACACGGGAATTCAGCCTCATGCATTTTGGCCTGATTATTAAATCGGAATGGATTTGATTGGAGTAAAATTATGAAAAAAAACCTGTTGGTCCTGGCGGTTGTATGTATAGTTTGTGCGCCTGAAGTAAGAGCACAGGGGGTTAATTTGGCGTTGTTAGCCGGCAACGGTTTTAAAGACGGCTACAATCTTGGATTTGGTGGCCGGGCCGGAGCCCAAATTCCGTTAAATGGGCGTTCGGTTTATTTTGGCGGCCGGGCGGTGTTTCACCAGGGGACCGATATTTTTAACAACGTCTTCTCACAGGACCTGAAAACCAAAGTGCAATATTTTGGCGGCGAATTGGGAATCGTGCTCTTTTCAATGGGAGTCAAAATCGTGGCTACCGGCGTGGTGGGTTCGGCTGAAATTAGCTCGGAGGTGCCGCAAGCAGATAAACAGCGTGAACGCAAACTGTTCCTTTCGCCGGGGGTGATTTTGTCGGTACCTGTGGGCGGTTTTGTCGTGAGCGCCGATGTGCGCTATCTCAACGTCAGCGATTTCAAGGCGCTGGCTGCCTATGTTGCTGTCGGTGTGGGATTGTGATTGTGATTTCCGCATGAGTTGATTTAATCGATTGCGTCGTTTTCAGCGAGTGTCAAAATGAAAATCAGCAAAATAAAGACAAGGTATTTGCTTATCCATGCAGCCATTCTCAGTTTGTTGCTGTTCGATTACTGCGCACACAATGATGAGGATGAAAGTCAGCGTTACCCATCCCAGAATCAACCGCCCAGCATCAGCCTGTTGAGCGAGCCGTTTGTGCGCGACGTTTCCACGTCTCAAACTCACACCCGGCCGAAAAATGAAAAATTTAAAGTGCATTCGCCGACGCTAAAGGCGGCTACGCTGCCCCTCGAAGAAAATTCCTTTATAAATGTGACCATCGACCTGCAGGTGACAAACGAAGGGCCTGCGGTGGCGAATATACTTCTATTCGTAAGCACGGACACGCTGGTGGAAATCCAGGATCTGCGAGAATTTTTACTTGGCGACCTGTCGCATTTATATTTGAATTACCGAGTAAACGTCATCGCTACTGATGATATGAATCTTCTGCTGCCGGAACGCAAAAACAGCCTTCATCTCGATTTTATTCATACGCTAAAGTTTAAATCGGGAAAGCCGTTCAAACTGCACTATCTGATTGTGTACGAAGACGAAAACGGCACCATCTATGATACATATTTCTGGGCGGCTTACCGTTTCCGAAATATCCGCGACACAGGCGTGGTGTATTTCAACGGTCGTAGCCTCCATGAAAAACCCTTTTTGTACAAAGAGCTTTCAGTAGCTCTGCAGGATAAGGATGTGATTTATTTGAATCATTCCGGATTATCCCACCATGTATACGATGCCAGCCGGGGACAAAATATCCGCAAAAGGATTTTAAATTTAAGCAAGTTGTTGGCACAGGGGGACTGACAGCGCTCGACTGAATATTTACCCCTCTATCTAGCCCAAAGCTGCAAAGCAAGTAGATTTTGTTTCCCAATCGCACTCGAGTGGTTGGTAGATTCGTAGGTTCTGGATTTCTCAGAGATGGTCTCTGACTTTTTTATTCGTCATTACACATGTTATTGACGTGTGTTTGCAACTGATTTTACTATGATTCCTGCTTTAGATATTAATAAGTTTCACATATTTTTGATAAGAATTAAAAGAAAAAACCCTGTCGGGATGAGCCAGATCCTCGACAGGGTTTTTCAGGTTGAATGATCCGGTTTACTTAATGAACAGGAGTTTCTTAGACAGAATTTGTTCGTGCCCACTGGTGAAGATGACATGCAATCGATAGAAATAAGGCCCACTGGCTGCTTCTTTCGGCTGCCATTGCACGACATGCTTACCCGCTTTTCTCGGCTCTGAAAGCAGGATCTCCACTTTTTGTCCGAGAATATTGAAAATTTCCAATTTGACTTTTCCATCCTGTGGCAAATTGAATTGAATGTTGGTTACCGGATTAAACGGGTTGGGATAGTTCTGCCACAATTGAATTTGCGATGGAATAGGATCGAGGCGTTCCCGCACACCGGTGGTCAAATTGGGTTTGGCGGTAATTTCATAGAAGCCTGAGGAAGAGCCCATGGTTAAGTCGTCGTAAAGCAGGGTATGGGTTAACTCGCCGGGATAGCCTCTGAACAGCGTGGTGGCGGAATCGGCGATGGCGTCGTACACCAGAATGTCCCGCCGGACGGCGAAGTAGATGCTGTCCGGGTGATGTTTGTTTATGGCCACGGCTTCAAAAGCGCCTTCCCGGGCGCCCACGGCCTGCATGCTGATGGATTCCAGAGTGTGACCGCCGTCAAAGGAGCGCACGATGGCGTTGCTGAGATTTTCCCCGCATGCCAGGTAAAGCGTGTCAAGACTGCCGGGTTTGACCACCATTTCGTTTACCGGCAGAGGAAAAGGCGCCGGATTAAACGTACCTTTGGGTGTTAGCGCCGTGCGCTGCCAGGTAACGCCGCGGTCCAGGGATTTGTACACCGCGCCGGAGTCGATGGAAGAGGGATTGCCGTCTGGTGGGCCGGACACCGCTCCGCCGCCGGCATACAGAACCAGCGAATCCTTCGCAGCATTCCAGGCCGCGATCACGGTTTTAAAATTGTGATTACCAGCCTGTGGCATGGTCGACCAGCTAAACCCACCAGTGGTACTCAAAATCAGAGCGCCATAAAGCATATTTTCACAGTGAATGGAAGCTATGACGCTGTCGCTGGTGATAAACGTGATCTGGCTGACTCTGCCACCCTGGCCTTTGAATTTCGGTTCATCCAGCCCGGCCACATTATGGTAGGCTGTTTCAGTCCAGTCGTTGTTTGTAAAACCACCGTTTTGTGTTACAAAAATGGCATTTCCGTTGGCAGCTATAACATGATCGGTGTTATTGGGATCGATTGCAATAGCCGTAAAGCCGGTGTTGCCGCCATTGTTCGGATTGATGGGATAATTGCCGTGAGGCGACTGCCATTTTTCGACCTCAGTTAGAGTGGTGTCGGTAAATTTTGAAGTGTAAGCTATGCCGACACTGGTGGCCAGATACACTTTATCCATGTCGTTTGGCACCTGTGCAATATCCCAGATAGTGATGCCTTCGATGCCGGTAGGAACAAAGAGATAGGTTCCATCGAGGCCGGTGGTGGAACGAGCCGGTGCGCCGTCGCCCTGACTGAAATAAATGTCGGTGTTCGGGATGTGCCCCAATCCGGCGTTGGCGTTGGACACTCTGGGCACAAACGGATCGCTTTGCGGTTCAAAACTTACCCAGGAATCTCCCAGATCGTCGGAGTATTTGTTTTCCCCTACCATGATCAGACGGAGGTTGTCGGGCCCCGGAAAATTGGGATTCTGATAGAGTTTGGGCGCCGGCACTCCAAACGGATTGGTAGCGGTGTAAACCTGTGTCCAGGTGACGCCGTCGTCATACGAACGCCATAATCCACTCAGATGCGGTTTGCCCGGATCCACTGCCGCCACCCAGAGCGTGTCGCAGGCGTCGGGATGGGTGACCACGTCCATGACGCTTTCAACTTCATCTACGCCGTTCGATACGTGCAGTTCAGTGAAGGTGACGCCGTCTTCGGTTTTGTAGAAACCTTCAGTGGGTCCACCGTGCCAACTGTCGGTTAAAGTCACAAAAAAGCTGTTTCCTGTTGGGTTGCTTCGACATAGTTCAAGTGCGCCAATATGTTTGTAAGAAGAGCGCGCGCTGACGTCTGGTACCACGCTGATGTCCCAGGTGCGGCCAGCGTCCGTTGTGCGAAATACAAAATTGTTGGTACTCACCAGCGCCACCGGTCCTTGAGCACATATTTTTTCCACGGCGTAAGGGCCGGTGAGATCGTTTCCGAATTTCGCCTGCAGCTCTTTTTGTAGTAAATAGGCGTCCATGAGCGTGCGCCAATTTTGACCGTCTTCAGAAACCTGTGCCCCGGTGAGGGTGCCTGCCTCCTGGTTGTTGCGGGCGTAGCAATAGCCATCCGAAGCCTGTACCTGCATGCCTCTGCCGCCAAATCCGCGGGTAGTCATATCCGTGATAAATTCTAGGGAGTCTGTGGGAAAAGCCGCAGTCCAGGTCAATCCGCTGTCAGCCGACATGAAGAGCGACTGCGGAGCGGCGACCGCCGCCAGCACCACACCGTGAACCTCATCAAACGCCATATCCAGCACGTAACCGCCATACAAGCCCAGATTTTTTCGGCCTTCGGTGGTGGCGGTAGCTGGCGGAATGAACGGTGGGGGCGGCGGCCCACCGCCGTCGTCTCCCAGCATAATTTTGCCGGGGTGCACGGCCATGGGATCGAGCGGGATTTCGACGCCCTGTGCGGTGAGGATGACGTGATCCGCCATCACCAGCACCTCGCCCTGGGGCGGGGTTTCGGGTTTCACTTTGCCAGTAAACGACGCCAGAACCAGCGGCTGCAGTCCGTCGTGCGTGAGATAAGTGCCGGCGGGCGCCTGCAGGTCGAACGACAGGGAGTCGCCACTCACTTGCGTATTGAAGCTCCAGCCGTTGAGTTCTGGTGCCAGGATGTGTCCCTGCTCGGCCCATTCCAGCAGCGGCGGCATGGCTCTGACCACGGCGCGAAGGCGGCTGAGCTGGGAATCGGCCGGTACCTCGGCCACGACGGCCAAGTCCACGATGAAATTGGAGTCGGGTTTGGAAAAAGTATCGAGAAAGGTGAACGGTTCGGGTCCGTTGCCCGGAGGTGGGGGCGGCGGCCCACCGCCGTCGTCTCCCAGCATAATTTTGCCGGGGTGCACGGCCATGGGATCGAGCGGGATTTCGACGCCCTGTGCGGTGAGGATGACGTGATCCGCCATCACCAGCACCTCGCCCTGGGGCGGGGTTTCGGGTTTCACTTTGCCAGTAAACGACGCCAGAACCAGCGGCTGCAGTCCGTCGTGCGTGAGATAAGTGCCGGCGGGCGCCTGCAGGTCGAACGACAGGGAGTCGCCACTCACTTGCGTATTGAAGCTCCAGCCGTTGAGTTCTGGTGCCAGGATGTGTCCCTGCTCGGCCCATTCCAGCAGCGGCGGCATGGCTCTGACCACGGCGCGAAGGCGGCTGAGCTGGGAATCGGCCGGTACCTCGGCCACGACGGCCAAGTCCACGATGAAATTGGAGTCGGGTTTGGAGAAGGTGTCCAGAAACGTGAACAACTCGAAACCTCCACCGGGTGGTGGTGGCGGTGATGAATCGATATACAGCAAAGAAGGATGAAACATGGAATCGGGAAAGGCCACTGTATTTCCCTGACTCAAAATAGAAACGTGCTTTAGTGTCAATTCAATGCTGTCACCGGGAGCGGCTTGAGGTGAAACGATGCCAGCAAATGAAAAAAGCAGACTTGGTGGACCTTCTGATTTGACCAAAAAGGAGCCGTTTGGGGCGTTTGCTTCGATGCGCAAGGAATCGTCGTTTTGGATAATCACAAATGACCAATTTTGGAGTACGGTTTTTACCGTATCGACATCGCTAAACGACAAGTTCGTAGAATGACTTGTCACCGTCATGGCAATACGACTTACTTGAGAGTCCATTGGCACGGGTACAAACCATTCCACTGGAATCAAAACGGTGTCACCCGGCGCGGCAAAGTACTGCGGCGGCATGCCCGACATGCCCATCGGAGGCGGAGGGCCTGGTTGTTGTGAAAAAACCAAGTTTTGATTTGCCGTAAACACAACGGCAGTTAAAACTACCAGAGCAAATACAACCCATTGTTTTGTTTTTTGCATGGTCAGAGACCTCCTCTTAATGTGAAAAACTGTTTGCTTAAACCCTTTAAAGCAGATTGGTTAAATGAAGAATAAAAGAGCGCTGAAATACTAATGATAAATTATCGTCATAGTGATTAAAAAAATTTAATAAAGTGGATTAGAAAATTGTAATAAGTGAAGTGTGAAAAATTAGGAGCGAATTACGGTGAGTTGAGAAATTTTTATCGATTCAGGGCGCGTCCAATTTGCTGCAGCGATTCCAAATTATCCAGGGGCAGGAATTCGTCGATAAAGGGCAGCGCGGCTTGCAAACCTCTGGTCAGGGGTTCAAATTCTTTGTGTCCCGAGAGCGGATTCAGCCAGAGAATACGACCGCAGCTTCTGGCGAGTCGCGCCATTTCACGTTCCAACAATGGGATGTCGCCGCGATCCCAGCCGTCGCTGATGATGACGACGACGGCTCGGCTACGCAACACCCGGCGCGCCCAGCGAAAGTTGAATTCTTTGAGGGCGGCGCCGATGCGCGTACCGCCCGCCCAATCCAGAACTTCGCTGGAAACCGATGTTAAAGCAGAATCGATATCGTGTTGCTGCAGAGAACGGGTGATGCGGGTCAAACGGGTGCCGAACACGAACGACTCAACTATGTACTGGCGCCCGGTGAGAATGTGCATAAAGTGCAGAAACAAACGCGAGTAGCGCTGCATAGAGCCGCTGACGTCGCAGAGAATCACTAATGGTACCGGGCGGGTTTTATGGCCCCGCCAGCGCAAACTCAGCAGCTCCCCCTGGTGGCGCAGACCCTGTCGAATGGTTTGCCGCAGGTCTAGCAGGTGTTCACGAGAGTGCTTTTTCAATCGGCGTGACCGCCGTGTGGGCATCAGCCATGGCATTTGCGTAATTAATTTTTTGGCCAAATCCAGGTCTTCTTCCGAATAGGCGGCGAAATCTTTCTTGCGCAGAATTTCGATGGCACTGTAGGTTTGCAGGAAATCGACTTTTTTACCTTCGTCAGGCAAGGGAGTCTGTTTTTGAGATGCGGCGGTGTCAATGCCCTCCAGGAGTCCCTGCCAGAAATCATACGCGGAATTGAGTGAATCTGTCGCGGCCGGTGTTTTCGGGGCGCGGGGGAGAACGGCGTTCAACGGCAATTCGAATTCCGTTCCCCAGAAAAAATCGTACAACCTCTTGAAAATAGCCGATTGCCCTCGGCGAACGGTGAATATGCAGTTAAACGCCTGGTAAACATCCTGGTAGTTGCACACGTCGAGGCAGTTCAGAGCGGCCAGGACGTCCAGCAATTGCGTTGATGACACCTCAAATCCAAATCCGCGCAGCAAGTTTGCGAAATGGATCAATCGGATGGTAAAGGGATTTTTCTTGCCTTTGTGGTAAACAGTTGAGAATGCCATTTTGTTGCCGGCCGAGGTTTTGAAGCGATCAAATTAAATAGCGTCTGAACGAAAACACAGGCTTAGACCCTGTCAAACGTCCCCGTTTGACACAAAAACAATGGTTTAGACCGCAGGCGAGGACACCTGCCGGAGCATTCGTTGAGTTTTCGTTCAGGCACTAAAAAGATTTGGTTTTTAGTTCTGAGATAATTTTAGCTGACAGTTGGCCTTTAACCCGGGCGAGGTCATCCTGATATTTTAGTACCGTTCCCAGGGTGGCGTCCACCAGCTCCGACGTGAGCTCTTTTTCTGAAAGCGACAGCAGCGCTTGCGACCAATCCAGCGTTTCTGCTACCCCGGGCAGTTTGTACAAATCCTGCGTCCGCAATTCCTGTACAAAGAGTACAATTTCCCGGGCTAATTTGTCGGCCAGTTTCGGTACTTTAGCCATGATGATCTGATATTCCTTCGCCGGAGGGGGATAATCGATCCAGAAGTACAGACAGCGGCGTTTGAGCGCGTCGTGAATTTCGCGGGTGCGATTAGAGGTGATGATCACCACCGGTGGTTTTTGAGTTTTGATGGTGCCGATCTCCGGAATGGTGATCTGGAAATCGGAAAGCAGCTCCAGCAAAAACGCCTCGAATTCTTCGTCGGCGCGGTCGAGCTCGTCGATGAGCAGGACCGCGGCTTTTTTTCGGGCCGGGTCGATGGCCTGCAGCAGCGGTCTTTGAATTAAAAATTCCGCCCCAAAAATATCTTTCAGGATGTCTTGTTCTTCGCGCCGGCCGGCTGCTTCCAGCAGGCGGATGTGCAGCATTTGCCGTGCGTAGTTCCATTCGTAAACCGCGTTGTGTACGTCCAGCCCCTCGTAACACTGCAAGCGCAGCAGGTCTGTTTTTAAAATTTTTGCCAGCACTTTGGCGACTTCGGTTTTGCCCACGCCGGCCTCCCCTTCCAGAAACACCGGCCGCGGCATTTTCAACGCCAGAAGTAGCGTGGTCGCCAGATTGCGGTCGGTGAGGTAGTTCTGCTTTTGCAGCGCCTGCTGAATCGCCTCGATTGAGTTCAATTTTGGCATGCGGTCAATCCGATCATTTAATGTCCTAAATTTCACAATTTGAAAGTGGACAAAGAGAGATGCCAGTCCCTCCCCGACAAGCTGAAGCCTGCTTTTCCTCCCTTGAGGGGGGGCTTCCACTTGGCAAGCTAAAAAGTCTGTTTGAAAAGTAGAGACGCTGACTAAAAACCAAAAATATATTAAATGTCATCCCGCAACCGCGTGATCTTTTTAATAAACAGCGCCTTACGGTCAATGTAAAAAGATTCCTACGGAATGACAGAGTAGGTGATTTGTGTGTTTTCACAAAGTCTCTAAAGCTTGAACACAGACCTGTCCAGCGGGCATGCGCTGCCCAATTCAGTAAATGGAGTAGGCCCCATTCTCAGAACTCCCTCCTTCAATGTTATATCAACTTTGCATTTTTTTTTGCAACTGTTTCTCCAGCGATTTAAAGCTCTGGTTGATGAGCATTTTTGCAGCCGCTCCCACAATTCGCTGTCCGATGCCGGCAATGGCGCCGCCGATCTGATTGTTGGAAGCGTAGTGCAAAATCGTGTTGCCGCCGTCTTCTTTTAGCTGAATAGTTACTTCGCCGTGCAAAAATCCCCGGGCGCCTTTGCCCTGAATTTTGAGTTTGTAGCTGACCGGTGGATTTTTATCCTCGAGGCTGATTTTGGAAGTGTAAACGCCTTTCACCGCCGCTATGCCGATTGTGATTTGTGCTTCAAACTCGTCTTCTGCAACGGATTTGAAGTCGGAGCAGCCGGGAATAGTTTGACCGATCACTTCGGGATCCATGATAAAATCCCAGAATTTTACACGAGAACAATTAAACGTGTGCGTACCTTCTATTTGCATGGAATTGTCCTATTATTTTAATTGTGAATTATTCACTATGTTACAAATTATCTACCCTGTGTCATTTATTATCTCAAGTTTCGCACTTAGATAATTTAAACAAAAACAAATAAGGTCAAGCTGATGA
>JBHHXN010000074.1:0-24100 GCA_046757025.1 bacterium
TGTCCTTTGAATCGGGAGACTCCTGCATTCGCAGGAGTGACACCTGAATAGTTACTTTTTCTTTTAAAATATGCCCGAACTGAGCGATTGACAACAGAGGGAATTTCGGTGTTCAAGCTTTAGAGCCTGTAAGATAACACACAAATCTCCTGCTCTGTCCTGCCCCGCCTTGCGGGGCAGGCGGTAGGAATCTTTTTAGTTGAACGAAAGGCGCTGTTTATTGAAAAGATTTTTCCAGAATGACATTCAATAGGTTTTGGTTTTTAATCAGCGCTTAGACTTTTTACACAGTCTCTTTTGCTTGCTGGGCAGAGGGGATAGAACGGTGATAATCTTGGGTGAAAACAGTATTTCCAATGTCATTCACGCGAAAGCGGGAATCTATAAGCTGCTGTTTTTTAATGGATTCCGGCTTTCAGCATGGAACAGGCGACGTTCGAGGCAGGGAACTATGCGAATCTTGCGTTGGCCGTGTTCGCGGTCATAGGGCTCACGACGAAACGGGCGTCTGTCCAGTGGGCTTCTGCCGCCACGTTCGGGTTTGTCATTGTGTGGGCCAGCGTCTTCGTTTGGACCGGCGGTTCGCTCTAGCGTGGACCGTAGGCCGCAGACCGCCCAACAAGCCCGTGAAGCAGACGAGCGCGGTTTCGCCGACTACCGCTTACTGGCAGACGTTAGCTCGTGACACCCCACGCATGGGCACCTCGCATGAGAGAGGCATACAGACCAGCACGAACAAGTGGATTAGCAGAAAGTGCCCCCCCTGAATGTTTCCTGAGAGCGGTAGGCTTTATTTGTTTTCAGAGCGAGCGGCTTTCAATCGGCGATTTATTTTTGCCAGACGGATGAGCAGGGTTTCGAGCTGTTGGGAATACGTTTCGGGTTTGAGCAAATCTTTTTTCACTTTCAATTCTTCGATGGCTTGCTCCAATTTCAGCTTTTCGATCCCGAGACTGTCCGTAGCGGTGAGGCTGCCGGATTCGGCTCTGTTCAGGGTTTTTTCCAGCTCTGTAGAAAGCGGACCGAGATAAACGCGACTGGCCCAGCGCCCATCTTTGGCGTCGGTCGGCTCCTGACTGCCTTCGCCATCGCCGTTGTCATCCAGCAGGGGATGCTCCGCGCGAATCTGACGTTTTTCTTCAAACCACTGGTCCTGGCTGGTTTTGGCGTACTTAAACGCCTCGAGCATGCTGATGCGGTTGTCTTTGTTGATGTCGGCGGCGTCGCTTGCCAGCGCTTCTAAAAAGAAGTCGGCAAAATTGGTTTCGTATTTTTCCAGGCCGCTTTTGGTGGCGGTGATGAGCACCCGGTGTTCGCCACTCAATTTTTGAATGAACGGACCGCTGGCGCTGGCGGTGTTCACCAGTACGATTTTCTTGCTGGGCAGATTGGCCAGCAGCTCGCCGAATTCGATATCTTTCAAATCGGGTCCCTTCAAGTTGAACTTGCTAAAGGTACCGTCAAAGGTGCCGTGCCCCACGAGAAAAACGAACAGTTGGTCCTGCTCGGTCATTTTTCGTTTTAGGTGATAAAATGCCCTGCGAACGTTTTCGCCCGTGGCTGCGTAATCGATACGTAACGAGTCAAAAGCGGGCTCTTCAAAGAGATAAAGGACGTTGTCCGGCTGGTATTCAAATTTGTTTACCAGCAAATCGACCATTTGACTTGTCTGGGCGAAATATTTCTCCGAGTACTCTTTTTGACCGCCCATGCCGCCGACCACCAAGGCGTAACGTTCTCCCAGCGAAAAGGCGGTTTGTGCAGTCAATTGATGAGTGAAAAGACACCCGGCCAGCAAAATAAATCCCCGCAATGTTTGTGGCATTTTTCTTGTTTGGTGATTTGAAGGATTTTTTCTGTTCATTACGATAATCCTTTATGTCGCCGAACGAACCATTCCACTGTGAGCAGAAAGATGGCGATTAAAAACAGCAGCGGCACGTCCCACAAATCGTGCTCCACTAATTTGGAATAACTGCTGTTTTGAATGGAAATTTCATCTGCCAGGATTTTGGCTTCGTCCTGATGATAATATTTCCCTCCGCTTATTTCAGCAAGGCGTTTCAACAGATTAGATTTGAGCTGAGCATGCGAAAACTCGGTTTTCGATTCTTCCACAAAGAACGCGGTTTCGGTTTTGCCCAAAAATTTACCTGAGGATGAATACGCGCGGATATCCACCAGATGCAATCCTTTTTCCTGCGGTTGGTAGTTGGCCACGTATTCCACTTTGCCGTTTGACGACCAGTTGAACGGCACCGAGATTACTTTGCCAGAAGGCGTGGTGATGAAGGCTTTTATGGTGGCATTTTCCACGGAATTGTAGGTGCTGTCGCGCACATCCACGCTCAGGTGCACCGCTTCGGAAGGGGCGTAGGTGTCCTGATCCAGGCGACCTTCAATGGGCGAAGGCGAGGACAGCGCCAGCCAGCGCAGCAACTGCCGCCAGAATCTTTCGTGGTTGGTGTCTTCATGGGGCAAGCCCATTTGCCAGAGCCAGGAGCTGGATGTGGAAAAAACCATGGAGCGGCCGCGGCCAAATCGTTGCTGCGCCATAATGATTTTGGGATTTTCAATTTCGCTCAAAGGATGCACCGCCAGAATGGTGGCGCCGGGTTTGGCGCGTCCCAGGGGATTGTACCCTTCCAATTCCGGCATGTTTTCCCATTTGGAGCGATTGTCACTTTCGTCGGTGGCCAGTTGCAGAATGGCGGTGTCGTAGCCCTCCGGTGTGAGCACCAGTTTGAACTTATCCCGAAAAGTGGTGGGCGTGTTTGAGGCGGTGCCGTTGTGGTACGGCAGCTCGACCGGTAAGATCTTTTCGATGGGGGTGTTGCCGTATCCGCCTTGATTGAACGAATGCACGCCGCCGAGCATCAAAAATCCACCGCCGCGCTGAGACACAAATTCCTGGGTGTTGAGAAGCTCTTTCTCACTGAAAAAATCCGCCTCGATGCTACCCAGAATGATGGCGTCGTATTTGAACAGAGCTTCTTTGGTTTTGGGGTAACCGTCTTTTAGCTCGTTTTGATCTTTGATTCCCTGGCGGTAGAATTTGTCGACGCCGGTTCTGAGCAGCGAAACCAGCTCGATGCTTATGTCGCCATCCAGCGCCCGCCGCAAATACTTGAACTCGGCGCGCGGGTAGCCTTCAATGTAAAGCACCCTGGCTTTTTTGTGGCGGTTGTCGATCAAAAAGCTTTTGCTGTTGTTTTCTTTGATGATCTCGTTTTCGCTGGCCACCGCATTCAGCGCGTAGTGTACAAAACCGCGTTTCTGTGGTGAAAATTTCATGGTAACGCGGGTGCCGGAGCCGCGGAGCTTTACAACTTGCTTTTTAACCAGGAGGCCTTCTTCCCGCAGCTCAATTTCAACTTCTTTATTTTCAAAGTTATTATTTTTCACCAGCGCGGAAATCTCAACCACCGAGTTTTCAATGGTGGAATGGTTGGCCGCGACTTTGGCGATTTCGATATCTTTGGAAGTCTCGCTGCCCACGCCCACCACATAAACGGGTAGATCGCTGTTATTCAAAAGGGCCGCTGTTTCCAGAGGGTCCTGTGCGGTGTTGTTGGCGCCGTCGGTCAACAGCAGCACGCCGGAAAATCGACCCTGGGAACCGATCTCACCGGCAAATTCCAAACTCGCAGCTAAGTCGGTGATTTCTCCGCCAGCGGTCAGGTGAGCGGTCTGATTGAGCCGCTCTACTTCGGAGGCAAATTTGTAGGTTTGTACTTTGAAGTTCTTTTTCAACGCTTGTAACAAGCCCGGCTGGTTTGCGTCACCAAGTAATTTTTGCACGTAAGCAGAGCGGGATTCACCACCGTTCACGTCTTTGATGCTCATACTTTTGGAATCGTCCACCAGCAGGATCAGAGAACTTTTGCGCGGGATAACGCTGGTGACTTGAATGATAGGTTCAAACAAAGCCAGAATCAGCAGGCCGAGCACCAGCATTTTTAACCCGAGCAGCATGCCTTTCAGCCACTGAGAAAGCTCCAGCGTGGTTTTTCGATAAGCAAACCACAGAGAAAGGGCCAGCAGCGCCGTGATGCCAAGCAGGGCGAACAGCGACGGTAAAACATTAAATCCGAAATGGCCTTCTTTGTAGAGAACGGGAGAAAATTTTAATAAGAATTCAAACATCGATTGTAGTTAATTTATTTTAATGATTGCGGATGGTGTTTTTAGCAACCGTACCTATTTTGTTTTTGAAAGCGCTTCATAATATTTCTGTACCAGCTCCACGTATTCCGGCGGAATTTTTTCGTCTTTTGCCAGGAACAATTTTTCTCTGTTTTGCATGAGCTCCACTTTTTGCGCCAGCTCGGATTCAAAACCCTTGAGTGGAATTAACACCTGGGCTTCGATGAGCTTCAAGCGATTTTCGTCGCCGCCGGTAAACGTGCGCAAGATACGCTGCATGTTTTGGTTGATGCGGTTGGCTTGCCGGGCCAGGGAAGTGTCCACTTGTGTGGAGTTTTCAATGAATTCCAATTCCTGCAGTCCCCGGGCCAGCTCCTCATTCAGCCAGTCTAATTTGCGCGGATCGAGATCCTGATCCGGTTTGCGGTTTTCACCGGGGCCGGCGCGTCTGGCTTGCGCGTTCTCCCTATTTTGCCCGGAATTTTGATTTTCCTCGGATGCCGCTCGGTTGAGCTCCTGTGCCTGCCTTTGAATGGCTTCCAATTTTTCACGCAGTTTGCGAGTCTGGTTGAGCGCCAGGTCCAACTTTTCCTCTTCCGAGTCCGCGAAACGACTCTGCATACGAGTGAATTTGTCCTGCATTCTTTCCAGCATGTTTTTAATGTCGCGCTCCGCTTGCAGTGCAGAGTTTAATCGGTTCTTGGCTAGCATATCTTCGGCGCTGTCCATTTTCCGTTCGATTTTGGCGTTTTCCAGTTCCTGTGAAAATTTATGGAGATGCCGCGTGGCTTCGTTTTTGGATTTGCCGGCACTGTCCGAAAGGTTCTTTATCTTTTCCTTCAGCGCTGCGTAATCCTGTTTGACTTTCAGCTGAGCTTGCTGTGCTTGGCTTTTTTCTTTCTCGGTACCTTGCTGGTTTTTAGTCATTTCTTCAACATCTTTGGTGAGCTTTTTTTGAGAATTGGCCAGCCTCTGAAATTGTTTGTCGATGGAATCAAACTGCCTTCTCAGGGATTCTTTCTGATTTTTCTCCAGTAATTTTTCCAGTTGTTTCAGGCGATTTAATGCCTGCTGGCCTTTGGCCGCCGCTAAATCGGTGTTTTGCTGCCGAAGATTTTTAGAGGAGTTGTTCATTTCCGAAGAGGAGCGTCGTAAGTTCTCCTGGATGTCTCTGGACAAGCTGCGGTTTTGCTGCCCTGACTGCTGCATTTTGCGCGCAAGCTGTTGAGTCTCTCGACGCATTTCTTCCTGCAGCCGGCGCAGCTCCTGAATTTGTCGACGTTTTTCTGCTGGCGGCAGCTTCTTTTTAGCCAGGTTGCGCAATTTTTGATTGACTTGCTGCTGACGCCGCGCCAGCTCTTTCACTTTTTCCAGAGCCTCATCAACTTGTTGGTCCGCCTGTTTCTGCAGATTGTCACGCGCCGACTCATATTTGTTTTTGAGCTTATCCATTTCATCTTCGAAAAGCTGTGCCAGCTCATCGAGGGTGGCGCGGTTGCTAGCGCCCTGAGCTTGCGCCTGCTGCAATTGCAATTCGGTCATTTGCGCTTCCGCCCGCAGTAAACTCTGCAGGGATTCCCTTTCCGGCGTCTGAGCTTCCTTTAATCTTTTTGCCTGCAATGCTACCACAGCCCGGCCCATGGCTTCCACCGCGTCTGAGTAAAATTCGGTGATGTTGCCTTCGTTGTTGCGCGAGAAAAACGACCGTTGTTGAATTTGGTAAAGGGTATTTTGGGTGACTTCCTGCAGGTTTTCCTGACTTTCTACCAGCACGTCCACACTTTCCTGAAATTTTTCCGGAGTGAGCATGTCTTTTTTTCGAAACAGCTTCCAGGTTGCCACCATGATGTCTTTTTGTGTTTGTGACAACCGGCCGCCGGGTCCGCTCATGCCGGCCATTTGACCCTGAGATACTGGTCGCAGGAAATCTTTTTCAAACGGCCGGATTTCCAGAAAGAAAATCTCGGAAGTCACCGGCGCCATGTTGGCTGCGTGGTTGTTGTCGTTGGCCTGTACATAGTAAGTTACAAAGTCGCCGGGCTGAACCTGCATGTCCTCCAGAAAGAAATCGTAATGGGCGCTGAATTCCTGAATTTCCTCGAATGAAACCTGTTTAGAAGATTTCAGGTTTTTGTCGATGGGCAGGCTGACAGTTTGGTCCTCTCCGCCGCTGACGGTGTAAATCAATTTCAGATCCGCCAGCCCATAATCATCCTGGATACTCACGCGGATGGGCACTTCTTCCAGCATGGTGACTTTCAGGTCGCGGCCGGGCTCTTGCAGAGAAAGTGTGGGCGGTTGATCCGGCATGGCGTGCACAAAGTACTCCAAGGGCAAGTTGCTCAAACCATCCAGATCCGTGATCAAAATCTTGTAGTACGTGTCGTGCGTCACTTTGAGGGAAGCGGTCACCACCGTATCCTGTCTCACTGTGGTTGGCAGTTTTTTACCTTCGCCTACCAGCACCAAGCCTTCTTTGAGCGGTTTGTCGGTGATGGCGGTAATCCGCACCACCGAGCCTTCCGGCGCCCAGATGTCGCCGCTGTCCATCTCTTTTTTAGGACGCAGGCCGGTGTAGTCTGGAAAACGGTAGTACAAGTCCACACGTTTGATGGCGGGTGCGTCGTACAGATTTACGGTGTAAATTTCAGAAAGCTGTTCCTCGGCTTTTACGTAGTATTTGGTGGGTTGCTGCAAATCAAAAAAATTGTAAACAAACGTGTTGGGCTCCTTAGTCCGGTCCATGGCGATTTTGTTCCACAGAGAATCGTTCGTGGTGTAATATAAAACCATCTCTTCCGAATCAAATCCGCTGATTTCGGCTTTGATTTCCTGGGCAGAACCGCGGGGCAATCGCACGTTTCCGGGTGTGACCTCCAAACTTTTACCCAATTTGATATCCGGTATGGACCACGGTTTGAAAAGCCGGTTGGATTTGAGCGTGATGAAATCCAGATTTGAAATCGCCAGCGCACTCAGAAAAACACAAACCGTCAACGCCAGGCTGCTCCAGGCGATGGCGGTGCGGGCGTGAATTTCTTTCGGCAGGTTCATCGGTTCGATGTGAAAACGCGTGTCCTCCAGCAGCTTGTTGAGGATCTGAGCGGAAATCCGGGGATCGTCGGCGCCTCCTAACTCCACCGCGCTCACCAACCGATCTTCCAATTCCGGATGCCTTTCTTCAATATAGCGTGCGATCTGATTGGCGGACGGCGCTCGCCGCAATGGTCGCAGCAATTCTCTGTAAAACAACATCAAAAACACCGCTGCGCTCACCAGCAGCATCGCCAGTCGAATGGAATTGTTCAGCACAAAAAACGTGTCCAGCGCAAACGCCAGCAGCAAGGTGCCGATAAGCGTGAGCAGCACTTTTGCACCGCCGCGGATCAATATCAACTTCCGCCAGCGGCGAAAGACTTGCGTGATTCTTTCTTGCAGTATTTTATGTTGAAGATTCATTGCAATTTCTCATTAGATTAGGCTCTCACATGTCCATTTTTATTTCATCATGAATGACCTTGCCTGTATTGATGGCCCGTCATGCACGAAATGATCAACGGTACGTTCGATTGGCTAACCAGGTTTCCCCGATCAAAAGCAAAACCACCGCCAGCAGCGCCAGCCGCCAGAGTTTCTGATGCCGTTCTTTTTCGATTTCTTGCAGGGGCGACGACAAGGCAGCGGTTTGCGGTTCGGGGTCTGCTTCCGAGGTGATTTGACTCTGAAGTTCTGCTAAATTTAGCTGCGTCAAATCGGCTTCTGTCGGGTCTATGTTGACCGCAAATGCTGCCAGCGCCCGCTTGCGCCCTTTGCGCAAAATGCGGTAAATTCCCAGCGTGGCGGTGTTTTTAAACAGCACCTCTTTCAGATCGACTTTTTCACCATCCGGTTTCGCCACTTCAAAGTGTACCTGGTTGTTGGCGGTGCTGGCAAAATTGTGCAGTGCCACGGGCTGCCCCACCAAATACGACCTCTGGCCTTTTTCCTGTGGCGCGATATGCTGCAGCGTCTGGTAGAGGATGGGTAGAAATATCGCTTTCACCGGCAGATTATTCCACTCGGCGTCCAAACTGGAGGTGAAGAGGACGACTTTGCCATCCCCAACATGGCGCTCTAAAACCGCCGGACCACCGTCATCGTACGAGGCCAACACCGACGAAGCAGCGTACGGCTGAGTGTAGTAATACTGGTAAAATTGCGCGGTGCCGGGATCGCCCTGACTGGCGTCTGAAAATATCTTGAAGATGGGATGCTGATAATCGGTCTCCGCTAAAATCACGCTGTTTTCACGATTGACGGAATCAAAAGCCAAATTGTTGATGGTCGCCGGCGAGAGCTCCTGAAAAAGGCGATTGTAGATTGTTGGGTTCACGCGATCTCCCAAGGCGATCAGCAGCCCGCCGCCATTGCGCACGTAATAATGCAATTGCTCCAGAATGGTCCTTCCCATATCTTTCACGTTGGCTAAAATCACCGTCTGGTAATCGTTAAAATCCACATTGTGCAGTTGTTCTGGCGTAGTGTTCGTCAACTTGAATTTTGAGAGTTTTGGCAGATTGAGCGCCCGATCGAGGTAGAACAACTCGTCTTTGATGACGTCCCGTCGGTCCGGCTCGCCGTCCACCGCCAGAATTTGCGCCTGGTTTTGCTTCTCGATAACAAAATAATGGTGATTGTCTTGCCACAGTCCGTCCTTCTGAGCCCGAATTTCCACGTGCCCGGTGACCTGTCCTTTAGGAATCCGCACATTCGAAAATTGCACAATTTTTTCTTCATCTGCCGCAAGCGACACCTTTCTCTGTGCCACTTTGCGCTGGTTGATATGCAGAAGGACAGTGGCTTGTCTCTTTTTCCCGCCGTAATTTTTAATTCGCACCAATGCGTTCTTATTTTTGCTCGATTTTCTGGTAGCTGAAATATGGACTTCTTTAATGGCCAGGTTGGTATGGTTTTCAGGAGCCACATCCATAAAATGTAAACGAATGTCCGGCACGACGCCGATGTTTGAATATAAAGTGGGTAAGCCGCTTTTCTGGAAATCGGAAATGAGGTACATTTCTTTCAAATTAAAACCCGTATCCAGCAGGTAAGTCTCGGCTGACTCGATGGCGATCAAATAATGGGTGCCGAAATTGGTAAGCGGAATTTTGCTTTCGATTTCGTTTTGGGTTAAAGCGTAATTTGAAGTCATCTCGCTGATGATTTTCGCGCTTTCCGCAAAGGACATGATGGCGACCTTGTCACCCGGATTAAAAGAAGCCAGCACCTTTCTGGCGTTTTTAATTGCTTCCTGGAACTTTTCTCCGTAATCCATGCTGTATGAGTTGTCGATCAAAATCACTGCGGCTTTCGGTTGCCGGCTCCAGATGCTGTCCGGATCGGTATTGGCGAAATAGGGGCGGGCAAAGGCCAGGGCTAACAACGCCAGCGCCAAAATGCGCATGAGCAAAAGAAGAAGCTGTTTGAATTTTTGTGACTTGACTTTTTGATTCGGATGGATCTGCAAAAAACGCATGGCGGCAAACGGCAGTTTCACCGCGCGATTGCGTTTGATCAAATGGATGATGATGGGAATGCTGGTGGCTACCAGTCCCCACAAAAAGAGAGAATTTAAATAAGTCAATCCAAACATGATTTAGCCCTTTTTGCTGCGATACGCCAAAAAACTAAACAACGCGAAATCGAGTGGTTTGGAAGTGTTCAGGACATGATAGTCGATTTTCAATCTGCCACACTCCCTTTTAAAGGTGTCGATGTGCTCGTTTAGATTTTGCAGATACGTATCCCGCACCAGAGATGGGATGGCGACAAATTGCGCCGTGCCTTCCAGGTCGATAAACTTGGTGGCGTTTTCGAAGGGGAAATTCAACTCGGTTTCGTCCATCACATGAAAAATGATGACATCGTGCCCTTTGAAGCGAAAATGCTGCAATCCTTGCATCACCGTCTGCGGGTCGTCCAAAAGATCGGAGATCAGGATCACCATGCCTTTCTTGTTCAGCTTTTCCGCCAGCTGGTGCAAAGGAATGGCTATTTTCGTCTCCTGTCCTTTTTCTAATTTTTCGAGATAGCGCAAAATCGAAAGCAGGTGTCCTTTTTTATTTCTCGAAGGGAAAAATTGTTTGATCTCCTGATCAAAAGTCACCAGACCCACGCCGTCGCGCTGTTGAAACATGAGGTAGCCTAACGATGCCGCCACGTACGAGCCGTATTCCAATTTCGAGATGCCTTTGCTGGTGTAATTCATGGATGAGCTGATGTCCAGCAAAATATGACAGCTCAAATTGGTTTCTTCTTCAAATTGTTTTAAATAGTAGCGATCGGAGCGTGCGTACACTTTCCAGTCGATGAAGCGGGTGTCATCGCCGGGGGCGTATTCCCGGTATTCGGCAAACTCCACGCTGAATCCGCGATACGGGCTGCGGTGCAATCCGGAAATGAATCCTTCCACCACGGTGCGGGCGCGCAGCTCCATGCTGGAGATTTTCGAAAGAATTTTGGGCTCTAAAAACCGCAATTGATTGGACATGTGTTAGGCACTCAGAATTTTGCAGTTACATAGATTTTTTATTTCGGATCAAAGGTGTCAATCATTTTCACGCACAGTCGCTAAAACCAATAGATTTCGCAAACAATAACCCGGTGAAGTTCTGCTGAACTGTCAAACGCGAAATGTTCCTCATCCTGTAATCAAATACCGGATCGGGGTTCGGGCACCGTTTCCAGCAGTCGATTGATGATATCCACCGAGGTGATTTTTTCGGATTCCGCATAGAAATTGGTTAAAATGCGGTGCCGTAAAACCGGCAGCGCCAGCGCTTTGATATCTGAAATCGAAACGTTGTAGCGGCCTTCCATGATGGCGCGCGCTTTGCCGCCCAGTATCAAATATTGCGATGCGCGCAGTCCCGCACCCCAACTGACCCAATTTTTCACAAATTCCGGATTCTTGTTATTGGTGGGCCGGCTGGCGCTCACCAGGCGCACCGCATACTGCGCCACTCCTTTTGCCAGCGGCACTTTGCGCACGATCTTCTGATATTCCATGATCTCCTGGCCCGAGATGACGCTTTGCAGGTCCGGCACATAATTCGAAGTCGTGGAGGTCACCACTTCCACTTCTTCCTCTTCCGGCAAATAATCCATCACAATGTTGAACATAAAACGATCCAGTTGCGCCTCGGGCAGGGGGTAGGTGCCTTCCAGCTCGATGGGATTCTGCGTAGCCAGTACAAAAAAGGGCTCTTCGAGATGGTAGGTTTTTCCGCCGGCAGTGACCCGGTGCTCCTGCATGGCTTCCAGCAACGCCGACTGGGTTTTGGGCGGTGTGCGGTTGATTTCATCGGCGAGGATGACGTTAGCAAAAATGGGTCCTTTGATGAAATTGAGCGTTCTTCGGCCGGTGGTTCGGTCTTCCTCGATGACGTCGGTTCCGATGATATCCGCCGGCATGAGATCGGGTGTAAACTGAATACGGTTGAATTTCAAATCCAGGATCTCCGCGATGGCTCGTATCAGCAGGGTTTTCGCCAGCCCGGGCACGCCGGTGATCAGACAATGCCCGCCTGAAAACAGCCCGATCAACACCTGCTGGATCACTTTGTCCTGGCCGGTAATGGTCTTTTTGAGCTCGGAAATGATTTTTTTGTTGCCCTCTCTGAGCCTTTCTACCAGCACCAGATCTTGTTTTTGTTCCGTTAATCTTTCGAAGTCCGACATATCTTCTCCATTTTAAAATGCTTTTCTCAGGACGATTGACTTTTTAGTGTCTGAACGAAATCGATTCCTCTGTTTCACGAAGGCTTCCGGGCCGAGGTTGACGCTCTGCATCTCTCAGTGGAGCCTGTCCGGAGCCTTGTCGAAGGGACGTCTTCGCAACAGAGAATGTTTTAGCTTATCCTAAAATCTCCATTTAATGTGTTAATGCGTAAATAACAAAATTTATTCCTAACTTAAATGCTTCGGCTGAGTATTTCGGCGGGTAGCGCGGGTCTTTGGCGTGTTCCCAGGCGTCTCCCATGTCCATGTTGCGGATGACCAGCACCATCAACCGTTCCTGATCATCGAAGATGCCCATGCAGCGCTGGTTGATGCCGCCTTTCTCAAACGTGACGCCGCGCAGCCAGGAACCCAGACCCGGAATCTGGACCACTTCGTCGAAATCATAAAAACAGTGAAAAATTGGATGGTCGATAGGAATATCGCTGATTTTGCGTTTCGGAAAGACTTTCTTCATCTGGTGCACAAAACTTTGCCATTCGAAGGGTCCGTGAAAGTCGTCCACCATCAAAAAACCGCCGCGCATGAGCCACTCGCGCAGGCTGTCGGCCTCACTCTGGTTGAGGGTCATGAAACCGACTTCGACCATATAGGCGAACGGGTAGCGAAAGAAATCCGAATCAAAGAACGAAAGCGACACGGGGTGGTCGGCCACATTCAACGCCGTCCAGTTTTTGAGTCCCTCCATGAAATTTTCTTCTGCTGAGGGATAATCCACTGCCCAGCTCAACCAATTGGGCCCAAAGGGATTTCGCAGGCGAAAATTCGTGCCGCCGGAATGATACTTTATTCTCACAAAAGTAAACTCATCGCCGCTGCTACCCTGTGCAAAAGTGAATGAGGGTGTTTGAAATAAAAGAAAAATTGCAATTAAGATGCGGCCTGCTCTCAAAGATGCGGTATTCATTGCGCCCTTCAATGGTTAGTGCGAGTATGAATAGATCAAATAGTTTATTCCGAGTTTATAGGATTCGGTGGAGAACTCCGGCGTTTCGTTGGGCAACTCCCAGCCATCTCCCACATCGTTATTATAATTTATTATGACCATGATTCTATCGTTCTCATCAAAAATCGCCCAATATTCCGGAGGAACGGATAGATAAGGTGTTAGCTGGTGAATGTCAGAATTTCGTAGATCGAAAAAACAATGAAAAATCGGATGGGTTACATTCAGTTTGCGTATGGAATGATTAGGCAGCACTTTGCGAATTTCGTTGATCCAGTTCTGCCACTCAAAACGCCAGCGGAAATCGTCCACCATGAGAAATCCTCCGCGCAACAGATATTCTCTGAGATTTTTCACTTCGGCATCCGACAGGGTTAAATAGCCGATTTCGCACGCGTAGATAAACGGGTACTTAAATATTTCTTCGTCTGCAAACGTCAAAACTTTGTTATCTTCCGAAACTTTAATACTTGTGGTCGCTTTTAAGGCGGTGTACAGGTTCTTCTCTGCCTGCGGGTAATCGTGCGCCCAGAAAGGGGCGTTGGTTGAGAATCCGTATCCATAACGGATGCCGTTTTCCTGCCAGCGAATACGGATAAATTTAAATTCATCTCCTGAAGGTACTTGTGCGATTACAGCCTGGGACAACCACAACAGCAAAAACAGCAAGCAAAAAATTGGTGTGATTTTCATGGTTTTTCCTTTAATTTAAGAAATGAACCAGTTAATCCAGGTGGTGTACTACCACGGCTGTTCGTTATTTTTTTTAAGAAACCCATTTGGAACCCTTGGTGTTCTTTTTGGCTGTACGTTGCCTTATTCAACACACTCGAGTAGAATGTTCTGAGCCTTTTCGAAATTCGGTGCGATTTCCAGTGCCGATAGCGCCGACTTTTTGGCTTCGGATTTTCGGCCGGCTTTCAAATAGGCTTCGGCTAAATCGCAATGCGCTCCCGCCATATCCTGTGGCTGCGTCACAAGTAAAATTTGCAGCTCGTCGATGGCTTCGTCGTAGCGTTTTTCTGCCAGATAGGCCGAGGCCAGCATTTTGTGGACTTCGGAATCGAAGGGCGTGTTGTAAATGATTTTGTTCAGCGCAACGATGGCATCTGAGTGATTATTTACCTCGATACAAAGTTCCGCCAGCTTCGTTAATGCTTGAGTGTTTTTCCCATTTAATGCGGTGAGCGACTTGAGCTCTGTAATCGCTTCCTGCTTCTGATGGTTCTTTAAATACAACTCAGCTAATTCGCTGTACGGATTGCTTTCATGAATGTATTGCGGAAACAGCGTTTTCGCTTTGCGCAGGTATTGAATAGCCAGCTTCATCTGGTCGTTTTCTTTATAATACCTACCAAGCATAAAATTTAAGAACGGATTGTTGGGCTTTTTTTCGAGCTGCTCTTTTAAATAGGTTTCGCGATCCGCGGCGTGAGCTTTGAGCTGGCGCGGATCAAAGGAATAATCCACCTCATCCATACGATATGCTTGCTTGATGAACAATTTGAATTCTTCGTTTAGTGCATCCAGGTCTTTTTTGTACACTTTGTAAAAAACCTGCCCGGTCGTTAAACCGGCCTTAAACTCAGGAAATGTTTGGGTGAGCCGGCTGTGACCGTATTTCTCAACCAGAAATTCCACCACTTTTGAAGCCTGAAAATAAGAAAGCGAAACCTGACCGGGTTTGGTGGGTCGGTTGAAGCCGCTATCCAGCTCTTTCAGGGGCAGCAGTTGGTTGCTCAAAAAGGCTTGAATAAATGGCAAATCCAGCGGCATGCTCCAGTGCGGTTTGGCTGTGGCGGTTTCATAAACCGCGATGCCTTCGGCAAGCCAGCGCGGAATGCGGTTGTCCGTTAAACGCAGGTGGCTGACGTGCACCAGCTCATGCCATAGAGTTTCACCCCAAACAAAGTCGCCTTTGCTGCGGGCACGCGGGGAGTCCATGGCCACCACGTTGCCAAAGCATATACCTAAAAAGGCGTCCGAACCGGGCAGTCCAAAGCAGCGCACCGCGAAATCATCATGCTCTGGAAAGATTTCCAGCAGAAAAGGTTCAGCGCCGGGTGTGGGATATTTATGGGATAAATCCGCGTAACTTTCCTGTGCCAGCGCAATGGCATATTTTGATAACACCGCATCGTCCCTTTTGTGCATGCGCACGATAAAATGGTCGGTGGTATGACTCTGGTAGTCGGGGAATTCATCGAAGAGTTGCAGCAAATTGCCAACATATTTGTTGAACGGATCTTTAGCAAAGGCTCGTTCCAGGGCTAGTTTGCCTTCTTTTTCTCGTCCCAATCGGCTTAAACTGGTACCCAGGCCGGAGTAAGCCGACCAGTGCTCCGGATCCAAGGCCAGGGCTTTTCGATAAAATTCCACCGATTCCTGAAACAGATAACGTCGGGCCAGAATTTCCGCCACTTGATAGTACAAATCACCGTAGTTTGGATTAATGGTGAGAATTCGGGAGGTTTCTTCGGAGAATTTGGAATCTTCCTTGAGAAAATAAAAACAAACGGCTCTCAGGCTGCGAGTGCTTAATGCGTGGGGATTGATCTTTAGCTGGTTCTGTAATTTTTCCAGAGCGGTTTCAAAATTACCCATCAGGATTTCGAATTCTGCTAACAGATCGAGTGCGGCAATTAAATTAGGATTGATTTTCAGAGCCAGCTCCGCCGACATTTTCGCCTTTTCCATATCCACGCGCCGCCAGCATTTTGCCAAACCTAAATGTGCGCGCGCGGCATTGGGATTGATTTTGAGGGCTTTCTCATACACCTCGAACGCGTCGGCGGTGTTGTATTTGGAAACAAAAAGATCGCCGAGATGGAGGTAGGCCGGCCAGTAGGTTTTATCCACATCCGTGGCCTCATAAAAAACGTTGCGGGCATCGTAAAAGCGCTCCAAATACACGCATGCCCGGGCGATGAAGTCCAGCTCCCGGGCGCTCAAATTGCTACGGGATCGATAATAGGTGATAAAATATTGCAGCGTGCGGCGGGCAGCTTGCTTTTCGCCCCACTGCCACTGCATGATTCCGTAATTCAGCCGGGCTGGCAAATGTTCAGGATTGACTTCCATGGCTTTCTGAAATGAGCTGCGAGCGGCGGCATAGTCGCCGTGCAGCCAGGCGATCTCCCCTTGGAGATTCAGGGCCTCGGCGTTGCCGGAGGCCGTCTTCAATACCCGCGACGCCCAATTCTCCGCTTTTGTATAATCGCCGGTTGCGAGCCATACGCGCACAAGCCCCGTTTCGGCCTCGAATGCGGTGGCTGAATTTTGAACTGCGGCTGCAAATATTTTGGCTGCTTTTTCGTACTCGCCTCGATTAAACAAATCGTAGGCATCGCGAATTTTTCCGCTGTCCTGGGAGTAAAGTGTGGCCGCACCCACCAAAAAAAGAAAAATGAAGATGATTGAAATCAGGCGAATCGTTTTCAAGGCGCTCCTTTGTTACCACGGTTTTTTATGAAAAACAGTCATGAATCCTTAAAAATTCCGATTAAAATCAGGCGGGTCATCGATTTAAAGGTTATTGTAAAATGAATCGGACCGCAATTTGAGGTGATCAAAAAGTTATAAATGATACGTGATCATTATTAGCAAGGTTCCTGTCTTAAAATAAAATCTTTGCAACTAAATTGCAAGAAAGTTCGTCAAATTTACAAGATCTTTCATTTTGTGCTTCTAACTGAATAACTTCTGTTGTAGATTTTCTTCTAACTGCTGGAATTGAAGTGATTAGAACAGGCAAAAGAAGAGGAAATCATTTTCAAGAATACCTAACCCGGCCTGGCCGGAACCTTGAAATAGGCTCACAAAATTGAACGGCCACCAAAAGTCAAAAATTGCTTTTTGTGAAAATTCGGATTTGTGTCCTGTTTTCTGGGCTTTTCAAAGAGGTGCCATCATGATTAAAAAGACAACATTTTCATGGCCAAAACGAACAGCAGTGTCGCTGCTTTTGCTTTTGCCGCTGCTGTTCAATTATTGCGGCCACCAGAATCCGCGATCACGGGAAACGCATGCAGACCGGGAAGGCTGGATCGGAGTTTATGTGCAGGACGTCGATGGCGAGCTGCGCCGTTATTATGACCTGGATGCGCGTTCGGGGGTGTTGATCAACGAAATCGTGGAAGACAGCCCGGCGGAAAAGGCCGGACTGCGGGATGAAGACATCATCGTTAAATTTGACGGCAAACGAATCCGTCGCACCGGTGACCTCACCAGACTGGTGCGACGAAAACAACCCAACGACCGGGTGCAAGTTGGAATAGTTCGGGATGGAAAAAAGAAAAAACTCACGCTTCGAATTGCAGAAAAGCCAGAAAGACTTTACCGCGATTTCAACAGCCGATTATTTAGTCGCCCACGAGATTATTCGTTTTCGCGTGGATACGGCGCCTGGCTTGGCGTACGCTTGGCTGATTTAAACGACGATTTGGCCGGATATTTTGATGTGGATGAGCACGACGGCGCCCTGGTTCTGTCCGTTGAAGAAGACAGCCCCGCTGAACAGGCCAAAATCAAGTCTGGCGACGTCATCCTGAAAATAGACCGCCGGCGAGTGCGAGATTCCGAAGATGTTCTCGAAATAATCTCCAACCTTGAAGCCGGCGACGAAGTGGAAATTCAAATTAAAAGAAGGGGACGAACTCAATCTATTCGAGCCGAGTTGACATCGAATCCTCATCGCAATCGCTTCAATTTCAATAGGGATCATTGGCGAGAGTGGCGGGAAGAAATGAAACACTGGAAAAATGACTTACGGAAGCAGCTTCGGGGTTGGAATAAACAGCGACACCGTTCACGGTTGAATGATCTGCACGAGAAAAATCAGCGGCAACTCGGCAAGAACATCAAGCGAAATATGGAAAGAAGTTTGGACGTCAATTTTTATCTGGAAGCCGTGGAAGACGAAATCGACTCGGCCATGGACGATGTACATAAAGAGCTGGAAAAGGTTACATTTGAGCTTGAGTTTATCTATTGATCCCATAGATTTTGGATGGTTTCAACCCGTTTGTTTTGACTTTCTTTTTCGATAATAAGGTCTATCTGAATTGGAGAAGCCGGCTGCAGAGCGCCGGCTTTTTTGATGGCAACAAATCAGTTTGGTAAAAATTCATCGATTCCCTTTTGCGGTCTGTTTAGTGGGGTCGAATTTCCAGGTGAAATCGAAAAAACAAATTGCGAATGAAGTTTATTTTGGAAAGAGGGTTTACTGGTGGGACAATCAGAAGCCGGCGCAATTTACTTTCGTCGATTTTTGTAGCGAATAATTAAATTAATTCAGAGGTGAATAAAGGAAACGCGATTGGGTATCAGTGCTTGTAACCAGATAACCATGCTGAAAAAAATGGAGGCTGCGATGAAATCATTGAAAAATCTCTGGCCATGTGGGGTATTCATTTTTATCATCTTTTATTTTTCAAGCTCCAATGCCGAGTATTTGCAAAATCAATCCTCACTGACAGGCGATTGGCAGGGTAAGCTCAAGATTCCGGGCCTGGCGCTGAGAATTGTTTTCCATATTACGGTAAAGCCGGATGGCGCCATCAGCGCCACCATGGACAGCCCGGATCAGGGCGCCACCGGCATTCCCGTCAGCCAGGCTGAGATTCATGACACGCAATTACGCCTGCTGGTGCGCGCCATCGGCGGACTTTACGAAGGCAATTGGGACCCCAAAAGTGGAGAGATCAAGGGTACGTGGCAGCAAGGGGGTAAATCTTTTCCGTTAATCGTGCACAAAGTCGATCAATCAACAAAAGAAAAAAGATTTGTGGAAAAGCCACCGACGGTCTCGAAATCCGATCAGAATAAAATCGTCGGGATCTGGCAGGGGCAGCTTGCAATTTCCGGGTTTGAATTACGCATTGTATTTCACATCGATGTGGATGAAAATGATCTCTTGAAAGCCACTATGGACAGTCCGGACCAGGGCGCCAAAGATATTCCCACCAGCCGGGTGGTGTTCCAAAAGGACAGTCTGAAAATCGAAGTGGCGGGTGTGGCCGGGCGCTATGACGGTGTCTGGCAGGCGGAAAAAAAACAGATCACGGGCGTCTGGCGTCAGGGGGGCCGCAGCCTGCCGTTGATCCTCAAACGCGTGGACAAAGTAAAGGTAAGGCCGCGTCCTCAGGAGCCCATAAAACCGTATCCGTATCGGGAGCTGGAAGTAGAGTATGAAAATAAGCCGGCTGGAATTAGGCTGGCCGGAACCCTCACTTTTCCCCAATCGGGCGAACCGTTTCCAGCGGCCATTTTGATCAGCGGCTCCGGGCCACAGGACCGCGATGAAACCGTTTTCGGTCACAAACCGTTCTGGGTGCTGGCCGACTACCTGACGCGCCTTGGAGTGGCCGTACTGCGCGTGGATGATCGCGGCACGGGCCGATCCACAGGTGATTTTAGCCTGGCAACTAGTGAGGATTTTGCAACAGATGTGTTGGCCGGAGTTGAATATCTTAAAAGCCGAAAAGAAATCGACCCGCGAAAAATTGGCTTGATCGGACACAGCGAAGGCGGACTCATCGCGCCCCTGGTGGCAGCGCAATCTACGGACATTGCGTTCATTGTGCTGTTGGCCGGCCCCGGGCTTCCCGGCGATCAGGTGCTGTTATTACAAAAGTGTTTGATTTTACAAGCACAGGGCGCCAGTGCGGAGATGATCGAATTTGATCGGGCGTTTACAGAAAAAATATTTGCAATTGTGAAAACGGAAAAAGACAATGCAATGGCTGAAAAAAAGATCCGTGAGCTCAAAGATACGATGTGGCAGGGCATCAGCGAGGAGTTGAAGCAAGAGCTGAAACAATTCGGCGATCAGGAACAGAATTGGCAGCAAGGACTGAAAGCGCTGACTTCGCCCTGGGTGCGCTTCTTTTTAAATTATGATCCAGCCCCTACATTAAAAAAAGTGACCTGTCCCGTGCTAGCTTTAAATGGTGAGAAGGATTTGCAGGTGGCGGCGGCGGAAAATCTGCGCGCCATCGAAGCCGCGCTGAAAGCGGGCGGTAATCGCCGCTACGAGGTCAAACCGTTGCCAGGTCTAAATCACTTATTTCAAACGGCCCAGACCGGCACCCTGTCAGAATATGCCCAAATTGAAGAAACTTTTTCACCCACAGCGCTGAAAATCATCGGGAATTGGATACGTACACAGACAGCTTTGACTAAAGTGAATTGAATCAGAAAAAATCCCGTGAAAAGGACCTGGACTAAAGTTCTATTTATTTGTGATTTAAAATGAGATTATTTTCTTCGCTTCCTCAAAATGGTTCGGTAGCTGCCCGCTCGGTAGCCGACTTTCCAATTGACGCGCGGACCTTCGGACAGATAGTACCGGTAAGAAAATTGCGTTGAAATCGCAGTGAGAATGTGCCATAAAGCATGTCCCTGCAAGCAACTGCCCGGCCAGCACAACAATTTTTTTTCATCGAGAATCCAGATTCCGAAACCCAGGGCTAAACTGATGACCGCCCCCAAAAAGAGCTTGTTTTGCAGCGACTTGTGCAGAAAAACTTCCATACTAAGCGCCCCCAGAATTAATCCGCCAAAGGCGTAACGGCTGGCTTCGGGTCGAAACCACTGAAACAAAACCAACGGCAGGACCACCAGGGCATACACGCCCAAAAAGGCGGAGGCGCTTTGTTGCAGTTTGCGCGAAAGGCCATAAGTGAAAAGAAACCCACCCAGAAAGTACATTCCGGTGACGTCCACAAAATGACCGAGGTAGGTTAAACTGGCGTGAAACAACCAGGAGCCGATGCCCATGATCACCAGGGAAGTGCCGTAAAGCAGTCCATACCTTTTGTAGCGCCGCACCGGAGAAAGTCGCGGAGCGGAAACTTTGTCCAAAAAGGAACGCCGGGCTGCCCACAAACCGATAGTGACGAAAATTAAAGAAGACCAGGTATTGAACGGTTGCCGTACAGCCCCGCTGCGAATTTGTTCGCAAAATACTTTGTCCGGAAATCCTGTGGTGATTTTCCAGTTCTGCCAGGGGATTCCCCGGCTGCTGATGAAGATCAGCCCCCCCACGATGACAAAAAACAGGGCAAGTGGTACGAAGAACCGTTTCAACTCCCAGACAAACCATTTGCCGTATTTTTCCAGTAAAAGGGTTAAATAAAATCCTTTTCGTATTTTTCGAAATCTGAATCTTTTCATCAGATGAACTCCGTTTCGAGGTGTGACCTCAGCTAAAAACATCAAAGCGCTGTGCTTTTCTTATTTATCATACAGCCCAACCGTCGGCAATGAAGATAAAGCGGGTTGACTTGCTGGTTAACGGTCTCATGCTATTGTCATCGTTAAATTTAATTCGGTGCATCAGTTTGTTACTCAAAAATAACTCTTTTTTGCCTGTGCGTGTTTTTCAATCCAAGCTTTCTACTAATCAATAACTATCAGACAATAGTACTTTGTTCCAGCGAACTCGCTGGATAATTTTTGAAATAGGGCTCGGGCGGGCGTGTTTCCAGAAAAAAATCAGGGCTTTGAGCAAGGATGCAGCGCTTTGTTTTGTTGAGAAAAATTTGGTGACGGCCGTCGTTTCACTCGACATTCCTGCACAATTTTCTTGATAAATTTCAAAATATATCTTACTTTCAACTCTCATTAAAATAAATTTTTTACTTTTTATGCGAATTGGAATTATTGGCTTACCACAATCTGGCAAAACAACTCTGTTCACAGCACTGACCGCATCATCCACTGCTCCGACAACCACGCGCTTTGACAAGAAGGAAGCGCATTTAAGCATCGTTAAAGTTCCCGACCCGCGATTGGATCGGTTGCATGAATTATACAGTCAAGCTAAGAGCGTTCCGGCGACCATTGAATATTTGGATGTGGGGGGATTAGCGAAAGGCTCTACCCAACGGTCTGGGTTTCAGGAACAATTTTTAGGCAAATTACGCAATGTCGATGCGTTGCTGTGTGTTCTCAGGAATTTCAGCGATGAAGCGGTGCCCCATCCGGAGGGAACGATCGATCCAAAAAGCGACCTGCTTACGATTGAGACCGAGTTTTTTTTGTCCGACATGGCTATCCTGGAGGGCCGAATTGATCGGTTGGGTTCAGAATTAAAAAAGACCAAAAACGAGCAGGGACAGAGAGAACTGACAGTTCTGCAAAAGTGTCTTGACAGCCTGGAATCGGAAACGCCTCTGCGAGAGCTAAATTTTAACCCATCTGAACAAAAAATCATAAAAGGTTTCCAGTTTTTGACTGCCAAGCCGATGCTGTTGATAATAAACATCGATGAAAAGGAGGTGAGCGATGATGAAGAAATAAGGCGTGCGTTTGCAGGAATTGTTAAAGGCAAAAATATCGTATTGGATTGCGTATCTGCGAAATTAGAGATGGAAATTGCGCAATTACCTGAGGATGAAAAAGAGCTGTTTCAAAAGGAAATGGGTATTACAGAACCCGCTTTGCACAAATTGATTCGGGATTCCTATGATTTGTTGGGCTTAATTTCATTTTTCACCGCTGGTGATAAAGAAGTTCGCGCCTGGACGATCAAGAAAAATACACGAGCCCAATCAGCGGCCGGTGCCATTCACACCGATATGGAACGGGGTTTTATCCGAGCTGAGGTAGTCGATTTTGACACATTGAGCCAGCTGGGCTCTCTGGTCAAGTGCAAAGAAAAAGGCCTGTTACGATTAGAAGGTAAGGAGTACACAATTAAGGATGGAGATGTTGTCACTTTTCGGTTTAATGTCTAAAAACGAGGGGAACAATTGAAATTAAAAGTATTCATTGGAATCGTTATTAGCGCGATATTTTTTTATCTTGCTTTTAGAGAAGTCAATTTTCAGGAAATGCTCGAAGCGTTGAAAAATGCGAACTATATCTGGCTTATTCCTGCTATGAGTTTTATGCTTGCCAGCCATTGGCTGCGGGCATTTCGATGGCGTTATTTTTTAGAACCCATTCGGGAGGTGAAGATTCAGCCGCTTTTCTCAGCACTGATGATCGGCTATGCCGCCAACAATATTTTTCCATTGCGCCTGGGTGAGTTTTTACGCGCGTTTGCGATTGGTAAATCTCAACAAATTTCCAAAAGCTCGGCATTTGCCACAGTCCTGGTTGAACGGCTCATCGACCTTCTGTCTTTGCTGGTTCTTTTATCTGCCACGGTTTTCTTTTTTCCTTTGCCGGAGTTAATTAAAAAAAGCGGATATGGTATCTTTTTTATGACGACCAGTGCCATCATCTTAATGGTTTTTTTGATGGAAAAAACCGACGGTACCATAAAGGTCTTACAGAAAATTTTGCCAACGAAAATCTTTGGCCTGGTTCAAAAAGTGGTTCGTTCTTTTCTAATGGGTTTCAGTGTTTTCAAAAAAACCGAACATTATCTCTCCATTCTCAATTTTTCGATTCTGGTGTGGGCATTTTACATCGGTACGGTTTACACATCGTTTTTCGCATTCGATTTTCCACAACGATACGACCTCAATATGTTTTCCAGTGTCGTCATACTGGTGATCGTCAGTATCGGGATCATGATTCCGTCTTCGCCCGGCTTTGTGGGAACCTACCACTGGTTTTGCATGAAAGGTCTGGCGCTTTTCGGTGTACCGGAAAGCGAAGCCTTGAGTTTTGCGGTCATCAGTCACGCCATGAACACCATCCCGTTCACGCTCATCGGCCTCTCTTATTTTTGGAAAGATAACTTACGATTTGCTGACGCCATGGCTGAAAAAGAAATGGTCGAACAGGAAGCCGAAGAAGAAAAATTGATGGGGGAAGCGGAATGATCTCTTGAAATTCAAAATGCAAATTTCAAATTGAAAAATGCAAAATTGTGAGTCCCGTTAAAAGATGAAATAAATTAAGAAATTTTTGAAAATCCAGTTGAGCCGTATCTTAATCTCTCCTAAATTGAGCGATTTAGCTTTGAATTGTCCTATTAACGGGTTAGCATCAAGGGTGTTCACGCTTCAGCGTGTTTTTCCCCAAACCCCTGCAAGCTGAAGCTTGTACCCCGTCCCCCTTCATTCAGGAATCGCTCAATTTAGGTCTCTGTTAATTTGGTAACCATTGTGGGAAATTAGTTCGCCGAGACCATTTGCCTCGTTGATCGTCGCTTACTTGAAAAATGGATTACACGGTTCTCCCTCGCAATTATCCAATTTGTATTTTGAATTTTTCATTTACTCAAGTTTCGCAGTTGTGTAATCAATGGTTTTTAAGGTATTTTTCTTAACC